>VGZV01000013.1 GCA_016872385.1 SAR202 cluster bacterium | reverse complement strand
CGTATCCTCCTTAGGTAACTTTTATTGTGAGTCAATTCGCCGCGTTGACACTCCAAACGGGCGGCGACTATATTTAGCCAGCACCGCAGCGCCAGCGCTCCAGGCAGGGGAGCTTGCGCCAAGGCTTAGTTCCTACCTAAAAACTCACCGCTGAGCACGCGGAGACCGCCAAGATAACTGAGATAATAGGAAACCAATCTAAACTCTCTGCGTTCTTTGCGCTCTCTACGGTTATTAGGATAGGCTCTTACTCGTCGCACCGGCTCGGCTTGCGCTGGAATAACGATGACCTGGCAAAACAATGGCAGGGAGGTCTTCACCCTTGGCTGATGAATACGATGTCCTGATTATTGGCGGCGGGTTGGCAGGCATGACCGCCGCCCTGTTCGCCGCCCGTTATGGCCTCAAGACCGCCCTTCTGGAACGCTTGATGGGCGGGGCAGGCATTATCAACGTGGAGAAGATTGAGAACTTCCCCGGCTTTCCCCAGGGCATCGCCGGCGCAGAACTAGGCCCTCTGGTGCAAGAGCAGGCCATGAACGCCGGGGCGGAGTTCCTGATGGGCGAGGCCGCCAGCCTGGCCAGGGACGGCGACCACAAGCTGGTGTCCGGCGATGCAGGCAGCTACCGGGCCAAGGCGGTTATCGTGGCGGCTGGCTCCAATCCCAACCACCTGGGCATCCCCGGCGAGGCGGAGTTCACCGGCAGGGGCATTTCCCACTGCGCCTCCTGCGACGGCCCCCTGTACATGGGCCAGGCAGTGGGTGTGGTAGGCGGCGGCGACTCTGCAGTTGACGAAGCGCTGACCCTCACCCAGTACGCGGGGCAGGTCTTGCTGTTCCACCGGCGGGACCACCTGCGCGCCCAGCAGGCGTTGCAAAACCGGCTGCTCCAGAACCCCAAGGTGGAGGTGCTGTGGAACACCGTGGTGGAACGGGTCATGGGGCAGGATACAGTTTCCGCCGTGCTGACGCGTAATACAGTCAGCAAGCTGGAAAGCCGCATTGACCTGGCAGGGCTGTTCATTTACGTAGGCGCACAGCCCAACTCCGCCCTGGTACAAAAGCTGGTCAAGCTGGACCACTCCGGCCACATCCCCGTCAACGCCTGGATGGAGACTTCGGTGCCGGGCCTGTACGCCGTGGGGGATATCCGGCAAAACTCGGCGGCCCAGCTAGTGTCCGCGGCGGGCGACGGGGCCACCGCGGCCATCGCTGCCTTCAGGTACATACACGGCAAGAAGTGGTAAAGATAACCCCCATCCCAGCCTTCCCCCTTAGTAAGGTGGAAGGAGCAACCGTTCCCTCCTCCTTGGCTAGGGGGGGCCAGGGTGGGGGTAAAAGGCAGGTTAGAACATGAAAGTGACCAACGTTACGGCCCGATGTCTTGGCGTGCCCATCAAGTTTCCCTTCACGGAAACGCCCCGCGTGGAAGGGATGCTGGTGTGCCAGGTGGAGACTGACGAGGGCATTACCGGCCACGGCATCTCCCGGGACCAGGAGCGGTTTGCCGTGCGGGAGCTGATTAACCGCGAGATTGGCCCCTTCCTGGCGGGCAAAGACCCCATGTCCACCGAGCAAATCTGGAACGAGGCTAGCTGGGAGCTGGGCCAGTCTTACCGGGTGCGGGACGGCGTGGTGGCCCGGGCCTGCGGCGCGGTGGACCAGGCCCTGTGGGACATCAAAGGCAAGTGCCTGAACCAGCCCATCTACCGGCTGCTGGGCGGCGCATCCCAGGACTCGGTGGCTTGCTATACTACCTTTGGGTTCAACGTTTACAATCTGGAGCAGCTGGTGGAACTGGCGGTGCTGAAAGTGCGGGAAGGCCACGACAAGCTGAAGATGCAGGTGGTGGCCAAGGACCGGGGCCAGGACGTTTCGGCGGACGTAGCGCGGGTCAAGGCGGTGCGGGAAGCCGTGGGCGACAAGGTGATGCTCATGGTGGACGGCAACAGCAAGATGGACTTTACCCATGCCAGGGAACTGGCCCGCCGCATGGAGCCGTACAACATCACCTGGTTCGACGACCCGGTCTACATCAAGGACATTCACCTGATGGCGGAACTGCGCAAGCACACCACCGTGCCCCTGGCGGCCCGCGCCCACGGCGAGAACGTTTGGGACAACCGGGACATGATTATGGGCGGCGCGGTGGACGTGATGCAGGCCAACGTCCTGGACGGCGGCGGCTATACCCAGTACCTGAAGGTGGCCCACATGGCGGAGCTGTTCCACCTGCCCCTGGCCAACGGCGGCGGCTGGTACTTGCAGAACATGCACCTGATTGCCGGGGTCGCCAACGGCTGGCTTACCGAGTTCCACCTGCTGCGGGAGCAGATTTACGATAAGGTGTACCACCGCCCGCCGGTGGCACATAACGGCCAACTGCACCTGGGCGACCGGCCCGGCCTGGGGCTGGAACTGAACCAGGCGGCGGTGGAGGAGTACACGGAGCCATGAAGTTCAGCAATTTCCTCTTCCCAGAAAGCCGCTCTCCCAAAGAGGACTTCACCGTAATCAGTGATGCCCTGCGGGAAGCCGAGCTTTCAGACCAGCTCGGCTTTGACGCCTTGTGGCTGGCTGAACACCACTTTGACGGCGGCTGTGCCTATGTTGACCCTCTTACCTTCGCAGCCGCCATCGCTGCCCGCACCCGCCAAATCAAAATTGGTTTTGCAGTGGCCCAAATGGCCTTGCACCACCCTATCCGCCTGGCAGAAGAAGTGGCTCTCATAGATAACATTAGCCAGGGACGGATGATTGTGGGCGTGGGCCGGGGCAGCGCTTTCAACCTGTACGAGTACCGGGGGTACGGCATAGACCCCGCAGAGGCCCAGGAACGGCTGCTGGAGGCAGAGCAGATTATTCGGGAAGCCTGGACCACCACCGACTATTATCACGCAGGACGCTTCTGGCAGGTGGCCTTGCCCGCGCTGCGCCCCCAGGTCTTCCAGAAACCCCACCCGCCAATACTGCGGGCCTGCTCCGGCATGGAGTCCACCCTAGAGATGGCCCGGCAGGGGCGTCCTTTTTTGATGAATATCCAGAACGATGCCACTACCCGGCAGCGCCTGAATGCCTATCGCCAAGTCATGGCGGAAGCAGGCTACAGCGAGGCGGCTATTGCCCGCAACCTGTCGGATTCCTGGGTATGGCGCAATGTCTTTGTGGCCGACACCGACACCCAGGCCGAGACCCTGGGAGTGCCTGCCTTCCGCGCCATGCGCACCTACCTGGCGGAGGCCCGGCGCCGCTGGAACACCTCCCAGGAACTGGACACTCTGGCCGACGCCCTGCGCGCCCCCGCCAGAGACTCGGTGGACCAAGGGCTGATTTATGGTTCTCCAGAGACCGTCTGCGAAAAGCTGGCGGCGCTGGAAAACATGGACGTTGGAGGAGTGATTATCCACTTCCGCCTGGGCCCAATGCCCTGGGAGATTGCGGAACACAGCCTTCGCCTCTTCGCAGAACAGGTTGTTCCCCAGTTCCAGAAAACCGTCCCCACATAACGGGACCCGCCTTTAGGGTCGTTGCATTCACGCCCTAACTGAAGGGGCGCAGCAACGCGGCACCTCGAGGGCCCCCCTACAAACCCACTGAATTGAAACGGCCCCGCCGCCGCCCTATTTCCCCCTTGCAAGGCATAGGCTTTCTGCTATACTCACCCGTGGGCCTGCAGGGGCATCCCGATGGCACGGGGTGCCCCTACCTACGTTGCCCAGCTTTGTTTTTCGCGAGGAACGATGCCAGCTTACGCCATCATTGGCGGCCAGTGGGGTGATGAAGGCAAGGGCAAGGTTATTGACTACCTGGCCCGCAGGGCGGATTGCGTGGTCCGCTATGCTGGCGGCAACAACGCCGGCCATACCGTAGTCAACGAACGGGGCAAGTTCCAGCTTCACCTGGTGCCCTCCGGCATCTGCTGGCCCGGCGTGCGCGGCATCATCGGCAACGGCGTGGTAGTGGACCCAGACGTGCTGCTAGGGGAGCTGGACGGCCTCAACGCCCGGGGCATTGACACCCGCAGCCTCTACATCAGCGAGCGCGCCCACGTCATTATGCCTTACCACGTCCTGCAAGACCAACTGGAAGAGAAGGCCCGCGGCTCCGGGGCCATCGGAACCACCGGCCGGGGCGTTGGCCCAGCCTACATGGACAAGGCGGGGCGTATCGGCATCCGGATGGGCGAGTTGCTGGATATTGAGGGTCTGCGGCCCCGGCTGGAACGGGTGTTGGGCTTCAAAAACGCCCTGATTACCAAGGTGCTGGGCGGCAAAGCCCTAGATCTGGATGAGCTGCTGGCCAAATGCCAGGTCTGGGCAGACCGGCTGGGGTCTTATATTCAGCCTACCGAGCAGATAATTGAGGATTTGCTGGATCAAGGGGCGAGGGTAATCCTGGAAGGCGCCCAGGGCACCCTGCTGGACCTGGATCACGGCTCATATCCATATGTCACCTCGTCGTCGCCGTCCATTGGGGGAGCCTGCACCGGTTTGGGGCTGAATCCCCAGGCTATAGTAGAAGTGGTGGGTGTCTATAAAGCCTACTGCACCCGCGTGGGCGGCGGCCCCATGCCTACTGAAATGCACGGCCCCAAGGCGGACGAACTGCGCGAGAAAGCCCATGAGTTTGGCACCACCACCGGGCGGGCCCGCCGTATTGGGTGGTTTGACGCCTTAGCGGGACGGTACAGCAGGCAGATTAACGGCTTTACCGGCATGGTGCTGACCCGGCTGGACATTCTGGACGGGCTGCCCTCGGTAAGAATCTGCGTGGGTTACCGGGCAGACGGGCGGGAACTGGACCGGTTCCCTGCCAACACCAACTTGCTGGCCCGCTGCCAGCCTATCTACGAAGAGATGCCCGGCTGGGACCAACCTACCGCCAGCGCCACGCGGCTGTCCCAACTGCCGCCCCAGGCGGCGGCCTACGTGCGCCGCATTGAAGAACTGGTGGGCTGCCAGGCCCGGCTTATCTCCACCGGCCCCAGCCGCGAGGAGTCCATCCTTATTGAGCCGGTGATCCCCTAGCACACCCAGACCTGACCTTCTCCTGGCTTTGCACGAAAAGTGATTGAGCCTAACGGGAAATGCCATCCTGAGCGAAGCGAAGGATCTAAAAAAACGCTGTCGTATGAACGCTCGTCGAGACTGGTTGGCCGGGTTCCTAGATTCTTCGTCGTCCCGATTCCGTCGGGACTCCTCAGAATGACAGTTTTCGTGCAAGGCCACCTTCCTCCTGGTAAGGGGGAGACGCAGCGCGGGTAACTGGACCGGGGCAGGTAAACCGTGAACTGGTATGTAGCGCAATTCAAGTGGGTCATGCTGGTGACAGGCCTGCTAACCTGCACCGTACTCTACGTTGCGGTGGCGCCCCAGGCCGCCCTGCAGTCCAACTTTGGCGAGGCGCTGTCCGGGCCGCTGGCAGAGATAATCGTGCGCAATTGGGGCGCGCTGATTACCCTTACCGGCGCATTGCTCATCTACGGCGCATTCAAGCCAGTCCATCGTAGGCTGATTCTGACGCTGGCGGTGATAAGCAAGTCCACCTTCGTTAGCCTGGCGCTTATCTTTGGCTCCCAATACCTGGGCCGCATGGCGGGAATCTCCGTCGCCATAGATGCGGCGGAGGTGGCGCTCTACGTAATCTACCTCGTCGCCACGCGGGGGCGGCCATTGGCCCCCAGCAACCAAGGCCAGGCACAAAATGCTGGGTAAGCTATACTATAAATCCGGCAACGAGATTTACCTCCTGGCACGGGTATTGCTGGGGGTGCTCTTCTTCATTTTCGGGTTGCCCAAGCTCACCGGCTGGCTGTGGGACTATGGCACCATGCCCGTGGGCAGCCTGTTCTGGTTTGCCGGCCTGGCCGAAGTGCTGGGCGGCACGGCCATTGCCCTGGGGGTGCTGACCCGGCTGGGCGGCGACCCTGGCAGTCATTGAAATGCTGGTGGCCTTCTTCTGGTTTGCCCTGCCCATGGGAATTTTCCCCTGCGGCCCGAAAGCGGCATAGACGTGCTGGCGCTCATTGCCGCCTTCCTGGTGTTTATGATTTACGGCTCCGGCAAATGGGGACTGGAGCGCTTGGTGTTTAAGAAGGAGTTGTTTTAGAATGTGTCTAAAAAGGCTAGGCGCTCGTGGTTCGACAGGCTCACCACGAGCGGGAAAACCGCTCACACTGAGCTTGTCGAAGGGTGAGCGCTGGTAGTGCACAGCACTTTTTAGACACCCTCTTAGACCCCCACCCCAGCCCTCCCCCTTAGCAAGGTGGAGGGAACAATCTCCTTCCCCCTGGTGGGGGGCAAGGTCAGGATGGGGGCAGTTTAACTCCCATAGGGGTGAGACCATGCAGCAAACTACCCAGTTTGGCATTTATCTGAACCCAGCGCAGAACCAGGTGGTGCGCATCAACTCGCCCTACTGGATACCGCCAGCTCCCGAATGGGTGTTGCTGACGCCGGAGGTCAACGCCACCCTGCTCCAGCTGCGGGAACTGGCCCGCAGCCAAGGGCTGTCCGCCAACCCCGACACCATCAAGTGGGGCAGCATCCCCCTGCGGGAGGGCTAACTTTACAGGGGCGCCCCGACCTGTCGGGGCTGCGCCCTAATCCGCACGTGCGTAGGGGCGACGCATGCGTCGCCCCTACATCATGAAGATTCATCCACCAAGGAAACCAGGCATGGCCGAAAAGGACACATTCACGGTCCGGCAGCGGCTGGAGCAGCGGGAGGAAGCCCTGTCGCCCCACGCTAGCCGCTCGCGCCTTTCCAGGGGCCGGGAGCGGCCAGAGGAACCCTGTCCCCTGCGCACCGAGTTCCAGCGGGACCGGGACCGCATCCTCCATACCAACGCCTTCCGCCGCCTTAAGCACAAGACCCAGGTGTTTATTACCCCGGTGGGCGACCATTATGTAACCCGCTTGACCCACACTCTGGAAGTGGCCCAGATAGGCCGCACCATTGCCCGCGCCCTGAACCTGAACGAAGACCTGGTGGAGGCCATGTGCCTGGGCCACGACCTGGGCCACACGCCCTTTGGCCACGTGGGGGAGAACACCCTGGACCAGCTAGCCCCTGGGGGCTTTGCCCATGCCCAGCAGAGCCTGCGCATTGTGGAGCGGCTGGAAAAGGATGGCCAGGGCCTGAACCTTACCTGGGAGGTGCGCCAGGGCATTGTGTCCCATTCCAAGCCCCAAGGCGACTTTCTGGCCGCCAGCGCCGCAGAGGGATTATCCCTGGAAGCCCAGATTTGCCGCCTGGCCGACGCGGTGGCTTACCTGAACCATGACATTGCCGACGCTGTCCGTGCCGGCATACTGCAAGTCTCCGACTTACCCACCGAGGCCAACCGCACTCTGGGCGTCACCCACTCCCAGCGCATCAACGCCCTGGTGACGGACATTGTGCAGGCCTCCTGGGCCTCCACCGGCCTGGAAGAAGGGCCGGAGGGCCAACCGCCAGCCATCGCCATGAGACTGCCGGTGCGCCGGGCCATGAACCTGCTGCGGGATTTCATGTTCCAGCAAGTGTATCTGCCCCTGGGCCAGCGCGAGGAGTCGCAGGCGGCGCGGGAGATGGTGCGGCTGTTGTACCGGCACCTGCTGGACAGTCCGGACCACATTCCCCAGGTCTTTTTCAGCCACGGGGAAGATGCCCAGCAGGCTGCGGTGGACTACCTGGCGGGTATGACCGACCATTACGCCATCCGCCTGGCGGAGCAGCTCCAGCCGGACATCAGCCGGGGCGTGTTTGACCGGGCGCCAAGGCTGTAAACAAGTAGCAGGAAACCATCCCTTCCCCCTTGGCCAGGGGGAAGGTTAGGATGGGGGTGTATCCCCTCATCCCAGCCTTCTCCCACAAGGGGAGAAGGAGTTAACCACCATCTTTAAACAGAACTGGCTTTAACCATGTGGAAGTTTCTCATTGGCGGCGACCTGCTCAGGTCCCGGCAGCGGATGCGCAACGCCTGGATTGCGGGGTTTGCCGCCGCGGCCATTAACCTGGCAGTGGCTCTGATGTCCTACCTGTCCCGGGACCCGGAAGGCCATCCCCTGGTCAGCGGCTGGCAGTTTGCCTTTCTGATGACCGAGGCGGCTTTACTGGCCGCCCTGTCCTGGGGAGTGGTGAAGCGCCAGCGAGTAGCGGCGGCGGGGCTGTTTCTGTACTTTGCCCTCAGCGAGGCCGCCGCTTATGCCCTGGGCTGGGGCAACTGGACGGCCCTGCCGGTGCGGCTGCTGCTGGGCTACCTGATGTTCCAGGGGATGCGCGGGGCCTTCACCTACTACCAACTGACCCACCCGGCGTACCCGGAGGCGCCTTCTCAAACCAATACGTAGGGGCAGATTTGAAACCCGCCCCTACGATCCTGCGCCCTGAAATGCCGATGCCCATTACTTGGCAAAGGCCGGCATCACTTCCTCGGCAAACTTGGTCAGCTGGTCTTTGAACACCTGCCGGGGCATACCCATCACCGCCGCCACGTTCACCCGCTCCACGCCGGGGTACTTCTCCTCCACACTCTTCAGGTGCTCCACAATCATTTCCGCAGGGCCGCACAGCCAGGAGCCGCCCTTCACCGCATCCTCCAGAGTGGGTAGCTGCACGCCCCGGCGTTTGGCGGGGTCGGCCACCGCCGCAATCTGCTCCGGCTTCAGGGGCAGCAGACCCAGGGGCGCGGCGAATTTCATGGCCTCCTCATAGTAGGGGCGGGCCAGGTCAATGGCCTTCTTCTGGGTGTCAGCGATGAACATGCGGTAGCCCAGAGCAGTATCCTCGCCCAGGGCCAGCTCCCGTCCGTGGGCGGCACAGGCGTCCCGGTACAGGGTAAGGCGCTGGCCCAGCAGCGGCTCCGGCGTGGTGGCCAGCAGCGCCCTGATGCCTTT
The DNA here is from genome assembly GCA_016872385.1 of SAR202 cluster bacterium. Taxonomy (GTDB): domain Bacteria; phylum Chloroflexota; class Dehalococcoidia; order Lucifugimonadales; family UBA3495; genus SHYG01. The sequence continues at coordinate 48,445 of VGZV01000013.1, read as the reverse complement.
CTTGGCCATGAAATCTATTCCCCTGGGATTGCCGCTGACCAGAGGCTGCCAGATTTCCACGGGGCCGTGGGTGGGACGAGGCACCAGGCTAATCTTCTCCAAAGTGTAGCCGCGGTAGGCCACCGGCGGGGGAATGTGAAAGTGCTTGCCCTGGTGGGAGAAGGACTCCTGATTAAAGGCCTTCAGCAGCACGTCCACCTGCTCCTCAAACAGTTCCCGGTTGGCATCGGCGTCCAGCATGGGGGAGCCGAAGGTCTCCACCTCCCGGGAGTGGTAGCCGCGGCCCACGCCGAAGATGACGCGGCCACCGGACAAGATGTCGGCCATGGCAAAGTCTTCGGCCAGGCGCAGGGGATGCCACATGGGGGTGATGTTGAAGCCGCAGCCGTACTTGAGGCGTTTGGTCTGGGTGGACAGATAGAGGCCCATCATCAGCAGGTTGGGGATGCACTCGTATCCTTCCGGCTGAAAATGATGCTCCGCCATCCACAGCTCATCGTACCCAAAGCCGTCGAGATGCTGGGCAAAGTCCAGAGCCCAATCAAAAGCCTGGGCCAGCTTCTCGTTGGAGTAATTCCGGTCGTTGGCGGGCATACCCTGAAGACCCAGGTGGTCGTCCACAATGTGGCCGGCGTAGGATGCGCTGAAACTGTGAATCATGGGAGTACCTCGTAAATAGAGTTGGGGATATCACCCTCACCCCGGCCCTCTCCCATCAAGGGAGAGGGGGCAAAGAACTCCTCTCCCCCTGTGGGAGAGGATGGAGGTGAGAGGTAATCATCCTCACCCAAACTCTCTCCCATCATAAAGAGAGACGAATGCTACATGCTACGTCCGGGGCACCTGGCTGGGGGCCGGGTTGAACAGCTCCATGCCAATAGTAGCGGGCACCACCCGCGCCAGTTCGTCCACGGTCCAGCGGCCTTCCTTGCGGATGGTCTTGACCGGCTCCGGCTCGTTAAGCAGGGCCACCAGCCCGCCGGTGACGTAAAAGACGTGGCCGTTGACGTGGGCTGCTTCGTCCGAAGCCAGCCAGGTGGTGAAGGGGGCCACGTCCTCCGGGTCGCCCCGCAAGGTGGGCGCAGCGCCGCCGCTGGCGATGCCCCGGGCCGAACGCAGGGTGCGGGCTTCTTCCGGCACGCTACCAATCATGCGAGTATTGGCGCTGGGTGCTATGGAGTTGGCGGTGACGCCGTAGCGGCCCAGGTCCCGCGCCACCACCCGGGTAAACCCGGCAATGCCATCTTTGGCCGCGCCGTAATTGGCCTGGCCGGAGTTGCCGTACAGACCCGACGTGGAACTGAAGGTGATGATGCGCCCGCTGCGTTGCTGCCGGAACAGGATGGAAGCGTTTTTGACGATGTTGAAGGTGCCCTTCAGGTGCACCGCAATCACGTCGTCCCACTCCTGTTCACTCATGTTGAAAATCATGCGGTCCCGCAGGATTCCGGCGCAGGTAACTACGATATCCAGCTTGCCAAAATTGTCTATGGCGGTCTGGATAATCTTTTCCCCGCCGGACATGGAAACGACAGACTCAGCGCAGGGCACAGCCTTGCCGCCCGCCTCGCGGATTTCGTTGACCACCTGCTGGGCCACCGACTGGTCAAAACCGCTGCCGTCCACGTTGACGCCGGGGTCAACCACCACCACGCTGGCGCCTTCCGCGGCCATAAGCATGGCAATGCCCCGGCCCACGCCCCGGCCCGCGCCGGTAACTATGGCTGTTTTATTTTGAAGGAGACTAGCCACTACTTCCACTCCCAGGCAGCACTCTTGGTATGCCACTCCGAGTCAACGTCGTACTCAAACACCGCAGCCACGCCATTAAGGCTTTCCCAAGCGGGCGATGCAGACTGGTAGTAGATGACGCCCCGCCAGCTCAAGCCGCCGTTGCCGGTGAAAGTGCCCACGCCGCTGCCGGTCCAGGTAGCCATCTCGCCGCCGCTGCCCATTACCACGCCCTGGCCCTGGCCAAACAGCCGCCCATCGGGCCGCAAGCTGGAGACATAGGTGCCCATAGTCTTGGCAGGCACCCCCAGTACCTGCTCATCGGCCAGGAAGGAGGTTTCCACTTTGGGCATACCGCCCTCCGGGGGCAATACCCGCTGGTTGGAGATCCTGCCAGTGCCCTCGCCTATTTTCTTGCCCAACATGGCGCTCAAACCTCTCTAAATAAATTGGGGAAGCCTACTTGTACGCTATTTCTACTCCCAATAACCGCCTTTGGCATTCCCCTCCGGGTCTATCTCATGCTCCACCAGCACGGCAATGCCATTAAGTCGAGCCCATTTCTCTGATGATGTCTGATAGTATATGGCGGCACGAATACTGATACTGCCACCCTCTAAGAATCTTCCCACCCCAGACCCCATGTAAGTCGCCACTTCGCCCCCACTGCCCATGACCACACCTTGACCTTCTCCATAAAGAAACCCATCGGCACGCACCCTAGAGACGTAGGTCACTATTGTGGTGGCGTCCACACCGAGGATGTCACCACTAAGTTGGAAGGAACTCTCCACCCGAGGCGCGCCGCCTTCGGCGGGCAGAACCCTTTGGCTGGTAGTCTTGCCTGTATAGCTACCAATTTTCTCTCCTAGCATGGTCCAAAAACCTCACAAAGAGCTCGGACTTGGAGCGTTGCTACCGGGGCGGCGCCGGGGGCGCCGGGTTGGGGATGTCCTTGGTCAGATAGTTGCGGGACAGAGGGGCCAAGTCCTCCAGCTTCCACAAGCCCTCCGGGTTGAATATGGAGCGCTGGGGCCGGGGCTGGGACATGAGCGATACCGTGCCGCCATAGACCAGAAAGGTCTGGCCGTTGATATTGGCGGCATAATCGCTGGCCAGGTAGCAGACAAAGGGGGCCACATCATCAGGGTCCAGGTTAGAGAGGTCCTCTTCCCCTGCAATGGGCGCAACCCCGCCCCGGGCGCGGATCTCCGACGCACTCTGGGGGATGTTGCCAATCATGCGGGTGCTGGCCCGCGGGGCAATGGCGTTGGCGGTGACGCCGTAACGGCCCAGGTCCCGCGCTACCACCTTGGTGAACCCAGCAATGCCGGACTTGGCTGCACCGTAGTTGGCCTGGCCGGAGTTGCCCATCAGCCCCGATTCTGAAGTGAAGGTGATGATGCGACCACTGCGCTGCTGCCGGAACAGGATGGAGGCGTTTTTGACCACCGCGAAGGTGCCCTTGAGATGGACCGATATTACGTCGTCCCACTCCTGCTCGCTCATGTTGAAAATCATACGGTCCCGCAGGATGCCAGCGCAGGTGACCACAATGTCCAGTTTGCCAAAGTTGTCTATGGCGGTCTGGATGATTTTCTCACCGCCAGACATGGTGACCACCGATTCGGTGCAGGGCACAGCCTTGCCCCCGGCCTGGCGGATTTCATTGACCACCTGCTGGGCCACTGACTGGTCAAAACCACTGCCGTCCACGTTGACGCCGGGGTCAACGACCACTACGCTGGCGCCTTCTTCGGCCAGCAGCCTGGCGACGCCCCGACCCACGCCCCGGCCCGCACCGGTAACTATGGCTACTTTGTCCTGGAGAATGTCACCCATGAAACTGCTCCTTAGCTAGAGGTCAGGCGGGGCAATGACCCCCACCCTGGCCCTCCCCCTTCACAGAGGGGAGGGAAACATATTCTCCTTCCCCTTACTAAGGGGGAAGGCTGGGATGGGGTTCACGCCCCTCAGCCCCCAACGCTCCGGCTGGGCAGGGCCGCCGTGGCTGTTCCCGGAGTCGTCTTTTCGCCCTGGGCATTTTCCAGCCAGATGGCGCAGTCCACCAGGAATTGCCCGTCCTGCTGGTATTTGCGAGTCACCGTGCCCTTGCCGGTGATGGGACGGCCCGGCAGGTCCATGCCTCGGTACTGGCAGGAAAGGCGCTTCAGTGCGCCCTGCGGCCCCATCCAGTCGGTCATCAACTGGCCCAGAAAGGCGTTTTTCAGCGCCCCGTGGAGGATTACCCCCTCCAGGCCATTGCCCCGGGCGTACTCCAGGGCGTAATGAATTTCGTAGAAGTCCCCGGAGGCTCCGGCATACTGCACTAACTGCCGTGTGGTGGGATTCTTGACCAGGGGTGGCAACTCCATGCCCTCGGCCACGTCTTCCCAATAAAGCTGCTCAGCCATCCCTGGCCTCTCAGTAGCGGATGGTGGTGTTGGTCTGGGTAGCCACCACCTCATCGAACTGGTTGCGGTAGGTGGTGACAATGGTGCTGATGAGCATCAGCCCCAAGCGCCCGCTGCGCTCCCGCAAGTCGGTTATACGGGCAACGGCGGTGATGCGGTCACAGGGGCGCACAGGCTGAAAGTACTCCCAGTCGCTGCCGCCGTCCAGCACCCGGTGCAAGGGAATATCGAAGGGTAAGTCAGGCCGAATCTGGCCTAAAGAACGCAGAAAGGTGGGCGGCGCAATCAGGCCGCCATAGCTGGTCTTGCGGGCAGCAGCCTCATCGTTGAACAGGGGGTTACCATCGCCGATGGCCTGGGCGAACTTGATGATGGCGCCCTTCTCCACTTCCAGGCACACCGGCGGGCTTTCCTGGCCGATGGCCTGCTGGCGCATAGCCTCGGTGAGAAACGTGGATGGAGAAGCCAAGCCAACCTCCCGGCAGATACAGCAAGAGTCTAAAGCCAGGCTGGATGAGTGTCACCGCATTGTTTACAAGGTCGAGGGCGATGCCTTGCTTATTGCCCAGTTGCGCTACCACTACTGAGCAGGTTAAAACTGCACCGGGTAAACTACCTGAATAACACCGCCCTCCCGCAAGGCGTCGAAGTAGGCGTGGGCGGCTGAGGGGTTCTGGAGCCACCGCCGCACAAAGTAGGCGCACAGGTTAGCCAACTGAGTGCATACCGAGTATTCCGCATCCGCCACGCAAAGGCTCTCCAGCACCGCCGGAGAAGGCATATCCGTCTCCGAGTTGATGAACTGGGTGATGAACCTCGGCTCCACCGACTGGCCTTCTCCTGCCACCACCAGAGCGTAGTCGTTGGTAGGGACTTCGGACCGGGGGTCGCCCATCTGGGAGGGCGTAAGGGTGGACAAGCTCATCTCGTCCAGGTACATATTCAGGGCAAAGAGGAGCTTGCCCACCGCCGGTTCTGAGGGTGTCTGCCACAGGGCGGCGGGGCTGTCGGAGCGCGTGCGAGCCTTGGCGAATTCCCGTTTGTCAATGTATGTAACTATTAACGGGGATTCGCGGCGAATGAGGATATTCAGGCAGTCCTGGATTAGCTCACCCCGCTTTTGGGGTGTCCAGCTGCAGAAAAAGCCCCGGCCCTGATATACATCAGCCCCGCGCAGCAGCTTGGGGGTATCGGCCTCACCAGGGGACTTGCCAAAGTGCCGCCGCCAGAGGGCAGTGAACTCCCCATTCACCGAGATGGACTGCCGCTCATGCACCAGCAAGCCCACGTGGACGTGGTACGCTTGATTTGGGTCGTTGACGCTGGCGCCGGTGCCGCCCGACTCACCAAGATACACCAGGTACATGGCGCCACCTCCAACAGCTAAAAACAGCTACACTGTCCTGTGCACACAGAAGTAACGTATGTATCACCCCTGCGCGCTAGCCTGAAACACTTTTTCGAGAGCTTGCGTCAATTTGTCCGCTCATGGTTCGGCTAGCTCACCACACGCGAAAAAGACCGCTCACCCTGAACTTGTCTAAGGGTGAGCGCCTGGGCAGTTACGATTTTTTAACGCAGTCGCTCAGAGCGCATAAGCGCCTTACTCTACAGGCGCCCAGGCTGCTAAGCCTGTTCTTCCGAACCGGCGGCCTCGCCCGCAGCCGGAGCTTCACCCTCAGCAGCAGCTTCCCGCTCCACCGCAGCACGGCGGGTCTCAATGCGCACCACCACTTCGTCGGCATCGTTAAGCAGCGTAACTCTAGCGGGCAAAGCAATCTCCCCCGCCTTGATGGTGCCGGAGGGGTCGGTGAGGCGGCGCAAGTCCACTTCTACCTGGTGGGGAATTTCCAGAGGGAGGGCTTCCAGGTCCAGCTCACGCAGTTGCAGCACCACCATACCGCTGACCTGAATGGCTCCAGGAGACTCCCCCCGGAGCACCACAGGCACCTGGGCGGAAACCGGGCGGTCAGCCTGGACGGCCAGGAAGTCCACGTGGAGCAATTCACCTTTGACCGGGTGCCACTGCACCTCACGTACAAAGGCCAGTTGCTCTTTTTGCTCGCCGTGCACTCGCAGAGTAACCGGCGTATTGCCGCCTGCCCGGGCCAGCACACGAATTAATGTCCTGGCCTCACATTGCAGCGCGCGGGACTCCAGCCCAGCGCCATAAAGGTGCACCGGCACTACTCCGGTGCGCCGCAGACGCCGCACCTTCTTGCCCAGGGTCTCCCTGGGCTCCAATTCCAGTTGAACCGCCTCGGTGGTCATGGTAGTTGCATCTCCTCAGTTGGACGGGTCCAAGCTCCTGCCAGAGTAAGGCCCTATTTTTCAACCGTATAATGATAGCACCGACTGTACGGAAAAGGAACAGATTTGAGTAGTGTATCAATTAGCCATTCGTCGTTCCGGCGAAAGCCGGAACCTAGGAAGATCCCTTAAATCATGCAAGTATCTGGGCACCCCGACAAGTCGGGGTGCGACGAGTTTGGGTTTGGGGCAAACTGATACACTACCCAGATTTGGAACCTTGACAATCGGGGTATCATAAGGGGACTCATACCAGGATGCAAGGGGGGGAGGTCTGACATGGCAGCCCATTCATTGGGACTATCGCTGCACCAAGCGGCACGCCAGAAGGGAGTGCCTTTCACCAAGGAAAACACCCCCACCGACCACGAACTACAGGTCAATGGCATGAAGTTCCACTATCTGGAATGGGGAAATTCCAGCAGCCCAATCATTTTAATGCTGCACGGCGGGTCGCAGCAGGCCCACAGCTGGGACTTCATCAGCCTGCCGTTGTCGGAACATTACCACGTGCTGGCCCTGGACCAGCGCGGCCACGGCGACAGCGACTGGGCCTCCGACGGCGACTACACCATTGAGGCGCACCAGCGGGATATTGATGGCTTTGTACAGGGGATGAAGCTGCGGAACTTCCACCTCATCGGACATTCCATGGGCGGGCGCAACAGCTACGTTTGGGCCTCCCGCCACCCCAAGACCCTCCGCTCCCTGGTGATTGTGGACACCGGGCCGGAGGCCCAGCACCGGGGCCGCAACCGCATCCAGAACTTCCGGGAATTGCCCGACGAACTGGACACCCTGGAAGAGTTTGCCAGCCGGGTGCAGGAATACACTGGCCGCAGCCGGGAGCAGGTGCTGGGGTCTTTGCAATACAGCATCCGCCAGCGCCCCGACGGCAAGTGGAGCTGGAAGTACGACAAGGCGCTGCGCACTCCGGGCCTGCGCCAACCCCAGTGGACGCCAGAGCAGCTTTGGGAGGCCGTTGCACGCATTGACTGCCCCACTCTGGTGGTGCGCGGCGGCGACAGCGACATTTTTGCCGACGCCACCATGCAGAAGATGCAGCAGGTAATCCCCAACTGTTCTACCGTAACGGTGCCCCGGGCGGGCCACCTGGTGGCGGGGGACAACCCGGTGGACTTTTTAAAGGCGGTGCAGGGGCTGTACCGGCGGGTGGGCTAGCTAGCCAGGACGGTGGCAATGGAACTGACTTTCACCATTGCGATAGAGCAGGAAGAGGACGGACGATGGATTGCCGAGGTGACTGAACTGCCTGGGGTGATGGTGTATGGCGCCACCTCACAAGAGGTGCGCGCCAAGGTTCAGGCCCTGGCGTTGCGGGTCATGGCGGAGCGCCTGGAGGATGGTGAAACCGGTCCCGACTCTCTTAACATCTCTTTCCATGCTGCATGAACCGATGGCCCAGCACCCGAGCGCGCCAGGTCTTGGCAGCACTTCTGCGCATCGGCTGGACTATCAAGAGACAATCAAGTTCACACCGCACCCTTGCCAGAGAAGGTTGGCCAGACTTTGTATTCGCCTTCCACGATAATGAAGAAATCTGTCCCCGAATGCTGGCGCGTATAGCCAAGTACACTGGCCTCCAAATTAGAGACCTGTTATTGGCTTTGGACAGGCTCTGCCTAAAAGATGAGCCAAACTTTCCAGTTGATTCTAAATCTCATATCCCGTCAAGAGGCGCGAGTCTCTGAACCAGGGTCTTTCGACTCTCAGCCCGCTCGGCAGGGGTGCCCCGCCGAGTCGGGGTGCGCCCTGGACAGACCCATCAGCCACAGGGCAGACACATAGTTCTGCCCCTACATTCGGAGACAATCGAAAGACCCTGGTCTCTGAATAGAGAGTTCTATGAACAAAAAGCGCCGCCGAACCAGGCTGGTACACCAGGGGAAATACGCCGCAGAAGTAGATATTGAACTGATTGATGATGAGACAGGGTGGGCCCCATATTTGTCCCTGGCAGATGCCCAGAGGCTGAACGATGTGCGGGATGCCCTGAGACAAGAAAACATCAGCAGAGCGAGTCAGTTTGGCAGAGTTTACAGACTCACACCTGTAAACGCGTGAGACCAGCGCCGACACCTGCGTCTGCCTCACATGCCTTTGGCCCCCAGCCAGAAAGTCCAGCTAGCCAATCAGCCGCGGGATGACGTCCCCCAGCAAGAAACCCAGGCCCGCGGATATGCTGCCGATAACCAGTATCTCCAGTCCCTGCAGAATGGGAGACCGGCGCACCAGCCGGCCCTTAATCATGCCCAGGACAAATAGTCCCAGCAGGGCCGCTGGCACCGAGACAGCAATTGCCGCATTACCCTGGAGGAGAAAGTAGGGGACAATGGGCACCAGGGCCGCCAGGATGAAGGAAGCGCCCATAGCCAGGGCGTCTTTGATAGGGTTGGTAGTCTCTTCCGTACTGATGCCCAGTTCTTTCTCCACCAGGGTTTTCAGCCACAGCTCCTTGTCTTGAGAAATTTCGCCGGCCATTCGGCTGGCCTCTTCATAGCTGCGGCCCTCCCGCTGGAACACCACCACCAGCTCCGCCAGTTCTTCAGCGGGATTCTCCTCCAGTTCCTGCGCTTCCCGCGCAACTTCGGCCCGCTGCACGTCCTGTTCCGCCCTGGAACCCAGGTACGCGCCACTGGCCATGGAAATCATGCCCGCCAGGGCGGCAGCCAGCCCGGCCACCAGCACCGTGGCATTGTTGCCCACTGCCACCGCCACCGAGGTGACCAGGGCCACTGTGCTTAGCAGCCCATCCTGGGCGCCAAAGACCACCTCCCGCAGCCTTCCCAGGGAGGCCACCCGCCACCGCTCCTTATCCAGTTCCATAGTCGCCGCAGTGTAGTCCTCCACGCCCAGGGCAGCAGCCTCTGGGACCGCGGGCAGAGGCGCAGGGGGTGCAACCGCCGCTTCTGGCATAGGCTGGGCTTGCGCCGGCGCTGCTGCTCTGGGCAGATGGGCGGCCTGCTTGGCTTGCAACTGCTCCAGGGCGCGGGTGAACATGGCCAGGTGGTGCCGCTCCCGCTCCATGGCCAGGGCAAAGGAACCGGCGGCGTCCGCGCGGCCCTCATCTCTAGCTTGCTGAATCATGCGGGGGTACATGGCGCTGAACTCTTTGGACTCTCCCTCTACCACGGCCCGCAGGTTGTCCAGAGAGGAGCCAACGGCTCCGGCCACCCGCAGGTGGTTCAGCCCATGAATGGTTTCGGCCCCGGCCACTTCTTGAAAGACCTGGGCCACCTCCGGATGACCTTCTTCCAGGGCCTGGTGGGCAAAGGCGTTGTACTTGAGATAGGCCATCGCTTCGCCAACGATGGCGTTCCACAAGTTTTTTTCAGTTTGGGTCAGGCTGGAAGGGTCGGCAGTCATCCCTGTGGCTCCTGATGGACACTTGCACAAACGGCGGGCAGGCTGAGGACGCTGGCAAACTGGGCGTCCCCATTGGCCCACTGCTCCATTGTACCAGGCATGGGCATATCAATGGGCTTGGAAAGTGACACCGGCAGTGGTTCAGTTGACCCCAGGACTCAACTCGTCGCACCCCGACAAGTCGGGGTGCCCAGATATGCACTAGGTTGCCGTGCTCTACTGGATTCCGGCTTCCGCCGGAATGACGAGACCCAAAATGAACCAGTACCGTGACACCACAGGGAATCACAAAGAGGGGCAACCCTTGGGTCACACTCGGACCGAAGCGTGGTGCGCAATCATCCGCCAGCCCCGGGGGGTGCGGACGAAGATGTTGGTGGCCAGTACGCCAAAGTTGCTGGCACGGCCCTGGAGCACACTGGAGATGTTCTCCACGCAGGTGACCCAGCCGGAATCCCCCAAAACCACCGCCTGCACATACTGAATGTTGAAGTGCATGAGGGTGGTGGTGTTGAAGATGTTCTCCCAGCTTTGCCGGATGTTGTCCCAGCCCACCAGCGGCGGCCAGCCGGGGTGGACGCACAAGGCCTGGGAGGAGGTGTCGCACACCTCCTCCAGCTTGTTCAAGTCCAGGGCGCCAAAGGCCTCATAGAACCGCTGGTTGGCGGCTTTAAGGGCCTGAATGTCTGGGGAGTCGGATTGCATATCTTGGACGTATCTCGGATATATCGCGAATGTGTCCAGGAAGGGGCCAGGGCAGACATGGAGGTCTGCCCCTACTCTACCTTATCTGCAGGTGAAACGGCCTGGAGCAGGAGCGGACGTTGGTCCGCCCCTGCCAGAGCAAAGGAATGCCTTACTTCACCGGTGAGAAGGAAGCAGGAATCATGATTTTGTTCTCCTGCTTGACGGGGCGCACCCCTGCCGCCGGGGGCCAGCCGGTGCCGGGCTTGCGGGACTCGGCCCGCAGGCGGGCGCGCTCGTTGAGGTCCCTATAGACCCACACGTGGGTCCACTTGTTCAGCCCGCCCAGTTCCGTGTACATGCCCGCCACCAGGGGGGAGAACTCCTCCCGAATGTGGATGGCGCTGCCCCAGGCTTCCAGAACCTTGGGGATATCGCCGGGGGCATAGGTGTAGCTGCGCATCTCGTAAATATTGCCCTTGCCGTAGTCACGGCTGCCGAAGGGGTGCATGAAAGGCGCGGGGTTGTAAATTTCCGACTGCTGCTCCACCACAAACTCGCGGCCGCCGGGCAGCTTTTGCAGGTTGGCGTCTTTGTTGGCCGCCTCCCGGGCGCGGGCCCGGTGGTTCAGGTCCTGGTACTCCCACACGTGGATAACCTGGTTCAGGGGGCCAATGTCCGTGTGCCAGAAGGCCGCCAGCTTGGAGTGCTTCTCCCGGTAGGGATGGCGCTTTTCAAACCGGGCCTCAAATTCCGCGGTGGCGCCGGGCTTGAGGGTGTAGGTGCGTACTTCGTAAATCATGGCGACTCCTTTTCTTTCTGCAGGGCATCAATGGGAAAAGCCAGGGGCGACATATACGTCGCCCCTGTAAAATGCCTACTTCATTGGAGAGAAGGCCGCAGGAACTAGAATCTTGTTTTCCTGGCGGACCATGGGCAGTGCGCCCAGTTTGCCGGGAGGCCAGTGGTCGCTCTTGCTGGCCTCGGCGCGAACCTTGTTGCGGTCGTTGAGGCTCTTGTAGGGCCAGATGTGGACCCACTTGTTCAAGCCGCCCAGCTCGGTGTACATTCCCGCCGCCAGGGGAGAGTACTCTTCCCGGTAGGGTATGCACTGGGTCCAGCGATCAATGACCTGGGGCATGGTGCCAGGCTGGAAGGTGTAGCTGCGCATCTCATAGATGTTGCCCTGGCCGTAGTCGCGGCTGCCCAGGGGGTGCATGAAAGGCGCGGGGTTGTAGATTTCCGACTGCATCTCCAGGATGGCGCCGTCGCTCTTGGGCGGCCAGTCGGGGAGCTTGCCGGCCTGGGCGCGGACGGCCGCGCGCTGGTTCAAGTCATTGTACTCCCATACATGAATGACCTGGTTCAGAGGGCCGATTTCCGTGTGCCAGAAGGCGGACAGTTTGGATAGCTTCAGCCGGTTGGGCAGGGCCGCAGCAAAGTTTTTCTCAAACTGCTCAACGCTGCCAGGCTTCAGGGTATAGGTACGCATCTCGTAAATCATGGCGACTCCTTTACAATGGGATGCGGGATGCCAGCCGTAGAATGGCCTAATTTTACCCCTTATGTCAATGCGACTGAAGGGGTTAGGGCATATAATCTAACAACAATGCCACCACACCACACCATTGGCAGAACTCCCCTGGAATGGATGCTGGACCTGCGCGCCCCCACGCCGGACATGGCAGTGTCTTCCCTGTACCTGCGGCCCGGGCCGGATGGGGAACGCTTTCTGGAGCAGTCCGGCCCACCGGGGCTGGCCTGGCGCAAGCGGCTGTCCCGCCTGGGAGATGCGGTTCTGGAGTCGGACACCGGCATAGTGGGGCTGCGGGCTGGGGCGCAGGCCCTGGTAGTCCTGCCGCCCTTTCCGGTGTTGCAGTTCCAGCTTACACCCACCTGGGACACCGGCCCCCTGCGGGCGCTGCTGGCCGCCGATTATACTGTGGGGGTGGTGCTGCTGCGCCTGGGCCGCTATTCCGTGGCCGTGTACCGGGGCGAGGGGTTGCTTTCTTCCAAGACCGACAGCCGGTTGGTGCACGCCCGCCACCACAAAGGGGGGAGTTCCTCGGCCCGGTTCCAGAGAAGGCGGCAGGAGCAGGCCCACCACCTTTACACTGCGGCCTGCCAGGTGGTGCGAGAACAGTTTGGCCCCTACGCCCGGCAGATGGACTACGTGCTGCTGGGGGGCGAGCGGCTGACCCTGCTGGGTTTCCGCAAAGTGTGTGACTACCTGGCGCAGTTCCAGGGGCGCATCCTGGACCGGCGGCTGAACGTGCGAGACCCTAAACATGATGCCCTGGAGGCTGTAGCTGGTATGCTGCGGGAGAGCCGGGTGTACCATTTGGAATGGTGAGGGGCTGGGGACCGAAATCCCCCCAATCCCCTTTGCAGAAGGGGGGCCAGAGGATTTGGACGACCCCTTCTGTGTATCCCCCTCGCCATGGGGGAAGGTCAGGATGTAGGTCTTCACCCTCACCCCAACCCTCTCCCAAGGAGGGAGAGGGCGCAGTTAGCCTCCTCTCCCCTTGCAGGAGGGGATAAGAGGTGAGGGGCAGAGGTGAAGCGGTTAAAATTGTGATGAAGCGAATGCTCCTGGGCACCATTGGCTGGGGGCTCATCTTATGGGCTGTTGGCTTTGGCTTGGGCATGATGCTGTTCTCGTTTGTGCCAATAAAGTTTATCGGGTGGCCCATCCTGGCTGTGCTGCTGCCTGTTACGGCGCTGGCGGCGTACAAGCGGCTCCACAATACCAACACGTTTCTCTGGTACTATCTGCTGGTGGCGGCAGTCTGGGTATCGGTGGCCATTGTCCTGGACTACGTATTCCTGGTGCAGGCCTTTAACGCCCAGGGATACTACGACCTGGATGTGACCATTTACTACGTTGCAACCTTTTTCATCCCCTTGGTGACGGGCCTGATTTTTGGCAGGACTGGGAAAGTCCGGGCCAAGTGACATGACAACCAGGTCCAGGAAACCGCTACGCCTGAAGGACTATGATTATGCCCAGCCTGGAGCATATTTTGTAACCATTTGCACCAAAAATAGAGTATGTCTGTTCGGAGAAGTGGCGGCGGGGGGGTGATGCGCCTCAATCACTCCGGCGAATGCGTGGCAGCGTGTTGGAGAGCCATTCCAAAACACTTTGAACTGGTCCGGTTAGACGAGTTTGTGGTCATGCCTAATCACGTGCATGGGATATTGTTCATCATTGACGTAGAGGCGACGCATACGTCGCCCCTACAGGCTCCAACCGGGGCATCGGGGCCACGGCGTGGCTCATTAAGCGCCATCGTAGGTTCATTCAAATCGGCCGCCAGCAGGCAAATCAACGAACTTTCCAGAACGGCTGTGGGGCCTGTCTGGCAACGTAATTTCTACGAGCACGTCATCCAGGGTGATGCCGAACTAACCCGAATTCGCCAATACATAGCGAACAATCCGGTTCAATGGGAATTGGACTCTGACAATCCGATGTCCCAGAAATTTTTACCTCGGCCGTAGGGGCGACGCATACGTCACCCCTACCACGGACGCAATTAACGTGAGCATAAGTAGTTCAGGCCTAGCCCACCAGGAAAATCTCCCCAACCCCCCTTTGCAAGAGGAAATAAACCATCCCCCCCTTTTGCAAAGGTGGGCCAGGGGGGATTTATCTTCCCAACCCCTGGGCGGATTTGACCGCACCCTGCGGCTGCTGGAGTTTGACCAGGTGCGCCAGCAACTGGCCACCCGCGCCCGCACCATCATGGGGCAGGAGGCCTCCCTGGCGTTGACGCCCTCCGGCGACCTGGCCCGCATCACAGCCCTTCAGCAAGAGACCACCGAGGCCCGCCAGTTCCTGGAAAAGAGCGGCGGGCTGGAGTTTGGCCCCGCCCTGGACCTGCGCGGCTGCATCCAGCGGGCGTCGTTGGGCGGCGTGCTGCGGGGCGAGGAGCTGCATTCCATCCAGGAACTGGCCCAGGCAGTGCGTTACAACCGCGCCGGCCTCTCCCGCCACACGGAGTTGCCCTTGCTGGCAGGCCTGGCCAAGAATCTGCCGGAACTGGGGGACCTGGAGCAGGCTATACGTTCGGCCATCAGCCCCGCCGGGGAAATCCTGGACGACGCCAGCCCCACCCTGCGCCAGCTCCGCCTGGAGGCCCGCGCCGCCTACCAGCACCTGAACGAGTCCATGGAGCGCACTCTGCGCCGTTTGCAGCGCCTGGAACTGGTGCAGGAGCCTATTGTGGCCCAGCGCAACGGCCGCATGGTGCTGCTCATCAAGGCGGAGGCCAAGTCCAAGGTGCCCGGCATTGTCCACGACGTGTCGGACAGCGGCGCCACGGTGTTTATTGAGCCTATGAGCGCCATTGAGGAAGGCAACCGCTGGCGGGAAGGGCGTCTGGCCCAGGAGCATGAGGAGGAGCGGGTGCTGCGCCAGCTTTCCTCCCAGGTGGGCTACGCCAGCGACGACCTGCGGCTGACCCTGGATATTCTGGCCCGCCTGGACCTGGCCATGGCCAAAGGCCGCTGCTCCATTGATACGCGGGCGGCGCCGCCCCAGGTCTCCACGCAGGACGGGGCGGAAATCCCCCCTAACCCCCCTTTACAAAGGGGGGAATTAAAAAGCCGCCACTTAAAGCTGGTGCGGGCACGCCACCCACTGCTCTCAGGCCGGGTGGTGCCCATCAGCCTGGAGTTGGGGGGCGATTCCAGCGCCAACGTAATGCTCATTACCGGCCCCAATGCCGGGGGCAAGACCGTGGCCCTGAAGACCGCAGGGCTGCTGGCGCTAATGGCCCACGCCGGGCTGCACGTGCCCGCCGACGAGGCCCGCATTCCGCTGCTGGATGGCATCTATACCGACATCGGCGACCAGCAGAGCATTGAGCGGTCCCTGTCCACCTTCAGCTCCCACATCCAGAACCTGCGCAGCATCATGGACCAGGCCACGGCCCGCTCCCTGGTGCTGGTGGACGAATTGGGCACCAGCACCGATCCGGAGGAAGGTTCCGCCTTAGCTCAGGCCATTCTGGGCTACTTCCAGCGCCGGGGGGTGCTGCTGGTGGCCACCACCCACCACCGGGCGGTGGCCCGCTACGTACAGGATCAGCCGGGTATGGTCAACGCCAGCGTAGACCTGGACCCTCAGACTTTAGCGCCCACCTACCGGGTCACCGTGGGGCTGCCAGGACGCAGCTACGCGTTGACCATTGCCGACCGGCTGGGTCTGGCGCCGGAAATCTTGCAAGAAGCCCGGTCGCTGCTGTCGCCCACCCAGCGCGCCACCGATGATCTGCTGCACGAGCTACAGGAGGAGAGGCTGCGGCTGCAAGACCTGCACCAGCAGGCGGAGGCCGCCCTGGCTCAGGCACGGGAGCAGCAAGCCCAAATGGAGGCCCGCCTGGCGGACATTGAGACCACCAGGGTGGAACTGGTGGAGGCAGCACGTCAAGAATTGCAAGACAAGGTAAGCGGCCTGATGTCCCAACTCCAGCAGGCGGAAAGGGCGCTGGAGCGGCCACCCATGCCATCGGCAACTCCTGCGCCACGGGCACAACCGCTGGAAGGTGTGCGGGCTGCCCTTACGGAAATCCGCCGGGAGATTAGCGCGCCCCAGTGGCAGCCCATTGAAGTGAAGCGCATCCCCTGGCAGGAAAAGCTCAAAGAGGGCGACCGGGTGTACATCCGAGGCATTCCCAGGCCGGTGGAGGTCATCAGCCCGCCCGATGCCTCGGGCCAGGTGGAGGTGCTGCTGGGCACCATGCGGGCCAAGATGCCCCTTTACCAACTGGAAAAGCAGGCGGAGGGATACCCCGCATCAACAACCGCTCGTGGTGAGCCTGTCGAACCACGGCGTGGCGGCCCTTCGACAAGCTCAGGGCGAGCGGGAGTAGTTTCCGGCGTGCGCCTGGAGCGGGCGGAGCGCCCCCGCATAAACCCGGAATTGGACCTGCGAGGCCAGCGGGTGGAGTCGGCCCTGGACCAGGTGGAGGTGCTGCTGAACAACGCCGCCCTGGACCGGGTGCGGCAAATACGCATCATCCACGGACGGGGCACCGGGGCGCTGCGGCGGGCCATCCGGGAACACCTGGCGGGGCACCCGCTGGTGGCCTCGGCGGCCTCGGGGGAAGGCCCCGGCGGCGAGGGCGTGACGGTGGTGGAGCTGAAGTAGGGGGAGCGCTACCTCCTACAAATCCAGTTCTGCCTTGACCGTCTCCCAAGAAATGACTTTGCCTTCCGTGGCTTCTTGGATGCTCTGGCGCAAGGCGACCATCATGTCAGGGTCGCCCAGGATGTCCAAGGTTTCTACAATGGACTGGTACAAGTCCCAAGCCATCAACGCCATAACCGGCTTGCCCCTCTGGGTCAAAGCCATCGCCTGTTGTCCTCCGGCTAGCTGCTCCTGAAGCCGGACCAAGTCATACTGCGCCTCCGTGATAGAAATACTGTTGACGCCGCCCAGTCTGTCATTAGATGCCATAATCTGTGTCGTCCTACAAAATTATCGTTCAGTTAGGCGGGCCTATCAGCCCCAGTATGACCAACCGCCGGACCAGATTGTAGATGTCATCCCTATCACCTTCCCTCCTAATTCCAACAGCCACCACCTGCACCACCGCGCTTTCCTGATCTATTCTATAGACGATCCTGTAGCGCTGCCCAACAGCCCGAATGCTGAAAAAACCACGCAAGTCACCCAGGAGCGGGCTGCCATTCTTTTCCGGTTCTTCGGCCAGAGTATTAATGCGTACTGATACCAGTTGCCGGGCACAGCGGTCCTGGATTTCCAGCAACATTTCTCTGGCTTTAGGAGTGAGTACCACATGGTAACTCAATGGAGGAAGCCTCAATCAATATTATACCGGACAATAGGACAAATCATGTTACTCAATCTGTCCGCCAGATTTTAGCGCACTGAAACCAAACCTACCACCGGCTGCTTCCCTTTTTAAAGACACAGGTACCTCGATGAATCGTGAGTGGGAGGCCTTCTGAAAGTCGGGGGTCTATGAATTTTTGCCCCTACGCCTCTCCACCTGGTTCAAACGGCCCCATCTCCAGTTGCCCTAGCTGGATCAGGCTTTCCAGGTCTTCCAGGTCAGCGGGCAAATACTGGACGAAGAGGCGGCGCACTGAGTCCAGGGTCTCCTGGCTGGCCTGGCCCAGCATCCGGGTTACGTCCGCCAGGTCTTGGACTCGCCCAGCCTGGAACTTCATCAGCGCCAGATAAGTCAAGGGCAGCACTGGCAGGCCCTGGGCATCGCAATTGTCCTGGGCTTGGGCCAGTGCCTGGCTGAACCAGGGTTCCCGAACCTCCAGTACGTCCACCGCCACGCCCTGGGGCGACCGCCACGAGGAACCGCCGGTGGACAGCTCACCCTGGTGGACATAGCCCGCCTCAGCCAACCTGCGCCGGGCCTGGGAAGCATCCTCAACCATGATGGCAATGTCCAGGTCCTGGGTAAAACGCTCTGGCATATACATTCGTGTAGCCACTCCACTCACCACTGCCCAGGGAATAGGGCTGAGGACCTGAGTCAGGTTGGGGAACTGCATCTGGGCCGTCCTCTCCCTCAAAAATGCGGGGGCGCTGCCTGCGCCGGGGCGTTGCCGTCGCTTGGCCAGACTGATGAACTCTTTGCGGAGCAAGGCAGTATCCACCATTTTACCTCCCCCTGAACCACGGCCTGCGCTTGCCGGCAAAGGCGCGGATGCCTTCCTGAAAGTCGTGGGTCTGGGCCATTTCGCTGATGGCCGCGGCCTCGGCGTCCAGCTGGGCTTCCAGGCTGGCATCCCAGGCGGCGTCAAACAGGGCCTTGGCCTTGCCATAGGCCGCGGTTGGCCCCTGGGACAGCCGCTGGGCAATCTCCAGGGCGTGGTGGCCAAAGCCTTCGCTGGGGCACACCTGGCTGACCAAGCCCAGTTCCAGAGAGCGTGTGGCGCTGAGGGGCTGGCTGGCAAAATAGACCTCCATAGCCCTGGCTTGGCCTACCAACCGGGGCAGCAGCCAGGTGCTGCCGCCGTCGGGCGTGCCGCCGATGCCCGCATAGGCCATGATAAACCTGGCGTTCTCCGCCGCTACCCGGTAATCGCAGGCCAGCATCAGGCTGAACCCAGCCCCGGCAGCCACGCCGTTGACCCCGGCCACCACCGGCTTCTCCAGCCGCCGCAGGGGCAGGATAACCTCGCGGTGCAGGGTATCCGCCAGGGAGCGGAGGTGGTGTGACAGGGCCTCCGGGCCGCCATCGTCCAAGTACTGCACAAAGTCCTTCACGTCAGCCCCGGCGCAGAAGGCCCCGCCGGAGCCGGTAATCAGCACCGCCCGCACCTCTGGCCTGCGGCAGAATGCCAGCGCCCGGCCCAATGCCCCCAGCATCTCCGGCGACAGGGCGTTGCGGGCTTCTGGGCGGTTCAGGGTGATGACCGCCAGGGCGTCGTCCTGAGTGAGATTGACGTGGTCAGAGGGCATAGCTGCTAATACACCCGCTCCATGTATTCGCTAATCTCCTCCAGCTGGAAGTCCGCCACCGCCACCTCAGGCGCCCAGGTAATCTGGTCCGAGGACCAGCGCACCGTGCCCCGCCGCTGGCTGCCAATGCCCAGGATGTTGTTAATCACCCGCAGCACGTTATCGTTCATGCGCAGGGTGTTGGGTTTCACCGGCGCAGCCAGCCGCCCGTCCTTGATAATGTAGGAGTCGCCCACGATGGTGCCGCTGAAGTCTCCTGCGCTGATGCCGTTGACCGGGTAGGTGTACCAGATGCGCCCGATGTAGATGCCGTCGCCCACCAGCCGCAGCAGTTCCTGGGTGCTGTAGCCCCGGCGTCCCTGGATGACCAGGTTGGTGGGGGTAGTGCCTGGCGTGGATTCAAAGTTGCGGCCCCCGCCGTTGCCAGGCCGGAAGCCGTTGCGGGGTGCAATGGCCTGGCTAGCCGAGGCTGGGTCAACGCCCAGTTTTTCCCGCCCCTTGGCGTCCCGCAGGATGCGCTGGGTGTTGTAGTAATCGGAAAGCAGGCCAGTAAGCACCCCGTCTTTAATCAGGTCAGTGCGGCCGGTGGGCAAGCCCTCATCTGTGACGGCCTTGGAGCCAGCCAGGTCCGGGGCCGCGCCGTCATCGTAGATGTTTAGCTGCTCCCCAGCGATGGTCCGGCCCAACTTGCCCATGAAAGGCGAAGCCCCAGCGTAGAAAGTGCTCAGGTGCAGGCCAGGCATCAATATCCACTCCATGATTTCATCCAGGGCTTGCGGCCCCAGAATCACCCGGTAGCGGCCGCTGGCCGCCCGCTGGCCGCCCACTGCGGCGATGGCCTGCCGGGCTGCCTGGGCCGCTGAGTCGCCAGTGAAGCCGGCCAGGGTGCGCCCCACCGACCAGCCGCTGCCCTTGGCGGCCTGGGACTCCACCATAGCCGTGGCAAAGGACATGACCATGGTGGACTCGTCGGCCTGCACTTTGGGCATGTGAGTAGAGGCGATGGCCATGCGCTCCTGGAGCAGCACCACATCTCCGCCTAGAATCAGCCCCAGGTCCCGCAGCCCTTGCCGGGAGCCAGCCAGATTAAGTAAATCCTCCGAAGATTGAAAGGTCTCCAGGGCCTTTTCCACCATGCGCCAGCCGCTCTCCACCAGGCGGGGGTTGCTCAGGCGCATGATGGCCGGGTCGTGGTACTTGCCGGTAAGGGTGGGCCGCTCCCCGGTGGGTTTGGGCAGGGAGACAAACTCCGGATCCCGCACCGCCCCTTGGCGGGCCTTGTCCAGGGCGCGACGGGTGCCTTCCAGCGACAGGTCGTTGGGTTCGCTGCCAAAGCCCACGGCCAGGCCCTGGGGCGTGCGGAAGGCGGCGCGGATGCCCAGGCCGTAGGACTCGATGGACTTGGGTTCTTCCACCCCAGTGCTGGGGATGTGGGAGGTGTAGTTCAGGCGGGCGGTGAGGTTGCCGTTGGAGGCGGCAAAGACCTCGGCCTCGCTGACCCCCGGCTGGGCGGCGACGTAGGCCAGGGCTTCTTTGGTGGCGGCTTTAAGCGCGGCTAGGGATTGCATAGCGGTGATGCTCCTACTCAGACTGAACCACTATGTCAGTCGTTGCTTTCAACAGATTCTGCCTCATCGAGCTCCAGCCCCTCTGATTCGTCTCCATCCGGTAGTTCAGGAAAGCCGTCAGGCAACGGGATATTGCTCACTTTTCTGATATTCTCAATTCGATTAAGAGGACGCTCCAAGGCCCGCCGGCGTCTCCCCACCAGCAACTCATACTCCGTCTGGGTAGCTTCAATGCGTTTGCCAACTGCGCCCATGCTCTTCACGAACTCGTCCCACTGTTTCTTGAACGCCCCCATTTCAGAAATAATCTGGTTGGAAGTCTGCTCCAAAGCGAAATTGTTCGCTGCTTGCCGCATCACCACCAAGATAGCGAACAGGGTCATAGGCGCACAAAGTACCACATGATTCTTCATCGCTTCATCCAAAAGCGTACCATCTTTTGCATGTATAAAATGGTATATCTGCTCATTGGGAATAAACAGTAGGACATAGTCGAGAGTGTGTTGCGCAGGGTTAATGTAGTCCCGCGTCACCACCTCTTTAAGCCTTCCTCGGACATCCCTCAAGAAACTACTGGTGGCTTGGTCTTGTTCCTGCTGGGTTTTCGCTTCCATACATTTCAAGTAGTTTTCCAGGGGGAACTTAACATCCATATTTAGACACTGGCCCCCCCGGCAGTAAGAAGGTAAAATCCGGTCTGGAATGGCCACCCTCAACAGTTTTCTGCTTGTGGTAGTTGATGCCTTCCTGGAACCCGATAATGCGGAGGATATCCTCAGCCATCCGCTCACCACATTGGCCCCTGACCCGGGTGTTGGCCAATGCCTCCCTCAGCGTATTGGCGGTACTGGTCAGCAACGCAGTCTGGTCACCCACCATCTTTAATTGACTGGTCAACTCTCCGAACTTCAGTGTCCGGTCCTTTTCTAGCTCGCTAACTAGGGTGGATACTTTGCCTAGCTCCGACTTCATCTCGGTTAGCTGCTGATCGATGAGACTCTTCTTTTGGTCGAGTTCGGCTGCGCTACCCTCTCTCAGAGTCTTGAAGCTCGTTTCTGCCAGTTCTAGGAGAGAGGTTTGTGCCCTCCGCAGCACTGCGGGGAAGCGCTCTTTTTCCAAATTGTCGACTAGACCCGCCACTTTACTCAGTTCTTCCTTCATGGCATTCAGCTGCTGGTCAATGAGAGTCTTTTTTTGATCCAGTTCGGCGGCGCTACCCTGGCTCAACACTTTGAAACGCGTATCTGCCAGTTCTAGAAACGAAGTTTGGGCCTTGTTTAGGGCTTCAAATGATGTCTGGCTTAACTGTGTTGTCACACTTTGGATGATGCTTGACGTGTCAATCGGTGTTTGGTTGCTGGTTCGTCGGAAGAGCAGGAACAGCACCACACTGACCAAAACCAAGACTAACAGCAGGAGCAAGATAACTACAGTCTCCATATCTGCCTCCACGTAACGGTAGATACGTTAACCTCTATCTCTCACAACTCCCCACCCAGGACGTGACGCCATTTTGGAGTGGCCAGGTAGGTGAGTCAACCTCTTTCCCTCGCAATTCCCTACTCGTGGCCTCCTGTAGGCCCCTACCCCGGCCCCGTTAACCTTGCCACGCCGCGCATGGTGGGGCCGCCGTTGCTCATGCGCTTGGCCTGCATGGGCTGCCCCTTGCCGCAGTTGGGAATGGGGTTCACCCGCAGGTCATTGCCCACGGCGTCTATAGACATGAAGTAGTCCCGCGTGTCCGAGGTGATGCCCCCGTCCCGGTACAGGCGGCCCAGCTGCCCGTTCTTGATTTCGTACACCTTCACCGCGGTGATGCGGAAGTTCTCCCGGGACTCGGCGATGGAGGGGGTGCGGTGGCCGGCTACGTAGTAGCCGTCTTCCACCTCGCTGATGATGCGCTGGGGGGCCTGCTGGCCGGGGGCGAAGATGGTGTTGGTCATGCGAATCAGGGGAATCAGGTGGGCTTCCGTGGCCCTTGCCGAGCCGTTGGGCGCAACACCCATAATGGCGGCGGTCTGCCGGTTGTTCAGGAACTCTTCCAGCACCCCGTTGCGGATGATGTAGGCCCGGCGGGCCGGGGTGCCCTCGTGGTCGTACTTAAAGGAACCGTAGCCCTCCATGGTGGGGTCGGAGAAGGCGCTGACCAGGGGCGAGGCAATCTGCTTGCCCAACTGGTTGTCGTGCAGGTCTTTCAGGAACCAGGAGCGGCCCGCGTAGCTGGTCTCGTACTTCAGCGCCCGGTCCAACTCCGAAGGGTGTCCCACCACCTCGTGCACCAGCAGGGTGTTGAAGTGGGGGTCTGTAACCACCACCACTTCCTTGTCAGGCGGCTTCAGCGGCGGCGCGGCGGCCACTTCTGCAGCGGTGGCCCCCAGGTTGCGGCAGAAGTCCATGAAATTGGGCAAGACGATTGGCCCCTGGCGGTAGCCCTGGGTCAGCAGCTCCCACCCGCGCTGGTGGCCCGTGGAGTCGTAGATATCATAGTTGCCGTGGGGGCTGCCACAGATGGCGATGGCGAAGCCCTCCGTCTGGGCAAAGCTCTGGTCAATGTCCGCCCCCTGGGAACTGAGGAACAGTTCCCGCAGCAGGAAGGTGCTGGTGGTGGCGGCGCAGTAGCCGATGTTGCTGCTCTGGGCCTGCACCAGCTTGCAGCCCTCCACCGCCAGCTTCATGGCCTCGACCAGGGAGACGTTGCGGGGGTCAATGGTGTAGGCGGCGGGCACCGTGTCCTGGGCAATGGGCACCGGCGCCAGGCTAGCCGCAACCAGGCTCTCCCCCAGCTCACTAAAACGGCGGCGGGCCATGCTTTTCATGCGGGCGCTGGCCCTGGCCCGCTGGTGGGCCTGCTGAATGCCATCCCACACCACCGATTCAATGTTGGCGGCGTCGGCGGCCCCCAGGACGCGGCCATAGTAGCCCGCGGCGCTGTTCCTGGCCCCGGCAATGACCCGCACCCCAAAATCAAAGGCGTAGTCCTCGGCGCTGGCCTTCTCCTGGCCGTTCTCCGCTGCCGCGCCCTTTTCCTCCCGCACTTCGATGCGCAGGTCACAGTATTGCAGCCCCGGCAGCTTATTAGCCTGTCCCGTCACCAGCGCGCCCAGCTTGGGGCGCATGGCATCCAGCATTTCCACGGTAATCCGTTCCGGCATGGGAACCTCCAGCAATGTGTCATGGTTAGAAATCCCCCAACCCCCTTTGCCAGGGGGACCAGGAGGATTTCCTCCAACTGTCTGAATTCACCGCAGCAAGCCCGCCAGGGGTGGCACATTCAGTATAATACCAGCATGACCACACCCCGAAACAGACGCCTGCCGCGGGCCAAGCCCAATCCCACGGGTAGCCCTCGCCCATCCTTCCGCCCCAAGCCTGGGCCGCGAATTCGCAGGCCATTGCCCCAAAACGCCGGTGAAGAAACGCAGCGGCCCCAGGAGGCAGAATCCTGGGAACAGGTGGCGGGCTGGTACGACTCCCTGGCCAGCGACCAGGGCACCGAGTTCCACCAGCAGGTAATTATCCCCGGCGTGCTGCGGTTGCTGGGGCTGGAGAAGGGCGAGAAAGTGCTGGACCTGGCCTGCGGCCAGGGGGCGGTGAGCCGGGCCTTACACCGGGCGGGCGGCCAGGTCACGGGGATGGACCTTTCGCCGCGCTTAATTGAACTGGCCCGCCAGCGTTCTCCCCAAGCCATCCGCTACCTGGTGGGAGATGTGCGAAGGCTGGAGCGGCTGGCGGACGGGAGCTTTGACGCAGCAACCTGCGTGCTGGCGGCCCAGAACATGGATCCGGTGCAGCCCATGCTGGCGGAGGCGGCCCGGCTGCTACGACCTTGGGGCCGCCTGGCGCTGGTAGTGACCCACCCGGCCTTCCGCATCCCCCGGCAGAGCGGCTGGCGCTGGGACGAGAGCCGCAAGCTAATGTTCCGGGAGGAGGCCCGCTACCTGTCGCCGCTGAAAATCCCCATAGATATGCGGCCCTTCAAGACGCCGGGGCAGCAGTTGACCTGGACCTACCACCGGCCCATCCAGGAGTACGTCAACGGCCTGGCAGAGGTTGGGCTGTGGACCAACGCCCTGGAGGAGTGGCCCTCCCACAAGGTGAGCCAGCCGGGGTCTGCCGGCCGGGGGGAGAACCGGGCGCGGGCAGAGTTTCCCTTGTTTTTGGCCATCAGGGCGGTGAAGGTAGCGTCAGCGCCGGGTTGATGCGCCGGGGCCGGGCGCTGCAGTGAACTGAGTACGCTTTACCTCTTGTCCCTCTATGCGGGCCACAATGACATAGACGCCCGCCCTTTCCAGCGCCAAGTTTGTTTCAAAAGCCAACTGGAATCTCTGGTCCTGGCCCTGCGGGATCCCAGCAGGCCTGCCTACCTCAAACTGCCCTTGCACGGTGGCAAGGGGCTTTGGCTCCTCCGTCTCCCCAGCCTCGCTGATTATTTCCACCTGAACAGTATGTTTCCGATTGGTCTCGTTCCACGGCACACGGATGGCCAATGCGATGGCGCAATGGTGCGAGACCGGGAACCCCGCATTTACCTGGAGCCGGTCCCAGCCGCCCCCCAGCAGATACAGCTTGTTGCCCACCACCTGGGCTGAATCTGCCAGAATGAGCCATTCGACTTCCATTGACACCTCTCCTATATTCCACTACAATTGTAGTGTTAGTGTAGGTGATATGTAGTGTGGCGTCAAGCCCCCGCATCGAAGCCTTTTTAATTGACGACGAGAACGAAGATAAGTTCTCCGTACACGGGCTGTCGGCCCGGCAAGTGACCGAAGTGCTGGAGAACTCCCACGTAGTTCTCAGGAACCGGAGACAACGGCGGGGCTTATTTCTGGTCGTTGGAAGGGACAACAGCGGCGGGTGCATTGCCATCCCCGTGGAGGCAACCCATCAACGTGCGCTATGGCGGCCCATTACCGCTTGGCCTTGCAAACTCCAAGAGCAGGCCGCCTTAGACCGCAGCAGGAGGCGACATGAACCAGAAGGATGAGCGCGAGTTGGAAAAGCCTGAGACCTGGGACTTTGAACATCCCCAGGTTCGCGAACCGGCCAAAGCTTCCCGCGTGGTGGTATCCGTGGCCTTCCGGCGCGAGGATTTCATGCTGGTCTCAGCATCCGCGGAACAATCTGGAAAGAAAGTCTCCGAGTTCATCCGGAAAGCAGCCCTTGAGAAAGCCTCTGGTCAAGGCGCCGTCACTTTCTTGCGGGGCAGCGGCAGCGTCGGCACAGTATGGTGGGCCGACCGGACACCCGTTACGCGGGTAAACGCATACGAATTGGCAGTTCTTAAGGAAGAGGCGGCCACCACCTACGGGTAGCCGCCTCACAGCTTTGCAAGGAGTCGCCCCTACTCCACCGCCCAGGCCTGGGCCACGGCTTTGGACACCGCCGGAACCACCTTGGGGTCCAGGGACCAGGGAATAATCCGCTCCGTGGTAGGTTCTTCCACCAGCCCCGCCAGGGCTTCCGCCGCCGCCAGCTTCATGGCGGTGGTGATGCGGGTGGCCCGGACATCCAAAGCGCCCCGGAAAATGCCGGGGAAGCCCAGGCTGTTGTTAATCTGGTTAGGGAAGTCGCTGCGGCCCGTGCCCACAATAGCCGCGCCGGCTTCCTTGGCCTGGTCCGGGTAAATTTCCGGCACGGGGTTGGCCGCCGCCAGAACAATGGCGCCCTTGGCCATAGACCGCACCATCTGCTGGCTTACCAGGCCGCCCACCGACAGGCCGATGAACACGTCCGAACCCCGCATGGCCGCCGCCAGGTCGCCAGACACGCCCTCGGGGTTGGTAATCTCCAGCATCTGCCGCTTGATGGAGGTCAAGTCCGTGCGGTGGCGGTGTATGACTCCCTGGCTGTCCACCAGAACGATGTTCCTGGCGCCGTAGTCCATTAACAGCCGGGCCGAGGCGATAGCCCCCGCGCCTGCGCCGGAGAACACAATCTTGGCGTCGCTGAACTTCTTGCCCACCAACTGCAAGGCATTGATGAGAGATCCAAGCACCACCACCGAGGTGCCGTGCTGGTCGTCGTGGAACACGGGGATGCCCAGGTCCTGCAAGCCGTCTTCAATGTCAAAACAGCGGGGCGCGGCAATATCCTCCAGGTTGATGCCGCCGAAGCTAGGGGCCAGCGCCCGCACTATCTGGATGATGGCCTGGGTGTTCTGGGTGGCCAGGCAGATGGGAATGGCGTCAATGCCCGCCAGACCCTTGAACAGAATGGACTTGCCTTCCATTACCGGCATGGCCGCCTCTGGGCCGATGTTGCCCAGGCCCAGCACCGCCGAACCGTCGGTGACTACTGCCACAGTGTTGGCGCGATTGGTCAGTGCAAAGGACTCTGCCTTGTCCTTGGCAATGGCCATGCACACCGCAGCCACCCCGGGGGTGTATGCGATGGACAGGTCCTCAATGGTCTCTACCTTCATCTTGGGGGCAATGCTAACTTTGCCATGACTGGCCCGGTGCCGCTTGATGGCTTCTGCGCCGTAATCCATAATCTCTTCCGCCTCGCTGGTTCACTCTAGCAATCTGCGGACAATAATTGCACAGGATACACCGGCGGGGGCGGTTCGGCAATGCGGCGGGCGAGGCTGACGTGGACACGATGGTTTGCTGGGATTGGGAGACGGGGGGATGGTTACTGCTTCTCCCAATCCCCTAATCCCGGCCCATAGTCAACAGCGTTTGGATGACCCAGGAAGAGGGTTTCAAACCTGCCCCTGCGCCTGAGGGCGCCTTGCACCTGGCCCAACTACTCCGACTCTTCCGGTGGCTGTCTAACGGGTTGCAACCGGATGGACGGCTCGCCTTCTCTTCGGAACTGCAAAATCTCCGGGTGCTGCTGGCTGTAGCTCTCCAGCCCCCTGGACTCCCAAGTGATGCGGCTCCTGACCCACTGGGCGGCCAGGTACTGCCCCCGCACGGTCTCGCCAAAGTCCAGGGCCATTGCCCGCACCTCGGCTTCCAGGGCGGCAATGTCTTCAGTGAGGCTCTGTTCCTTCTGGGCAAACTCGGCGTCAATGGCGGCCAGCCTGTTACGCACTTCCAGCGGCAAGTCC
The DNA here is from genome assembly GCA_016872385.1 of SAR202 cluster bacterium. Classification (GTDB taxonomy): domain Bacteria; phylum Chloroflexota; class Dehalococcoidia; order Lucifugimonadales; family UBA3495; genus SHYG01. Next base: position 20,839 of record VGZV01000013.1, on the reverse strand, counting down.
TGTTCAATGCGCGCCTGCTTTTCCAACTCCAGGTTGTCCTTTTGCAGACGAAGCCAGCCCAGCCGGTCCAGCTGCTCCACCACCGCGTCCCTGGATGGTCTTTCCTGCCCGGCGGCTCCCGGCGCAGGTCTGGTCACGGCAACCCCGGTCCTGCCCAGCAGTGGCGCCAGGGAAAACCCCTGCTGCCTGGCGGCAATGACAATCCGCGCGCAAGCTTCGGCATCGGAGGCGGCGTGGTGATGTTTGAGGGGTATTCCCAGGCGGCGGCAGACATCGGGGAGCTTGTTGGGGTGTTGTCGCCACGCCGCTCTGGACAGTTCCACGGTGCATAGAAAATTCAGGGGCGGCGCTACCAGGCCGCTGGCTTGGCAGCAGGCCAGCAGCACCCCACGGTCAAAATCGGCGTTGTGGGCGGCGATGAAGGCCGCAGGCTCCAACCGCTCCAGCAGGTGCCGCCACAGCTCGCCGAAGGTTGGCTGGCCGGCAACGTGCTCCCACGCAATGCCGTGCAAGTAGGTGTACCGGAAGTCCTGGGTGGGCGGGCGGATGAGGAAGCTGGCCCGGTCTACGACCTCGGCGCCCACCACAGTGACCAGGGCCACAGCGCAGGCGCTGGCACGGTCGTCGTTGGCCGTTTCAAAGTCAATGGCGACGAAGGGGTCTGGAAAGTTGCTGGCGGGTAGCATAGCTACGGGGCCTCCTTTAGATAGACACAGCACCATGTAATGCCATTTCTGCTCAAAAGTGCCGGTGCAGTTCCTTCTCCACCTGTGGGAGAAGGCTAGGATGAGGGGAATACCTCTCACCTTTATCCTCTCCCACAGGGGGAGAAGAGATTACCGACACCTTCAGGAAGTTGGTGTGCTGTCCCTCCCCCTACCCCGTCACCGCCCCTTCAGCGGCGGAACCCACCAGCTTGGCGTACTTGGCCAGCACTCCCCTGTCATACTTGGGCTGCGGCTCCCGCCAGGCCGCCTTGCGCTGGGCCAACTGGGCCTCGGTGAGGCGCACGTCCAGGCGGCGCTGGGGGATGTCCAGGGTGATGATGTCCCCTTCCCGCAGCAGGCCAATGGGGCCGCCCACCGCGGCCTCCGGGGCCACGTGGCCCACCATGGGGCCGTGGCTGGCGCCGGAGAAGCGCCCGTCTGTGACCAGCGCCACCGAGTCGCCCAGGCCCTGGCCGATGAGGGCGCCGGTGACCGCCAGCATCTCCCGCATCCCCGGTCCGCCCTTGGGGCCTTCGTAGCGGATGACCACAATGTCGCCAGGCTGGATGCGCCGGTCCTGGATAGCCCGGAAGGCTGCTTCCTCCTGGTCAAAGACCCGGGCCGGGCCGCGATAGACTTTCTCCTGGTGGCCCGCCACCTTGATGACCGCGCCATCGGGAGCCAGGTTGCCGTGCAAGATGGCCAGGCCGCCGGTGGGGCTGCGGGGCTGGTCCGGCTGGTACACAATGTCCTGGGCCTCAATAGTGGGAATGGCCTCCATGTTCTGCCGCAGGGTCTTGCCGGTGACCCCGATGCAATCGGGGTGGAGCAGCCCGGCCCGCAGCAGGCGCTTGGCGACTAACGCCACGCCGCCGTAGCGGTCCAGGTCGGCCATAACGTAGCGCCCGCCGGGGCGCATGTCGGCGATGTAGGGCGTCTGTCGGCTGATACGGTCAAAGTCGTCCAGCTTCAGGTCCACGCCAGCTTCTCGTGCTATTGCCAGCAGGTGCAGCACCGAGTTGGTGGAGCCGCCCATGGCCACCACCACGGTGATGGCGTTTTCAAAGGCTTGCCTGGTGAGGATGTCCCTGGGGCGCACGTCTTCTTCCAGCAAGCGCAGCACGGCGCGTCCGGCCTGGCGGGCCAGTTCTTCTTTGCGGGGGTCCACGGCGGGGACAGAAGCGTCGCCGGGCAGGGCCATGCCCATAACCTCAATGGCAGTGGACATGGTGTTGGCGGTGAACAGCCCGGCGCAGGAACCTTCCGCCGGGCAAGCGTGGCACTCCAGGTCTTTCAATCGCTCCAGGGACATGGTGCCCTTGGCGTAAGCGCCCACCGCCTCAAACACATCCTGGATGTTCACGTCCCGGCCCTCAAAGGTGCCGGGCATGATGGTGCCGCCATAGACGAATATCGCCGGTATGTTCAGCCGGGCAATGGCCATCATGCAGCCGGGCATGTTTTTATCGCAAGCGCCCACCGTCACCACGCCGTCCATGCGCTCGCCAAAGCACACCGTTTCGATGGAGTCGGCGATGACCTCACGGCTGACCAGGGAGGCTTTCATGCCCTCCGTGCCCATGGAGATGCCGTCGCTGACGGTGATGGTGCCGAACTGAAAGGGCGTGCCTGACGCCTGGCGGACTCCCTCCTTCACCGCCCTGGCAATGCGGTCCAGGTGGACGTTGCAGGGAGTCACGTCGCTGGCCAGGTTGGCCACGGCCACGAAGGGCTTGTCCAGGTCTTCCGGAGTCAGGCCCATGGCCAGCAGCATGGCCCGGGCTGGGGCGCGCTCCGGACCCTCGGTTATTTCCTTGCTGCGATGCTTCATCTTCAAGTTGCGGGCGGTGATGGTCATGGAAAGCCTCCTTAAAATTCCCCCAACCCCCATTACAAAGGGGGGAGTATTACCCATTTCACAAAGGGAGTTGGGGGGTTCTCTTGAACAAAGTTTTAGCTTGTAGCCAGGCAATTATACGGGTGTCTCTGTTGGGTCCACAATGCGGAACACGGCAAGGCGGGGCAATCGCAAGTTGACACCAGCTCAAGCAGACACTGCTGATTGAGTAGTCCCGATAAAATCGGGACGTATCGAAATCAGCATGCCGCATGGTCTCGATACGTCCCGCCTATGTCGGGACTACTCGACCATCGGATATTCGAGAATGCGATTGCCTTACCCGGCAAGGCCAGTAATGGCCCGCTCCCATAGTACTTCAGTAACTCTAGAGTTACATTATGGTAACGCTCGTTATGTAACAATAATATCGTCAGCTGGCCAGCCGACCGATGATAAGCCCAAATCTCCGAGACGAAACTCCCACTACGGAGGAGAAAACATGCTAAAGTTCGTCCGTTGGCTAACTGTTGCCGCCATAGTGGCAACTCTAGCCGCCATCATGCCCGGCGTTGTTCCAGCATCGGCAGCCACTGGCACCCGGCTGGAAGCCCGGCTGGCGGCCACTTCCGCCGACCCCCTGGCCTCCGGCAAAGCCTCCTTTGAGCAACGCCCAGACCGCGTCCGCTTCTCCACTCAGGTGGAGGACGTAGCCACCGCTGGTCCCTTGAGCGTGAAGGTGAATGGCAGCGCCATTGGCACCATCAACCTGGGGGCTGGACTGGGCGACCTGAACCTGGACAGCCGGCGTGGGCAGACCGTGCCCGTCATGAACGCCGGTGACACAGTGCAGGTCTATAACGCCGCCAATGTCCTTATTCTGTCTGGGACGTTGCAATCCAGGTAAGCCGGTGCGGGCTTTTGCCCGTCAGCTTACCCACATGCAGCAGTGGGGCCTGGAAACTCCATCCAGGCCCCGGTTCTTTTCCAGACTACCCCACCCTCCGGCTGCGCTCAGGGCAGGCTCTAATCTCCCTGGTAATAAGAGGAGGAATTTAACCTCCTTCCCCCTTAGAGCCCGTGTGAGAAATGCCGTCTACCCAGCCCGCTCATCCTGAGCTTGTCGAAGGATGAGTAGCTTTTAGCCCGCTCATGGTTCGACAAGCTCACCACGAGCGGGAATTGTCACACGGGCTCTAAGGGGGAAGGCCGGGATGGGGGTCGTAGCCCCAGGGGTTGCGCCCCATGCGGTTTTCCTGTAACCTACCAATCGCTCTAACGCCCGCTTCACCAAAGGAGCGCGGCTGGAAACGAACTCGGAGGATGGGTAGCTATGTTTGGACTGCTGAAGGCCCAGCGGGCCCAGGCCCACTGTGATATCCCGTGCGGGATTTATGACCCCATTACCGCCAAGATTGCCGCCCAGACGGCACAGAAGATGGTGGCGCGCATTCAGGCCTTGGCCAAGCCGGCGGCCAACGCCGACGCCAACACCTGGTCCACTTATGAGGCAACTTTGGCCCGGTACGTGGCGGTGAAGGAAGAGCACGCGGAGACCTGCAAGAAGGAGCTTCGAATTCTCTGGGCTGACTACTTCCGGCCAGAGCACGTGCAGAAGTACCCCAACCTGCACACCGACTTCTGGAACGCCCAGAAGCTGGCGGGTCAGGTGAAGCAGAAGGTGGACGCTGATCTGGCCAAGCAACTGGTGGAATCCGTGGACAAGATTGCCGCCACTTTCTGGGAGACCAAGAACGTTAAGTACGCTGACCCTAACGCCGCCGTGCGCTACGGGACGTAGGCAGTTTATTAGTTCCCGGGTTGTAGGGACGCACAGCCGTGCGCCCCTACATGTTTTCGGGACGAGACCACGCTTCTACTTTGTGTGGCCCCGTTTGCCGAGCCACCGTGCGCTTGCATGGTGGACAGCACTGCGATAGTCATCCATGGGGATCACAACCGCCATCCCTTTAGGAATGCCCATGCCCGTTCCCCGACTCCATCGCTTGTAGTCTGTAATTTCCCGATAGGGCTCCACTTCGGCACGCCGGTACAAGGCCGGTATGGTCTGGCCTGGCTGTAATACCTTCTTCCCGTCCGGCTTAATTAGGCTTGCCCAGTGCTGTCCATCAATGGTCTCTATGAACTCAGCAATGGCTACCGTGTTGAAGAACACCGTGAGCCGACCTCGATCATAACGGCTTGCTCGCCCAACCTTGACAGGGAATTCGCTTGTGAGCAAGCTGATTCGCCCGTCCTGAACTTGAGTGTACTGTGCAAGGTTACCAGTCGGCCATTTGTGCACGAAGTCCTCGCCAGGAGTAAGCTCATTCAACCACTTGAGACCAGGTGGCATTGGAAGTCCAACTTCTTGTGCTTCTGTATTCCCTTCAGATACCAAGGACGCCTCGGAATGCTCGCGGCCATTGCTGGAAAGCCTCCCAGACATTCGCTTGCGAACACTATCTGAAATGCTAACGTCAGCAATGCCATTGCGCCAATCTTTTCAATTCTCGCCGCGTCCGTGTGACACAGCGCAACCACACATGCGCTTGACCCTTGCCCTTTTCCCGGCTACCCTGGTGTTCAGGAGATGGCGCACATGAACGTACCTTTGACCGCTGATCAGGAAAGGCTCATCCAGGAGAAGGTCGCGTCCGGCCTTTACGGTTCGCCCGATGAAGTCATCAGCATGGCGCTCCGGCTGCTGGAGGAGCGTGACCGCAAGCTGGAAGCCCTGCGCAAGGATGTCCAGGAAGGGCTGGCTAGCGGCATTGCCGGGCCCTTCGACGAAGCGACGGTGGAGCGCATTATCGCCAAGGGGCGTGAACGTCTGGCGTTGCGCCAGAAGCCCGCCTGATGCCCCACGCTGTCCTGCACAACTCGGCGGAGGCGGATCTCGCCGACATCTGGGAATACATTGCCCGCTACAGCCCGGAGAATGCCACCCGCTTCGTCTGCAGTATCCGGGAAACGTGTAGTGCAAGCTGGCCTACCATCCCCGCATTGGGCGCCGCCGCTCCGAATTGGCCCCGGAGTTGCGCAGCTTTGCAGTCCAGGACTACGTCATCCTTTACCGGCCCATGGCCGACGGGGTTGAGGTTGTCCGCATTCTACACGGCAGTCGCGACATCGAGTCGCTTTTCTAGCTGCGCCGCAGCGCATGATACCCCGTTACCCTTTTGCAAAGACTGTAAGGGGCGGGTTTGAAACCCGCCCCTACGTGTTGGAAGATCCTTCACCTCGAAAGCGCTTCCTTCACCCCACCGCCTGCAGCGCCGCCGCCGCCAGCGCCACTGTCCTATCAATGTCCGCTTCCGTGTGGGCCAGGGACACAAACCCTGCCTCAAACTGGGAAGGGGCCAGGTACACGCCCCGCTCCAGCATGGCGTGAAAGTAGCGGTTGTAGCGGGCCACGTCGCTGGCCTCCACCTGGGCCAGGGTCTGCACCGGCCCCGGATGAAAGAAGCCGGTGAGCATGGACCCCGCCCGGTTCAGGGTGCAAGGAACTTCCGCCTCGGCAAAGGCCCGGTTCAGCCCCACGGCCAGGCGTTGGGCCAGGCTCTCCAGCCGCTGGTAAATCCCCGGACGTTGCAGCTCAGTAAGGCAGGCCAGCCCTGCCGACACCGCCAGGGGGTTGCCGGAGAGGGTGCCCGCCTGGTACATAGGCCCCAGGGGAGCCACTTGCTGCATGATGTCGGCCCGCCCGCCGTAGGCCCCCACGGGCAGCCCGCCGCCGATGATTTTGCCCAGGCAGGTGATGTCCGGCTTAATGTTAAACAGGCCTTGGGCGCCGCCGTAGCCCAGCCGGAAGCCGGTAATCACCTCGTCAAAGATGAGCAGCGCCCCGTGCTGGCTGGTCAGCCGCCGCAGGGCGGGCAGAAACCCTTCCACCGGCGGCACCACGCCCATGTTGCCTGCCACCGGCTCCACGATGATGCCCGCGATGTCCCTGGGATGGGCGGCAAACAGCCGCTCCACCGAGGGCAGGTCATTGTAGTCGGCCACCAGGGTCTCGCTGGCGTAGGAGGCGGGCACCCCCGCGCTGGTGGGCACCCCGTGGGTCAGCGCGCCGGAGCCGGCCTTGACCAGCAGGCCATCGGCGTGGCCGTGGTAGCACCCGGAGAACTTGATAATCTTGTTGCGCTTGGTGAAGGCGCGAGCCAGGCGGATGGCGCTCATGCAGGCTTCCGTGCCGGAGTTGACCAGCCGCACCTGCTCCACCGAGGGCAGGGCCTGGCAGATGCGCCGGGCCAGCTCCACCTCCTGCTCCACCGGCGCGCCGAAGCTGGTGCCGTCGGCGGCGGCCTTTTGCAGGGCGGCCACCACCGCCGGATGAGCATGACCCAAGACTAACGGCCCCCAGGAACCCAGGTAGTCAATGTATTCGTGGCCGTCCACGTCCCAGACGCGGCAGCCCTGGCCGCGGGCGATGAAGGGCGGCGTGCCCCCCACGGAGCGAAAAGACCGCACCGGGCTGTTGACCCCGCCGGGGATGTATTGCTGGGCCTGGGCAAAGAGCTTTTCCGACTTGGGGAGCTGCATAAATCACCTGTGCCTGCCTCAGAAGATGTCACGAATGTGCGGTAGGTGTCTTCACTGCGCCGCCGGATGCCGCCGATTTCCACAGTGCGCGCCCGGTCGTCCACCTGGTAGATAATCCGGTAGCGCCCTACCCTGATGCGAAATATGCCGTCATCCAGCCGGGTAGACTCTGGCGGGCGCGGCTCCAGGGCCAAGGCGTAAATGGCTGCCATGACCCTGGGATAATCGGCCTGGGAAAGGGCGTCCAATTCCCGCTGCACCCGCCTGCTGCGTAAGCTAACCTGATAGGGCCGCCGCGCGGCGGCGCTCATAGTCCTCCAGGGTTAGCGACTCACCCTGCGGGGCTTCCAGGGCTTCCCGCGAGGAAGATAGGGAATAACTCCCCGCTTCAGAAGCTCGCCGAATACGTACAGTTCAGCTACCTTGCCAGCCGCCTGGCGGGCCGCTGCATCCATAAGTTACCCCTCCCGCAGCCAGCGGGCCACGTCCTTGGCGTGGTAGCTGATGATAATGTCCGCCCCGGCGCGGCGCATGGCGGTGAGCAACTCCAGGGTAATCAGTTTCTCGTCCACCCAGCCATTGCTCGCTGCCGCCTTGACCAGGGAGTACTCGCCGCTGACGTTGTAGACCGCCAGGGGGTGGTCAAACTTCTGCCGGGCCTCCCGCACCACATCCAGGTAGGCCAGGGCGGGCTTCACCATGACAATGTCCGCGCCCTCGGCAATATCGCTTTCAATCTCCCGCATGGCCATGCGTACATTGGCCGGGTCCATCTGGTAGCCTCTGCGGTCGCCAAACTGGGGCGCAGAATCAGCGGCCACCCGGAAAGGCCCGTAGAAGGCGGAAGCATACTTGGCGGCGTAGCCCATGACGGGAACGTTGTGCTGGCCCGCAGCGTTCAATGCTTGCCGGATGGCCCGCACCTGGCCGTCCATCATGGCCGAGGGAGCCACCATGTCGGCCCCGGAATTCACTTGCGACAGGGCGGTGCGGGCCAGCAACTCCAGCGTCTGGTCGTTGTCCACCCGGTCTTTCTTGACGATGCCGCAGTGGCCGTGGTCAGTGTACTCGCAGAGACAAACGTCGGTAATTACCAGCAGGCCGGGGGCCGCTTGCTTTACCACCCGCACCGCCTCCTGGACGATGCCTTCCGGGTCGTAGGCGCCAGTGCCCAGGGGATCCTTCTCGGCAGGCAGGCCAAAGAGCAGCACTGCCGGAATGCCCAGGGCCGCCACCTCTTGCGCCTCCTGACCCAGCCGGTCTAACGACCACTGGCAGCAGCCGGGCATGGGCGGAATGGGTTCCTGCACGTCCTGGCCGTGGGTTACAAACAGAGGGTATATGAAATTGGCCGCCGAGAGACGCGTCTCCCGCACCATACGGCGCAGAGGCTCCAGGTCCCGCAGGCGGCGCAGGCGCAGGTCAGGGTAGCTGGCCATAAGTCTATTTCTCCTGGAAATCCCCCTGACCCCCTTTACGAAAGGGAGGAATCCCTAAGTCCCCCCTTTATAAAGGGGGATGGGGGGATTTTATCATTGCTAAAATGCTTCACCAGGGCATCTACCAAGCCCTCCACGCTGGCTTCATCGGCCACCAGGCCCACGGGCAAGCCCAATTCCCTGGCGGTGGCGGCGGTGGTTGGGCCAATGCAGGCGATGAAGCTGCCCCCCAGGGCCGCCTTGTCGCCATCCAGCAACGCCAGCAGGTTGCGCACCGTGGAGGAACTGGCAAAGGTTATCACATCCACGCCCTGGGACAACAACTCCCGGGCTTCCTCTCCCGCGCCAGCCGGCGTGACAGTGCGGTAGGCCGGCTGCCACTCCACCTGGGCACCCAGCCTGGATAGGCCTTGGGCCAGCACGTCCCGGCCAATATCGGCGGCAGGCAACAGCACCGGCACCCCTGACCACTGCCGGGAGGACAACTCCGCCACCACCGCCTCAGACACGGACCGTTGGGGAATAAAGTCGGCGCGAATGCCCCGGCGGGCCAAAGCCTCAGCGGTGGCCGGGCCAATGGCTCCCACCTGGCAGGCGCCGAAGGCGCGGGCGTCCTTGCGCATCAGCTCCAGCCGGGCAAAGACGGCGTCCACGGCGTTGGCGCTGGCAAAAATGGCCCAGCCAAAGCTGCCCAGGCGAGCCAGGGTTGCATCCATTTGGGTGTAGTCTTCCAGGGGCGCAACTTCGATGGAAGGCAGCTCCAAGGGGACTGCGCCCTGCTCCTCCAGCAGCGCCCGCAGGCGTGACGTCTGGGTGCGGGAGCGGGTTATCAGCACCTTCTTGCCCGCCAGGGGCCGCTTAGCCTCGGCGGCAAACCACTGCAGCTGCTCCCGCAGGCGCACCACCGGGCCAATTATAGCCAGCACCGGCGGCTCCAGGCCGGCTTCACGGCCCTTGGAGGCCACGACGTTCAGAGCGCCGATGACAGTGCGCTGCTGAGGCCAGGTGCCCCACTGCACCAGGGCCACAGGAGTATCGGCGGCCATGCCCTGCTGCCCCAGGGTGCGCAGGATGTTCTCCAGGGCGTTCCAGCCCATGAGCACCACCAGGGTGCCGCCAGTGCGGGCCAGCACGTCCCAGGGGATGACCGACTCGGGCTTACTGGGGTCTTCGCTGCCGCTGACCACGGTAAAGCAGGTAGCCACCCGCCGGTGGGTGACGGGGATGCCCGCGTAGGCGGCGGCGGCAATGGCCGAGGTGACGCCAGGCACCACCTCAAAGGGGATGCCGTGCTGGACCAGGGCCAGGGCTTCTTCACCGCCGCGGCCAAAGACAAAAGGGTCTCCGCCCTTGAGGCGCACTACCGTCTTGCCTGCCTTGGCCCGGTCCACCAGGAGCTGGTTAATCTGCTCCTGGGTCAGGGCCTGCCGGCCCCGGGCCTTGCCCACAAAGACCTGCTCCGCCTGGGGCGAGACGCTTTGCAGCAGCGACGGGTCCAGCAGGCGGTCATAGACCACCACCTGAGCCTGCTGGAGGCAGCGCAGCCCCTTGACGGTAATCAGCCCCGGGTCGCCGGGGCCAGCGCCTACGAGAAAGACTTTAGCGTTAGTCATACCTGTTCACCTGCAGTGCGCCCGCCCCAGCCTCTCCACCCTGGCCCTCACCCCCTTGATCCCCCTCTCCCTTAGGGAGAGGGGGAAGAATTACCTAATTGGGGGACACCCCCAACCCCCCGGCTGGGGCTGCGCCCCTGCACCCCCACCGGGACGCACTACGGATGTGTTTGTGGCACGGGCTGGCCAATGATTCGCAGCCCCTCCACTGTCACTGCTATGGCTTCACGCACCTTGTCCATGACCTCTTCCCTGGTGTCTCCGTAGGTGCTTACGGAAAGGGCGGGGACGGTGGCTACAAAGACCTTCTCAGTTTCATCCCAGTCCAGCACCACGCTGTAACGCACACTGCCCATAGCCTCTTCTCATCCCCCCGCCGCTTGCTTCAGCAGTTCTCCGCCGCCGCGCTCCACCAGGGCCAGGTGGGCATCGCTGGCCAGTTGCAGAGGGTCGTGGGTCAGGCCCTGCACCTTGGCACGAAAGGCTTTCTTGCCATCGGTGTCGCCCAGAAATACCGTCAGCATCAGCAACTCTCCTTCGGAACGGGCAAAGGCTCCCACGGGCACCTGGCAGCCGCCGCCCAGCTTGGCCAGAAAGGCCCGCTCGGCAGTCGCTTCGTAGCGGGTGGCAGCGTCATCAATGGGCTGGAGCAGCTCCAGCAGGGAGTGGTCATCGGCCCGCACTTCCACGCCTAGCACGCCCTGGCCAGGGGGCGGCACAAACTCCTGGGGCGACAGGCCCTCCACAATGTGTTCCGCCAGCCCCAAGCGGATTAACCCCGCAGCGGCCAACACCGCGCCGTCGTAATCCTCGCCGGTGGCCTTCTTGAGGCGAGTCTCCACGTTGCCTCGGATGGGCAGCACCTGCACCTGGGGACAGAGGCTCTTGAGCTGGGCCATGCGCCGGGGGCTGCTGGTGCCAATGCGCGCGCCGGCAGGCAGGTGGGCCAGTCCGCAGCCCCAGCGGTTGACCAGCACGTCCCGCGGGTCCTGGCGGGGCAGCACCGCTCCCAGGGCAAGGCCCTGGGGTAGGGTGGTGGGCATGTCTTTGAGGCTGTGCACCGCCAGGTCAATTCGGCCCGCCAGCAGTTCCCGCTCTATCTCTTTGACAAAGATGCCCCGGCCCATGCTGGCCAGGGGGGAAGTGGCGTCGGCATCGCCCTGGGTGCGAATGATGACCACCTCCGGCTGCACGTCCGGATGGGCGCTGCGCAGGCGGGACAAAGTTTCTTCGGTCTGGCGCAGGGCCAGGGCGCTGCCCCGGGTGCCGACCCGTAGCACCCTACTGGCGGTTCTGGTGGTCATGGTCACCGTCCAGATTGAAAAGCTGGCGGGCCAGCTCCTGCCGGGCTGTGTCGTCCATCTCCTTGAGCCGGACGGTGGGGTAATGCAGCAGTTTGTTGACCAGGGCGGTAGTCATGGCATCCAGCCTGCGGGCCAGGTGGTCCATTTCCGGCTGTGTCCCATCCTGGCGCCAATGCCTCTCCAGTATCCGCAGGGTGCGCTCCACCTCAGCATGGCGCAGCGCCTCCGCCTGCTGGCGCACGGCCGCAATCACCGGCACTGCATCCATGGAGCGCCACCACTCCAGGAACCGCTCGGTCTCCTCCGCCACAATGCGCTCCGCATGGGCCACGTCTTGTCCCAAGCCGCCATCGGGGCTGGATACCTCGGCCACCGACTGCAATGCGTCAATGTCGTAAAGCTGCACCTGGGGTAGTCCGGCGGCATCAGGGTCAATATCCCTGGGCACGGCAATGTCTATGAGCAGCAAGGGCTTACCATCCCGCTGGCGCACCGCCTGAACAATGCCGGCCCGGTCCAGCACGTAACCCGGCGCGCCGGTGGAACTGATGACCACGTCGGCCTCTATCAGCTGCTGGGGCAGGTCAGCAAAGGGGGCGGATACACCCCCCAAGTCTCGCGCCAGCTCTTCGGCCCGGCTGTGGGTGCGGTTGGTGACGACAATCTGCCGCGCTCCTGCGTCCGCCAGGGCCTGGGCCACCAGGCGTCCGGCATCGCCCGCGCCAATGACCAGCACACGCCGGGAGGCCAGGTCGCCCAGCCGCCGCCGGGCCAGCTCCACCGCCGCCCGGCTGACCGAGCGGGAGTTGCCGCCAATGGCCGTCTCCCGGTGGACGCGGCGTCCCGCCCGCAGGGCCTGATGGAACAGCCGGGACAGCGGCCCGCCCACTGGCTGCTGCTGGCTGGCAACGCTGAAGGCGCTGCGCACCTGGCCCAATATCTGCCGCTCTCCCACCACCATGGAGTCCAGCCCGGCAGCTACCCGGAACAGGTGCCGGACACAGTCGCCTTCCTGGTAAGAATAAAGGTGAGGAGCCAGTTCTCCATCAGACACACCAGAGTTGTCGCTCAGGAACCGGCGCAACTGGGCAGACCCTTCTGCTTCGCCGTTTGCATCCCCGAAGCTATATACCTCCAGGCGGTTGCAGGTAGATAGCACCACTCCTTGCCCGGCATACTGGCGCAACTGTTCCAGGGAGGGACCTAGCTGCTCTTTTTCCACAGCCAGCCGCTCCCGCAGCTCCAGGGGAGCGGTGCGGTGGTTAAGGCCCAGGACCAGAAAGCTCATCCCTCACCCCCGCGGGGCAAGACAGAGGCCATTTCAGCCTTGGGGCGGCCGCCTGCAACACTTTTGCCCACGCCAGCAGCATGGTGATGGGCTTCCAGGCGCTGGCGGCTGGGGCAGCCTTCGGGGCGGCAGCGGCCCGGCTGGGGGCACAGGTCCGGCGTGGCGCTATCCATAAGCCGGGACATCAGCCGGGCCTTGGCCTCATCCTCCCGTCCCTGGCGGGCCAGCTCCAGCAGGTCAGAGGTAAGACAGCACTGCCACCGTTCCGGGTCTACCGCGGTGCGGCGCTGCTTGAGCTCCCGGCGCACTTCGGCCAGCATGTCTGCCAGGTCGGCCCACTCCAGCACCGGCTCCTGGGCCAGAGTCTCCCTCAGCTTGCGGGCCAGGGCCGGGCTGGCCCCGCCGGTGGAAATGGCCAGGGTTATTGCGCCTCGCTTGACCAGGGCGGGAGCAATAAAGTTGCACAGGTCCGGGTCGTCGCACACGTTGAGCAGTATGCCCAGCTTATCCGCTTCCTGGTAGATTTCCTGGTTTACCGACCACACGTTGGTGGCGGCAATGACCAGGGATGCCCCTTCCAGGTCTCCCGACTGGTACTCCCGCTGCTGCCATTCCAGGTCGCCGCGCTGGGCCAGTTCCTGGATGCGCCGGGTGGCCTGGGGGCTGATGATGGTCAATGTAACGCCGGCGTCCAGAAGGGCCGCCACTTTGCCTTCCGCCACCAGGCCGCCGCCCAGGATTACGCACTTTTTGCCCGCCAGGTTCAGATATACAGGGTAATAAGATGGCATTATCAGTCCTCTATGAAGTGAATGTGAATCTTATCTTGCCAAAGGGCATATGGGGCTGCGCCCCATCTTGCTTCCTTCTCTACGGGGCAGAAAGTCTGTTCCCTCATATTGCCAACGGGAGGTCAGGCGGGATTACCCATCTCCCACCGCGGCAACTGCTTCCACTTCCACTGGGGACTGGTCATCGTCCTGAACAAAGTAGCGCACCCGGGTCTTTTTATACTCCCTGGTGCTGTAGAGCAGCAGCCGGTCGGAAATGCCGGTGGCCTCGCCAATCTGCTGGGCCACTTCCTCACAGCCCTCGGGCGAGGTGGCATGGACCATGGTGAAGTGGGTATAGGGCCAGTCCGGGAAGGTAGGCCGCTCATAGCAGTGGGTAACTGCCGGGTGCTGGGCCATTTTCAGACCCACTTCCTGGGAACGGTCCGCCGGGACTTTCCAGACAATCATGGCGTTGGCGCGGAAGCCGGAGCGCCGGTGGTGCAGCACCGCGCTGAAGCGGCGCATAATCTTGCGCTCCTGGAACTGCTGGGCCAGCTCAAAAAGCTGGGCGGCGCTTATGCCCAGCCGCTGGGCCATGCCGTCAAAGGGACGGGGAATCAGCGGCAGGTCTTCCTGCAACTCGCGGATGGCCGCCTTGTCCGCTTCAGAAACCGGCACTGCCTTGTTCCAGTCTTCGCCAATGCCCTCGCCTTCGTCGTCAGGGCGGAAGTTGTAGGCATCGCTCTTTTGCTTGACCATGTCAAAATTGACGCCGATTTTGAAGAACCGCAGGGTGGGCATCAACCGGCAGCTCTGGGCCTGGGTTTCTTGGGCCATGCGGGTCACGGTGCTGGCCAGGTCTTCATCCGGGGCCACCGCCAGGGTGAACCACAGGTTGTAGTACGACCCTTCCCTAGCGTAGTTGTGGCTGACGCCGGGGTGCCGGTTGATGACCAGCGCGCCCTGATGCAGCTTGTCTGGGGCGTAGGCCATGGCCACCAGGGTGGTCTTGTAGCCCAGGCGGCGGGTGTCAAAGATGGCGCTAATTTGCCGCACCACGTTCTGGCGCTTCAGTTCTTCCAAGCGGCTGAGGACTTCCGCCTCGTTAATTTCCAGTTCCCGGCCCAGCGAGTGGAATGGCTGGTCAACCAGGGGAAACCGGCTTTGAATCAAGTTAAGGAGTTTGCGGTCAATCAGGTCCATGGGATGCGCTAATTGCCTCCTGCGGAATGGCTGGGGATAGTGCGAGCCTGGCGGCGCTGGTAGCCTTCCACCAGTCCCACCAGCACCCGGTCGGCCAGTTCCAGTATCTGGCCCCAGACGCGGGGGTCTGCCGAATCCAGCACCATGGTGCGAAAAAAGATAAAAGCCTCGATGGTGTCTTTAAGGGACACCCCGCGGTCCGCCATCTCGGTGCCGTATTCCTGGCCCAGCAGATGGGACTCGGCTAGAGCCTCCTGCCGCTGCCGACGCTGCGGCGATTCTTGGACCAGCAGGGAGAGCAGGCGGCGGCCAAAGAGCCGCATCCGCACCCGCCCTTCTTCCTCAATGCTCTGGTACCAGGGCTGGCTGGTGACGTCCTGATGGTGCAGGCCGCGACGGATGCGGCGCAGGGCGGAACCCTCCACCTTTTCCCGGCTGTCTGCTTCGGGTGAAACCACCGCCTTTTGAGTCAACGCCAGCACGTCGTCCCGCAAAAAGCGGCGGTGGCCGCCGGGCGTGCGATAGACCCGCAGGTGGCCCTGGTCAGCCCACTGGCGCAAGGTGGTCTGGTTTACCTCCAGCAGGCGGCACGCCTCCTGCAAGGAGAGCCACTGGGCGTCATTTTGCACCTGAAGGTCCACCATAAATTCTATGGAAATCTATCAAAATCTGTGCGCCGTTTTTGGCCTTCATAGAGGCTATCATAGCTACAGGTCAGCGTCAACGGGGGTGAACACCCAGAAGATGCCAAGGCTGTCACCAGTTTTTGTTGGGGCCTGGGCGGGAGGGATTAAGAGCGTGGGATAATGCCGCACAAGGTTTAGCTGTCATGCTGAGGAGTGGAGCGACGAAGCATCTGGAGAGGGGGCACCCCAACCACCCCAGATTCCTCCCTCCGCTCGGAATGACATTTCCACAAACGCTCTAAAGGATTCATTACAACATATTAGCGACATTATTCGGCTTTCGAGCCGCGAGCTTGACCATGATTATTCAGATAGGAAGCACTCCCGCATCATCATAGCTCTAGTTCTCGTGGTTTTTATGTTAATTCTTGCTGCCTTCGGAGCACTCTTGGCGTTTAAAGGACTGAACGATTTGCTGTTTGAATTAATCAAGATTTTCGCCGCTCTAGCAGGAGGATTTGGAGGAGGGTACGGTGTAGCTTCTTGGCGACGAAGATAGGCGCTCATCGCTCCACCAGTTTTATACAAAAGCCCCCTCCACTTGAGAGGGGGCCTTGCGTTTCCAGAGATGCGCGCCCCAAGCAGGGGCCGTGGTTAGTTAGCGGGCCGGTTTGGCCTCCACAGCGGCAGCCCGCTGCCGGGCGTGGGCGCATCCGGCGCACCAGCCGTAGAAGTCCACCCGTTGAGATGATACCTGAAAGCTGGTGCCTTGCTCCACCAGCCGCCGCAGTTCCGTCACGGTTTCCTGGCCTACTTCTGCATCTACCACGCAGCCGCAGCCCAGGCAAACCAGGTTGGCGTGGGGCGTCAAGTTAGCATCATAGCGGGACTGTTTAGGAAAGGGTAACTCCCGCACAATGCCAGCCTGCTCCAGCACCGCCAGGGTGGAATAGACGGTGGCCAGGGTTACATAGGGGAAGAATTCCTTCACCCGCTCATAGATTTCTTTGACCGATGGATGGTCTCCGGAGTTGACCACCACCTCGGCGATGGCCAGGCGCTGGGGAGTCAAACGCATCCCCAGGGGCCTTAGCCGGGAGACCAGCTCTTGCTGGGTAGTCACTGGGTTGCTCCTATGTCTGGATTAATACAGGGCCGCCCCGGAAACCAGTCCTTCGCCCGAAGTACCAAGGGCGGCCCTGTCAACTTTGCGACGGACCTGGCTTTTAGAGCCGGCCGTTGTCGAACTTGCCTACGAAGAAGGGGGAAATCTTCTTGTAGACCTGGATGCGCTGCCGGGCGGACTCCACCACAAAGATGCGGCCCTGCCCGTCTACCTTGACGCAGATGGGAGCCCAGAAGTTCTTCTCCTCCTCCAGACCCTGGGCGATTTCCCGCTCATTCCACATGTCCGCGTTGGCGTCCAGCTTTTCCTTGCCCCACTTGGAGATGCCGCCATCGCCAGTCATCTTGGCAACAAAGCGCCCGGTGGAATCAAAGACCTGGAGGCGGTCATTGCCCCAGTCGGTGACGTAGATGAAGCCTTCTTCGTCCACGGCCACGCTGGTGGGGCGGTTGAGCTGCCCGTCCTTGGCGCCGGAGTTCCCAACCTTCATCAAGAACTTGCCGTCCTTGCTGAACTTCTGGATCCGGTCGTTGCGCCAGTCGGCGACGAAGATATTGCCTTCCTTGTCCACGGTAATGCCCCAGGGGAAGTTGAACTGGCCGTTGCGGGCGCCCTGGGCGCCAAACTTGGAGATGAACTTGCCGGCCTTGGTGAACTTCTGGACCCGGTGGTTCCGGCCATCCACTACCAGCAAGTTGTCATCGGCGTCAAAGGTCACGCCGTTGGGACCATCCAGCTGGCCGTCGCCGCTGCCGGTCTCGCCCCAGCGCCCAATTACCTCACCATCCTTGGTGAACATGACAATCTGGTTGCGCCATTCGTCGGCCACATACAGGTTGCCGGCCTTGTCCAGGGCGCACCCGGCGGGCCAGGTCATGGAGCTGGCGGTCTCGTCGGCAATGCCGGCGACCTCGCCGCCATTGGCAAACTCGCCGATGTACTCTTCATCGGGAGTCAGCATGGTGATGCGCATGGAATCGGGCCGGTACTCGCTGGCCCGGCTTACCACGTACATCACGTCGTCCTTGGTCATAACCATAGACACGGGGGTGCGGAACCCGGGGCCCCGCTGCTCGCCACGGCCAATGGTGTGGCTGTATCGGAAAGTGGTCCCCATTACTTGTGCGACCATCTTTAACCTCACCTCGATTTTGTTGTGCAGGGGGGTTGATCCCCTGCGCCAGGGTTGGGATGGCCAGTAGAGGCGTCCCGGCCGGCGCCGGGATGCGCTTCCACTATATGCCATGCCTACTTCTTGATGTAGCTAATCTTCTCGAAGCTGCCGCCTACGACAGGCTTGGCATCCAGCCCCATCCAGTCCTCCACGAGGGTGGAATAGAGGCCGCGGAAGTCGTTATTGAACTGAAGGTCGCCCTCCAGCAGTTTGTCCGCTGCCAGGGACGGGTATTCGCCGTGCAGGCCGCCCACTACGTTGTCGCCAACGACGAAGGCGATGCCGCCGGAACCGTGGTCGGAGCCGGAGCCGTTGTCGTGGACGCGGCGGCCAAACTCGGTGAAGACCAGCAGGGTCACGTTGTCGGTGGCGTTGTGCTCCTTCAGGTCAGCATAGAAGTCCGCCACGGTCTGGGAGACGTTGGTCCACAGCTTGGCGTGGGTGACCAGCTCGCCGGCGTGGGTGTCAAAGCTGTTATAAGGAGCGGTGGTGTACAGGATGCGCACGCCAAGGTCAGCAGTGATGACCTGGGCAATGCTGCGCATGTATTGGGCTACGGAGTCGCCGCCGTACTCAATGCTGGAGGAGTACTTGAGGGGGGCTTCCTTAAGGATATCCGCACCCTTCAGGGCGTCCATGCCAGTGCTGGAGAGGTAGTCCACCACCGGGCCGCGGCCCATGGTGGGGGAGTAGATGCGGGAGAAGAGGTCCAGCGCTTCCATGCGCTGCTCGTCTTCCATGCCGGTGAGGACGCCGTAGGTCTCCAGGTTGCCTACCGATGCGATGGGCACACCGGGCATAACCAGGGCGCGGGGCAGACCGCGGCCAAAGTTCACGCAGGTGAGCACGTTCTCGCCCTTAGGGTCAATGGCCTTGACGGCCCGGCCCAGCCAGCCTTCCGTGCCCTGCTTGTCTGGCTCACAGGTGTGCCAGATGTCCATGCTGCGGAAGTGGGAGCGGTTGGGGTTGGGGTAGCCCACGCCCTGGATAATGGCTACCTTGCCCTGGTCATACAGCTCCTTGATGGGCCCCATGTTGGGGTTGAAGCCGATGTAGTCGTTGATGGGCATGACCGAATCCGTGGGGATTCGGACGATAGGCCGGTTGTCATTGTACAGAGGATCGGCGTAGGGAACGATAGTGTTCAGAGCATCGTTGCCCCCGGAAAGCTGGAGGACTACCAGCACCGGGTCTTTCTTGGTGGAAGTCATGCTTGATTTCTCCTTGTTGTTCTTTCGCTGTCGTAGCAGGGGCGCCCCGACTTACCGGGCGCCCCTGCGGTAACGTCCTTAGGCGAACTGGTACTCCTGGGTGGAGACGATAAGCTGCAGGACCTGGGCTACGCGGTCGCCAAAGTCCTTGCTGCTGGTGTTCACGGGGCCGCCCTTGGTGATGTGCTCCACCAGGTGCTTGCGGGTCTCCTGGGGCAGCTGGTAGTGGCCCAGAGACTCCAAGCAGCCGTCCACCAACTGGTTGGGGGTAAGGCTCTTGCCCTGGGCGGCCAGGCGCTTGATGATGGCCTGCACGCCGGGCTTGCTGGTGTCGCCCATCTGGTCGGCGCAGAAGTTGATGCGCTCCACCAGGGTGCCGCTGTCAATCCACTCGGCGCCGGTGTGCCAGCCCTCCACGGTGGGCGGGTTGAGCAGGTCCTGGCCCATGTAGCGGATTTCATTGGCAATGACCTGGAGGCCGGGCTTGGGAGATTCCCAGCCGCCTACCAGCTTCAGGGTGCTGGCCACCACTTCCGCGGGGCTCTTGACCCGGGCGAAGCGGGCGTTCTTGAAGGAGTCGGAGTTGAACAGCACCCGCAGCATGGAGCGGATTTCGTAGTTGGAGTCGAAGTAGGCCTTCTCCATCTGCTTGATGAGGGCCATGTCCTTGGGCGGGGTCCGCTGCCACTGGGGCACCTGCGGCTCGTCGGCGACGAAGAAGTTGTACAGGTGGCGGGCGACGAACCGGGCGGCGGAGGGCTGCTTGCAGATGATGTCAATGACATCCTCGCCGTTCCAGCGGCCAGTCTCGCCCAGGAAGGTCTTTTCGCTGTCGTCGTGGTCGTTGGGGTTGTAGAAGAAGTTGTTCAGGTAGCGGCCATAGGGGTAGCGGGGGATGGAGTTGCCAATGGTCCAGCCGGTGAAGGCCCGGGCGGCCACCTTTACATCATCTTCGCTGTAGTTGGGCTTGCCATCCATGCCCACGCCCAGGGAGAAGAGCTCCAGAAGCTCCCGGCCCCAGTTCTCGTTGATGGCGTTCTTGTGGCTCATCTGGTTGTCCAGATAGAAGATCATGGCCGGGTCCGAGGCCAGGCTCAACAAGGTGTCCTTGAAGCTGCCTAGCCCCTGGCTCCGGAACCGCTCCAGCTGCGTCCGAACCTGGCGGCCGTGCTCGCACTTGGAGTTGCCCACCACCAGGATGCTGTGCCAGAACAGCGCCATCTTCTCTTCCAGGGGGCGCTTGGTGTTGACCATGCGGTACGTCCAGTAGGTCTGGTTGGTCTCGATGTTGTTCATTTCCTTCCAGTCTATGAAATACCGCTCCAGCAGGTCCATCTGGATGGATGGCTGCTCTTCGGGGTGGAGCAGCTCTTCCACGGTGGCCTCGTAACCCTTGGCCGCCCGGGCCTGCAACTCTTCATACGTCGCACCAAAGCCAGCGCGGCGCATCAGGTGGGCCATTAAAGCGATGTCCTGGTTTGCCATATCTGTCCTCCCTCCAAAATTAGTTCACTTGGGGCAATGTGACCCCTGAAATCTAGGGGGTGTATCTACAGGGCTGAACCCAACCCCCATGAAAACCCTTTTCCAGGCGCTGTCCGGGCCAACAGCCCTGGGCAGACTAGCCCGCCCTTTTCCAGGAGCATGAGCGTAATAATCTGCCGCATTTGGATATCGTTGTTAGCCAGAATCCGGCCTGGGAAGGGGCGTTGCCACCATAGGGCAAGAATGAAACCGACCATTCCAAGCCAGAACCGTGACACTTTCTACTCTGTTCCGATTCTTAACTTGGAATGATTAGCCTAATGTTAGCCCTGGCCCCAAGGGCTGTCAATACCCCGAATTGACTCACAATAAAAGTTACCGAAGGAGGATACGTTGCCTCAAAATGCGTGTTACCGAAGGGGAGGTAGACATGATGACCCGAGGCAGCGTGGAAGAGTACGTGACGGCGGTACAGGAAAGGTATAGGCGGGCCAGCCGCCGGGAGAAG
>VGZV01000012.1 GCA_016872385.1 SAR202 cluster bacterium | reverse complement strand
TGCTTACCATTCTGCGGCCCGGCCACCGGGATTCGCACGGTCAACTGGGGGTCATCGGCCAGCACCGTGTTGATACCCACCATCACCGCGTCGGTCTCAAGGCGCATCTGCTGCACCAGGCTGCGGGCGTCGGGGCCTGTAACCCACTTGGAATCCCCAGTGCGGGCGGCAATCTTGCCGTCCAGGCTCATGGCAAACTTGGCAGATACAAAGGGCAGCCCGGTGGTAATGTGCTTGGCGAACCCCTCGTACAGCTCGGCGGCAGGCCCTGCTTCTTCGCCCGCCACCACCGCAATCCCGGCTGCCTCCAGCTCGGCCCGCCCGCCGTTCCTGACCCTGGGGTTGGGATCAATCAGGGCAAAGTGGACTTCTTTCACGCCAGCGGCAATGACGGCCCGCGTGCAGGGCGGGGTGCGGCCAAAATGGCAGCACGGCTCCAGGGTGGTGTAGAGAATTGCTCCGCGGGCAGCCTCGCCGGCTTGCTGCAATGCACCGATTTCAGCATGGCGTTGGCCGGGCGGAAGGGTGTAGCCTTCACCCACCACCACACCATCTTTTACCAGCACTGCGCCCACCGAGGGATTAGGGCTGGTGGTGCCCATTGCCAACCGGGCCAGGGATATTGCCCGTTGCATGGGAGTCATGTTTAACTGGGCCATTGGCCTCCGGCGGCTAACCGCCAAGCTATCAACCCGCGCCATGCTACGCCGTCGGAAGTATTGGCGTTGTAGATAGCGACAGTCCAATTCTAGCAATCCATTCGCCTATGTGCAACGGGCAGCAGCTTGGCTACAGTAAGGGTGTATGGGGATTGCTATTCACATTAACCGTTCATTCTGCGACAAGCTCAGGATAAGTGGAGGCTAACCTGCGCACGGTTCGACCGGCTCGCCGAGAGCGGGAATTGCCGGGCAGGTACAAGAAGCAACTACCCAGCTGCCCAGGGCAAAAAAGTATTGGGGCGGCCACAGGACCGCCCCGTTTGAGGTTGCTGCCCGCAGATACGGCTACTGGATGGCAAACACCGCCTGCAAGTTGACCACGACTTCCATCTCTCCTGCGGCGATGGGTGTGGTCACGTCCATGCCGGGAGCCGCCGCCAGCGCCCGCTCCGCATAGGCTACTACTACGGGAGCTGCACTACCCTCCACAATGTTCAGGGGACGGCCCAGCTGCACGCCGGTAAGGGTGGCCAGCTGGTTTGCCCGGGCCAGCAGGTCCGCCACTGCGGCGGCGCGGGCCTGCTCTTCCAGCTTCTTGGTATTCTCAATGGTGAAGCTCACGCCCTGGAAGCGGGTCAGGTTGCCGCCAGCCTTGGTCACTTCATCTATAATGTTGCCCACAGCATTCAGGTCCCGTACTTTGACGGTGAGCAGGTTGGAGACCTGGTATCCGGTGATGTCCCGGCCAAACTGGTCATACCTGGGATAGATATTGAAGTAGCGGGTCTGCATGTCCCGGTCGGCAATCTTGCGCGCCCGCAGCGCAGCCACCATGCGGTCCATGGCCACCGCCGCATCAGCACGAGCGCCTTCCACCGTGTCCCGGCTAGCTTCCACGCCCAGGGTAATTATCGCCAGGTCGGGAACCCCAGATGCCCGGCCAATGCCAGAGACCTGTATGCCGTTGATTGTGTTGTCCGCCGCGAAGGTGTAGCCAGAGTAGACCCCAGGAGCATACGACGTTGACCCGCCGCGGTTGCCCGGCATGGACGATTCAGGCACCGGCGCAATCATAGTGGCGCCGCCGCTGTTCTGCACGGCGCCCGGTGTGGCGGTCTGGCCCACCGCAGCAGGCGCAGGGGTGGCGGCAGCACAGGCCATAATCACTGCCAGCCCAGCTGCCAGGGACGCCATTGCCGCCATTCTTGCAATTTTCCTAGGTGTTGCCCGGATCATTTTACTTGCCCTCCTTTTGTCTTCATGCCAACTACTGCCTTTGGCGTTCATGTCATAAGACACAACCAGGCCGGCAAAGGTTCCACCAGAATCCGCACTACTATCTTTTCTATTGCAGTGCGGACCGCTGGCAGACCCTCTGCCGACCTGAGTCCTTCAAGATTGTCCTGAGTCCCAAGAAAATGGAGTCCAGGGGGAGGAGGCCCTGAACTCCGGAACGCATTGGTCAGCCGGGATTAAGCCACCAGGACCTTCTCCCGCTCCCGGAGATTCCCCTGGCCGCCGAGATTGAAGGCAGACACAGAACGCTGCAGTTCCTTGGCCATGTCGTCCAGGGACTGGGCAGAGGCGATGACCTGCTCCACCTGGGCGCTCATGCCATCCGCCGAAGCAGAAACCTGCTGCGTGGAAGACTGGTTCTGCTGGGCTACTGAGGCTACGCGCTCTACCACCCTGTTGACCTCACTGCTGTTGGCAGCCATTTCCTCTGCGGCGGCGGAGTTCTGCTCCACGATGGTGCTGACACCATCAATGGTCTTGACCATCTCGTCACCGGCGGCGCTGACCTCTTCAGCCGCCGCGGAGATCTGTTCCAGCTGCTGGGCCACCGCTTCTACTGCGGCCATAATTTGCTCCAGGGCCTTACCGGCCTCGTCGGCCAGGGCAGAGCCTTCGGCCACTTCCTTGGAGCCTTCCTCGGCAGCCTTGATGGAGTCGCCAACACCCTTTTGCACATTGTCAATGAGGTTGGCAATCTCCTTGGTGGCTTCGGTTACGCGCTCGGCCACCACTGCAAACCCGCGGCCTTGCTCGCCAGCCCGGGCTGCTTCGATGGCGGCGTTCAGGGCCAGCAGGTTGGTCTGGGCAGCAATGTCGTCAATGACCGCCACAATTTTGCCAATTTCCGTGGACAACTGGCCCAGTTCGGCGATCTTGGTGACGGCGCTGCTCACCGCGCCCTTGATCCTGCCCATGCCGTTCACGGTCTTTTCCATCACGGAGGCGCCGTTGCGGGCCGATTCGTTAGCCTGGCGGGCACCGTCCGCCGCCGCCTGGGAGCTCTTGGCCCCTTCGGCAGTAGCCTTGGATACCTGGCCGACGATGGCTGCCGCCTGCTCCACCGCACCGGCCTGCTGCTGGCTGCCCTGGGCAATCTGGTCAATGGCCTGGGATAGCTGGCTCATGGCGTTGGTGGTCTCCTGGGCGCTGTCTGATTGCTGCTGCGCGCCCCCAGCCAGTTCCTGACTGTTGGCGGCAATTTCCTGGGTAGCCCGGCCTGCTTCTTCCGCCGCGGCGGTAAGCTGGCTGGAAGCATTGGCCAGGTCTCCGGCGGTGGTGCCCACCTTGCTGATGAGGCCCCGCAGGCTGTCCACCATCTTGGAGAAGGCGTTGCCCAGTACGTCCTTTTCCGACCGCGGCTTGGCGGAAACGCTCAGGTCGCCATTGGCGATGGCTTCGGCCAGGCGCGCCCGGTCCTTAAGGGTCTCCACCATGCGCTGGAAGGCTTTGCCCAGCACGTCCTGCTCCGAGTCCACGGTGATTTCCACGTCCAGGTCGCCGTCGGCGATGGCCTCGGCCACCTGGGTCTTAAGCTTTAGAGTGTCCACCATCTTGACGAAGGCGTTGCCCAGCACGTCGTTCTCTGAGCGGCTGGTGGCCTTGACGTTGAGGTTGCCCGCGGCGATGGCTTCGGCCACGTTGGCGCTGCCGTTGCGCAGGGCGGAGACCATGCGGGCAAAGGCGTTGCCCAGCACGTCCTGCTCCCCGGCGGCTTCCGCCTTCACGGTGAGGTCGCCCGCGGCAATCTGCTCCGCGGTCTGGGCGCGCTTGCGCAGGCTCTCCATCATCTCGTTGGTGGCGGCGCCCATCTTCTCCACCTGCTCCAGCATCTGGTTGAAGGCCGCCGCCAGCTCACCCACCTCGTCCTTGGACTTAACGGTGACCTGCTCCGCTTGAGCCTCGTGTTTCTTGGACAGGTCACCGGTGGCCACTGTCTGCATTACGTCCACCAGGGAGGGGAACACCCGGCTGGCCAGATCCGCCGAGGCGGTGACCATGGTGCGCACTGAGTTGCTGAGGGCGCGGCTGAGGAACCAGGCCAGGGCCAAGCCGACGGCCACGGCCACTATTGTCAGTATGATGAGGAGCGTCCGCGTCTGGGTCACCAGGGCGTCGGCGGCCAGGCTGGCCGCTTCAAACTGGGCGTGAATCTCCTCCGACATGTCCGACGCCACGGACTGGATGTCCTTCCCCACCACATCCAGGACCTCGGTGCGCAGCTCTTGCTGCCGTTTGTAGTCCTCCACCAGGGACTCAAACCCCGAGTGGTAGACGTTGACGGCGCCCAAGGCATCGGCAGCTAACTTCTGGCGTTCCGGATTTTGCAGCACACGCTCCAGGGCTTCAAAATTGCTTTGGGTCTCCTCAAAGCGTTCCTGAAACTTGGCAACCCACTCCTCATTGCCGTACTGCAAGTACTTGAAGGCGTCCAGGCGCACCAGGTTCATGGAGGCTTCAGCCTCACCGGCGTAGAAGGCCGACGTGCTGTCGTTGGCCTTGAACGCGCCCAGGGCCAGCTCCCGCAGGAGCTTCTGCGCCAAAGGCCCTTGCACGTCCAGCACCTGGGTCTGGATTTTGGTGCGGTCGTCAAGGATCTGGGCTATCTCAGAAAATGCACCAGTGTAGTTCTCGTAGTCTTCCTGGATAGCCTCCAGCGTCTCCACCCGCTGGGGGTCCGTGGCCTGCTCGTGCTCAATGGCATCCCTCAGGGTTTTGTCCAGCCGGCTGGTCTGCTCGTCGTAGTCGTCCAAGTACTCAGGCTTTTGCTCGTTGATGTACTTGTTGGCAAAGAACCGCATCTCCAGGACCTGGGAGACGATGGTCTGGGCCAACAGCTCGTCGGTGGCCAGGTTCCCGGAGAGGTTCTGGAGGGCGGCATTGACCTGCCCAATGCGCATGATGGCCACGCCTCCCAACAGCACCAGCAGGGCCAGCACGCCAATGAAGCCGCCAATAAGCTTGGTCCGGATGTTGAGTTTCACCGAGTCATCTCCTCTTGCTTGGGTTTCTTTCTCTCAGCCGAGGGGCCGGGGTTAACCAGGGTGCAAGGCGCCGATTGCTCTCTGCGCCGCCGCACCCGTTGACACTGGGCTGGGGCCTAATGGTCCATGGCGGAGTCTTCCAGCACCTCCCGTCCGTTCAGCGGCTGCACGTAGCGGCTGTTGAAGCCCACAATGCCCTTGAAAGCCTGGGCCTGGGCCGGCGAAGCCTGAAGGGAGTCTTGAACAAATGCCAGGCCACTCCCTCGCTGCATGGCGGGGTGGTCAGGGAGCCGGGATAGCGGAAGGTGCGCCGGTCGCTGGGGAACAGGGTGGTCACAGTAATTCTCCTTATGCTTGGGTTTATTCCTCTAAGCCTTGGGAGGCGGAGATGCTAACTTGAGGCTGGCGGAAAATCTCCGGGCGGACGCCACACACGGGCGCAAGGCGGCAGAAGCGGTGGGTGGTCCCTGGCCCACGGCGCCAGGGCTGGAGCGGAGACGGCCCAGCAATGTGCTGGCCAGATGTTCGTTGGGGCAGAGGTCATGGAATTACCCTCCTTGCTCCTGCTCGGGCGTTTACCTCTTAGCTGGGGGAGAGCCTGGCTACGCATCTGCGCCGCGGTGTATCAGTCGCAAATGTGGCTGTTTCTTAGAGTAATTGGTGGAAGTGCCGCGCCCAAGAGGGCAGGCCTGTGAGCCAGTTGAGATGGAAGCACCCAAAATCTTCCGGGGGGGTTCTCAGGGGACAAATTCAGCGGCGGCACGAAAAACAAAAGCCGGGGACTGGAGGTTTCCCGGCTTGCTAAAGTGGCGTCTTGTCCTGGGCTGCTACGTTTGACCGCTGCCCTGGCCCGGCGGGTTGGGGCCCCGCCGCTGCTCGGAACGCAGGAACTGTTCTAGCTCCTGCATGACCTCGCTAGCCTCGGGAAGTTCCTCTTCACCGTTTTCCGCCGCGGACTGGTCGTAGCGCTCTTCCAGCTTCTTGGCATATTCGGCCAGCTGCTCATCCTTGGCAATGGCTTTGGCTACTTCCTGGTCAAAAGTCCCGGCGGCAGCCTCCAGCTCCGCCAGGTTCACCGGCAAGTCCAGCAGGCGCACCAGGTGGCGGGCCAAAGTGTAGGCCACCCGGTAGTTGGGAGCGGCCTGGAGGTAGTGGGCAGTGTGGCCCCACAAAGAGCCGTAGCCAATGCCCCGGGCGGCGCAGGCCTCCATTACGGCGCTGCCGATGCCGGTTGGGCCTTGGTAGTTGGAGGACTTGATGCTGGCGGAGTCCAGGACTTGCTGCATCTCCGGGCGGGTGGCAGAGCCGGTCAGCCGCACCGGCCTGGTGTGGGGTACTGCGTCCAGCAGCGCACCCACTTGCACCACCGTCTTGACGCCGCGCTCCACCGCCAGGTCCGCAATTAGGCCGGCGAAGGTGCGCCATTTCAAGTTAGGCTCCACGCCCACAAAGAACAGCGGATGGGCGCCCGCCCCCTCTCTTTCCCAGTAGTAAAACTCGTTGGCCGGCCAGTGTACCCGGCGGCGTCCGTCCTTGGTGCGGCTGCTGCGGGGCCGCTCCTTGGTGAAATCGTAGAACTCCTCCGGGTCAATCTCCGCCAGCTTGTTGGCGTTCAGCCGCCGGGTGAGGTAACGCAGAGTAGTGGTGGCGGACTCGGCCGCGTCAGGCCACCCGGCAAAGGCCAGCAGCAGATACTCCTGCTGGCCGGGGGGAGTCTGATGCACTGTCACGTAGCTCATTTATGCTCCAGGGCAATCGCGTATTGTCCGAGCGTAGGGGCAGACACATAGGTCTGCCCCTCGGTCAAGACCTCAGGGTGGGCGCACACATAGGTGCGCCCCTACGGTCATGCCGAGAATGCGATTGTCCTCTTTATGCCTTGGCCCAGACGCCTCGCTGCTTGAGGGTGCCTTCATCCAGCTCGATGCCCCACCCTGGCCTGTTGGTGAAGGTCAGTTCACCGTTCTTGATGTCCGGGCGAACCGAGAAGAGCTCCGCCCAGATGGGGTCCCGGTCGGCAGCGGGGAAGGTCTCCAGAATTTCGCCCACGGGCAGGCCCGCCACCAGGTGGCCGTGAATTTGCGGGTCGTGGTGGGGTGCAAAGCGGACGTTTTGCATGGCGCAGAGGCCCGCTACTTTTAATGCTTCGGTAATGCCGCCGTTGCGGGTGCAGTCGAACTGCATAACCCGGATGCCTCCCCGGTTAATCAGGTCCCGGGCGTCCCAGCGGTGGTTGGCATTTTCGCCGGAGGCGATGGGTATGGAGGTGGAGCGGGCCACCTGGCCCAAGCCCTCCACCCGGTCGTACCAGTTTACCGGCTCCTCCAGCCAGCGGATGTTCAGCGGCTCCAGGAGATGCGCGGCGCGGATGGCGGTGGGCACGTCATACCCTTCGTTCACGTCCAGCATTATGTCAATGCCCTGGCCCACGGCCTGGCGCACCGCCGTGACCCGTTCCACGTCCTCCGGCACCGGCACATGCCCAATCTTCAGCTTGATGGCCTTGTAGCCCATGTCCACATAGGTCTCGCATTCGCTAACCAGGTCGGACAGGCCCTTGCCGTCCTGGTAGTAACCGCCAGTGACGTAACAAGGCACGGTGTCCCGGTACCCACCCAGCAATTTGTACACCGGCAAGTTGGCGGCCTTGCCTTTGATGTCCCACAGGGCGATATCAATGCCCGCCATAGCGGTCATAATTTCCGAGCGGCCCCGGCCCCGGCCCGCCCAGCCAATTTCGTGGCACAGGTTGAACATTTTGGCCCAGATGCGCTCGTTGTTCAGGGGGTCTTCCCCGGCCAGCAGGGGCTTCATCATCTGCACCACTACCTGGGAAGCGCCTTCCGCCCGCAGGGAGCCGTCGGGGTTCTGGCGGTACACGTTGGGGAAGGGCATCCCCGCGCCGTGGGCCTCCCCTATGCCTACGATGCCTTCGTCGGTGTGGACCCGCACCACCAGCTCGCTGACCCGGCCAATGGGGCGCAGGGCGGTCCAGAAGTGCTTTTCCGGGGGCGGCCACACCACGGCGATGGCTTCAATGTCGGTGATTTTCATGGTTGCTCCTTGGCAAGTATGTGAGAATGGCTAGGCGAAGAGCAGGCGGCCCTTGGGTTCAGGGATCTCCCGGCCCAACTCCCGTGCGGTGTCAATCCATTCTTGAATCAGGTAGTGTATCAATTAGCCCTTCGTCATTCCAGTGGAAGCCGGAATCCAGTGGATAACTGTATCTATCCTGTATCTGGACACCGGCTTTCGCCGGTGTGACGAGTTGCGTCCTTCAGCAAACCGATACACCATTCTGAATTATCACCTGGACATTGGCATGGGCCTCTTGATAGGTCATTCCTTCAGCCGCACAACCCGCCAACTCTGGGGCCTCAGCTATAAAAGCCTGGTCCTCTTCACTCCAACAGATTATCCCTTGGTACTTATACAATGGGGCGGCCAGCCTCGCCGAAGAAAGTATTGATTTTGGCGTGTCGCTTCGCCATTAGGTCCATCTACTGTCACCCCGAGTCCTTCGGCTGAAGGACGAAGGGTCTAAAATGCAGGAACTCTAGATTCTGCGTCCCGATTGCATCGGGACTCAGAATGACAATATGGGCCAAGCCTGCACGCTCCTAATTGGCTAGCCCGGCAAGTGCGCTAGATACTGGCCCACGTAGTCCATGCCCGCCAGGTCGCTGAAGGCGGCCATCAGGCGGCGGGTCAGCGGCCCCGGCACTTGCCCTCCGTTGACTTTTGAGCCGTTCACCGAAGAAATGGGGCAGATGCACAGGCTGGTGGAGGTCAAAAAGGCCTCGTCGGCAGTGTAGGCGTCAAACAGGTCCAGGTCCCGCTCCGCCACCGGCAGCCCCAAGCCCTCTGCCAGCTCGATGACGATGCTGCGGGTGATGCCCTCCAGCACCATCTGGCCGCGGGGCGTGGCTAAGACGCCGTCCTTAATCAGGAAGATGTTGGCCCCCCGCCCTTCAGTCAGGTTCCCCGCTTCGTCCAGCAACACCGCCCAGGCAGCGGGGTCGGTGCCCTGGGCCTCCAACTCCCCCAGAATGAGGTTGAGGTAGTTGTGAGTCTTGGCCCGGGGGCTGACAAACCGGGGAGGCACTCTGGGCACGGAAGGAGTTACAATGCGCAGACCGGTCTGGTACAGGGAGGCCCGGCGGGCAAAGGGGATGGCGTGAGTCTCAATGAGCACTGTGGGGCGCATCTCCTCGCCGGGCAGGGTTGGCTCAATGCCCCGGCTGATGCGCTGGGAGACCCACAGGTCCTGGTTGGGCGGCAGCAAGGGGTGGTTGTGCTTGACCACCGCCAGGGACCATTGCTCCATCTCTTCGGCGTCCATGCCGGGGTCAATGCGCAGATAGCGCAGGGAGTTATAAAGCCGCTGAATGTGCTCCCGCAGCTTGAAGGGCCGCCCGCCAAAGGTGCGGGTGGCGTCAAACACCGCATCGCCAAACAGATAGCCCCGGTCCCGGATGGAAATGCCCGCCTGGCTTTCCGGCCTTAACTCGCCATTCAGGAACACCACATTTTCCGATTCCGGCAGCGGCATCTTCTCCCCAGACCGGCCAGTTCTTTTTTGACTACAGGGAGCCGGTTTCATGCCAGGATACCACCTGAGCCACCAATGGGGAAGGGGCATGTAGAAGCAGGGCTGATTTATTCTTGGTGGGAGTAGGGGCAGACCGGAGCCTGCCCTGAGCCAACCGAAGGGTGTCTGCCCTTGGGTGGAGACCCCTGACCAGGGCGCACCCCGACCTGTCGGGGCGCTCCTACCATTGGCCAAGAATGAAACGACCCTGGGCAATAGAAGTTGGGTCGGCCAGAGGACTGCAGATATAACCTGCCTAAAATTGTGTCTACAAAGTGCTGTGCACTACCAGCGCTCACCCTTCGACAAGCTCAGACGGGGCGACCATGCTGCTACGGTCTTCCAACCCAGGGTGAATCGGTCTACCCCGCCTCTGATGAAACCTTCGCTTGATTCTAATCTCCCGCTGGCAAGATACAAGGGTGAGCGTCCTTCGGCTGAAGGACCGCTCGTGGTGAGCCTGTCGAACCACGAGCGCCTAGCCTTTTTAGACACCCTCTAATACCCATCGCGCATCGCAGCAGGGTGGGTGACGTTACCTCCAGACCATGTATAATGCCTGGTGCTCTTGCAATTGTGCTCTTGGCAGGTTAAATGCCTCTGGGAATACGCCGCTCCCGGCCCAATCCGGCCATTACCCGCCCTGCGGCTGGGACGCGCTCCGGGCCGCTTTCAGCCCTGTGGCAGCACCGGGACTTCCGGCTGCTGTGGCTGGCCACCATACCCAGCCAGCTGGGCCAGGGAATGCAGCAGGTGGCACTGGGTTGGCTGGTGCTGGAACTGACCGGCTCCGGCGGCATGGTGGGGGCTATTTTCGCGGCCCGCTCCGCGCCCAATCTGGTGGTGGGCCTGGTGGCTGGTTCAGTGACCGACCGGCTGGACCGGCGACTGTTGCTGCGGGTTTCCCTGGCAGGCATGGCCGCCATTGCTTCCGTAGTGGCGCTGCTATTGTTTCTGGACCGGCTGGAGGTGTGGCACCTGATGGTGTTCACCTTTGCCCTGGGAACCCTCAACGCCTTTGAGACCGCAGCACGGCAGGTATACGTCTACGACCTGGTGGGCGGCGGAGAAGCGGTAAAAGGCATTGCGGTGGTGTCCCTGGCCCAGCGGACGGGGGGCGTCATTGGGGCGCTGGCGGCGGGAGGACTATTAGAGTGGCGCGGGCCTGGAGTCTCCTTCCTGACCATGTCTGTAGGTTATGTCCTCTCCGCTGGGGCGCTGGTGTGGCTCCGCCACGCCGGGGCCGCCGCGCCCCTGGCGCGGGAACCCATGCTTCAGAACATTCAGCACTATTTCCAGGCATTGCGCAGCAACCGCACCATGCTCACATTGATGATCTCCACCGCCGCGGTGGAAATCCTTGGGTTTTCCCACCAGGCGCTGCTGCCGGTGCTAGCCTTGGAAGTGTTGCACGTGGGGGCGGGCGGGCTGGGGGTATTGACGGCCTGCCGGTTCCTGGGCGGCGCTTTAGGCTCGGCAGCCCTGACCTTTGCCGGAGCAGTCAGAAGGCGCGGCTGGCTTTTGTTAGGCAGTGTGGCGGCGTTCGGCGTTGCCCAGGTGTTGTTGTCCCAGTCCCCAAATTTCCCCGTTGCGCTGGCGCTGGTAACGGTGGTCAACATTGCCGCCTCGGCCACCGACGTGCTGCACCAGGCGCTGTTTCAGCTGGCCGTGACCAATGAACAGCGGGGACGGGCCATGGGCTCCTGGATTGTGGGCATTGGCACCGCGCCCCTGGGGCACCTGGAAGCGGGCTACCTGGGGGAGCTGACCTCGCTGCGCCTGGCGCTGGTGGCCAACGGGCTGGCATTGCTGGGCGTGGGCGGAATCATGGCGGTGCTGATGCCCAGACTGCGGCGGATGTAATTGCCTTGAGGCAAGCGAGCCGCCTCTCCACAGACCATGCCAAAGGCAGCGCCGGCATGCAATAGCGACCCTGCTCCGCCGCTCCCAGCAAGCGCACCGCACCCTGAGTAGTGTGTCAATTAGCCCTTCGTCATTCCGGCTTCCGCCGGAATCCAGTTGAGAACTGTATCTATTCTGTATCTGGACACTGGCTTTCGCCGGTGTGACGTGTTAAGTCCTTAAGCAAACTGATACGCTACCGCACCCTGGCCCCGATGCCGCTACCTGCCTTTGGTACGGATTTCGGTGATAACGCCCAGCAAGGTGGCCACGGCAAATGCCCCCAGGGCGGCGCCCAGGTGCAGGTTGTTGTCTATGGTGTAGGCCCGGCCAAAATAGGTGGCTTCGGCCACTCTCCCGTAGGCGTACCCCCCGTAAACCCCCGCGACCCCCGCCAGCAAAACGGCCACCGCGGAGAGGACAATCCACCGCCTTCCCACAACCAGTTCCATCCAGGCCAGGTAGCCTCCAGCTCCTGCGCCAAGGCCAATTCCTATTACGTAAATGTTGGTGTGGGTGGTCAGAGACCAGGGATAGCCTGCAAAGGCGTTGAAAGTAAGCCCAATCCACCCGCCAATAATGCCCAGGAACCCCGCCAGTAAGAACGAGGCAATGGCCCTGGCAATGGGGACCAGATAAGTATATGCGTTTCTTTCAATCATGCGGCCAGCGGAACTGGCGGCGCGCGCCTGGGTCAGGCCATTGCGCGGTAACGAGGGCCCAATTCTTAAAAGTCCGCCAGTGATCTAGAAGTCCGGTAGTGGTTCAGTTTACCCCAGGACTCAACCCGTCGCACCCCGACTTGTCGGGATGCCCACATATGCACTAGATTGATGCGCTCTATTGGATTCCGGCTTCCGCCGGAATGACGAGACCTAAAATGAACCAGTGCCACAACTCCATATTATACACGATAGCACGCCACCAGATGCCCATCAGTGCCTTTGGCCTCCAGGGGTGGAGGCGGAGTGTCCCGGCAGTGGTCCACCGCAAGGGGGCAGCGGTCATAAAACCGGCAGCGGGGCAGCGGGTCCACAGGCCGGGAAGGGTCGCCGCGCAGGACTTCCACCTGACGGCGATGGGCCGGGTCAGGCACCGGCACTGCTGACAGCAAGGCCCTGGTGTAAGGGTGCTGGGGATTGCGCAACAACTCCTCGGTTTCCGCCACCTCCACCAGCTTGCCCAGGTACATCACCGCCACCCGCTGGCACATGTACCGCGCTACTGCCAGGTCATGGGTTATGTAGAGATAACTGAGGCCCAAGCGCTGGCCCACTTCCAGCATCAGGTTCATAATGGCGGTGCGGCTGGAAACGTCCAGCATGGAAGTAGGCTCGTCGGCCACCAGGAACGACGGCTCCATCGCCAGGGCGCGGGCGATGGCGACTCGCTGCCGCTGGCCGCCGGACAACTCGTGGGGATAGCGAAACAGATAGCTGGCAACGGGAGTCAGCCTGACCAGTTCCAGCATCTGGGAAACTCGGTCCAGCCGCTCGCACACGTCACCCAGATGCTGCACTGCCAGCGGCTCCGCCACGGTGTCGTAGATGGTGCGCCGGGGATTCATGGACTCGTAAGGGTCTTGCAGCACCATCTGCACCTGGCGGCGGAAGGACTTCAGCTCCTTGCCCTTCAGCCGTGCCAGGTCCCACCAGCCCAGCGCTTGCTCCGCCGGAATTGCCCCTGGGGAGATTTTTGCCACGCGCACTTGGCCCGAGGTTGGCGGCTGGAGCTTGACCAGCAGCTTGCCCAGGGTGGTCTTGCCGCAGCCCGACTCTCCCACCAGGCCAAAGCTCTCCCCCCGTTGCAGGGTAAACGAGACGTCATCCACGGCGTGGACAAACCTGCGGGCGCGGCGGAACATGCCGCCGCCTACCGGGAACAACTTCCGCAGGCTCTGTACCTGGACTAAAGGCACAGCGGCAGCCGGACTTGCGGGGTCCATGTCTGGCCGGTGCATCACGGCTGCGCCGCGCCCAGCGGGTGCCAGCAAGCGGCCCAGGCGTTCCCTTGGCCAACCACCGGCGGGACTTCCTGGCGGCACTCCTTGGTAGCCCTGGGACACCGGGGATGGAAGCGGCAGCCGGACGGCGGCGCCACCAGGCTGGGCGGCTCGCCAGGCAGCGCGGCCAGGGGACGCTTTTCTCCCCGAATACTGGGGAAGGACGCCAGCAGTCCCGCAGTGTAGGGGTGCATGGGCTGGTGGAACACCTGCGGAGTGTCTCCCAGCTCCACCAATTGCCCTGCGTACATCACGCCCACCTGGTCCGCCACTTCTGCCACCACCGCCACGTCATGGGTAATGTAAAGCAGGCTCAAACCCAGTTCCTTCTGTATGCTTTTTAGCTCTCGCAAGATTCGTTCCTGGACAATCACGTCCAGGGCGGTGGTAGGCTCATCCGCTATAACCAGGTCTGGCCGGCAGGCCAAGGACATAGCAATCACGGCCCGCTGCCGCATCCCCCCGCTAAGTTCATGGGGATAACGGTCCATCAATTCCGGGTCCAGTCCCACCAGGCGGAACAGCTCCTTCACCTTCTCCCTGGCCTGCCGCCGCTTCTGGCCCGCTGGACCGTCTTCAATGCCAGGCCAGGCGTGGGCCTCCATTGCTTCCAGGATTTGCTCACCCACCCGGTACACGGGGTCCAGGGCGTTCATGGCCGCCTGAAATATCATGGCGATGCGCCGCCACCGGTACCGGCGCATCTGAGCATCGTTCAGCGGAGCCAGGTCTTGCCCGTCGAAGATTATCTCACCCCGCACCAGGCGGGCGTTGCTGGGCAGCAGCTTGAGCAGCCCCATGCCCAGGGAAGTTTTGCCGCAGCCGGATTCTCCCACCAGCCCCAGGACCTGGCCGCGGCCCAGGGAAAAGGTCACGCCATCCACGGCCCGCACGTCCCCCTGGCGGGTCCTGTAGTGCAAGGTCAAGTCTCTAACCTGAAGCAGCGGGCCGGTAAAAGGTGTGTGAGAAGGCTGGTCAAGCATAGCCGCTAGCGGCCCCGCAACCGGGGGTTCACCACCTCGTCCAAAGCGCGGCCCACCAGGTAAAAGGAACTGCACAGGAGCGTAATAGCCGCTCCGGCGGGGACGATGAGCCACCAGTAGCTGGCCCCGCCCAGCAAGTACCCGCCAGTGGAGGCCGTATGAATCATGATGCCCCAGCTCATGCGGATATGCAGGATGCCGAAGAAGGACAGCACCGCCTCGGAAAAGATGGCTCCCGTGACAGTGAACATCATGTAGAGCAGGGACAGCGGCAAGAGGTTGGGCACAATGTGCACCAGAATGATGTGCCAGGGGCCGCCGCCAGCCAGCTGCGCCGCCTCTATGTAGGGCTTGACCTTGATGCTCAGGGCCTGGGACTTGATCACCACGGCGGTGCCGCCAAACCCGCCCAGCACGCCCAGCACCAGGGCCAGCTGGAACAAGTTAAGCCCAAGCAAGGCGGTCAGGACTATTAGCAGGGAAATGGTGGGCAATATGATTATTAGGTCGGCCAGGCGCATGAAAAAAGCGTCCACCACGCCGCCATAATACGCCGCCAACGCGCCCACCATCGTGGCTATGCCCACCGTCACCAGGGCGGCCACCAACCCCAAAACAAAGGCGGAAGTAGTGCTGGCAGTCAGCTGGCTGAGGATGTCCCGGCCCAGGGGGTCGGTGCCCAGTAGGTGACGCCAGGATGGGGGAGCAGGGTGCGAAATCTCGTCGAACCCAAAACCGGTGACGGGGTCATAGGTGGTGGGGTCCCAAAGGGTGGCCATGAGCAGCGGATGCGCCACTGCCATCAGTCCAAATATGAGGATAATTGCCACTCCCACCACGCCGATGGGGTTGGCAGCAAAGGCCCGCCAGGTCTCCCGGCTGGAACGCAGCGCCAGCCGCACCCGCGCCGCCCAAAGGCTGGTGCGGCCCGCCGGGGCAAAGCCCTCAGGAGGCCGGCCATCATGGTTCACTGGTATCTAATCCTGGGATCCAGATACACGTACAAAACGTCGGCCACGGCGTGGGCCACCAGGGCCAGCAGGCCCACAAAGACCAGCGCGCCCATGGCCAAGGGCAGGTCCTCAGACAGCACAGCGTCCAAAAGGGTCAGCCCCATGCCCGGCCAGGAAAACACCGACTCGGTAATCACCCCGCCGTCCACGGCAAAGGCCAGGCTGAACACCAGGCTGGTCACCACGGGCAGTAGCGCGTTGCGGGCGGCGTGCCGGTCCCGCACCACTTTTTCCGGCAAGCCTTTGGCCCTGGCTGCCGTTATGTAATCTTCCCGCAAGGTCTCCAACATGCTGTTGCGCGTGAGCAGCATGGTGCCTGCAAAGGAGATTAGGGTGAGGGTGGCAATGGGCAGCACCATATGCTTGAGAATGTCCAGGGCCAGGTAGCCCACTCCGGAACCGGCCCAGGCGATGACTGCCGATGCCACGCAGATAATCGCCACTGCCGCTGGCAGCCAGCCGCGGCGGCGCAGGCCCAGCTGGGCCAGAAGAAGCATTGCCAAGAACAGAATGACCGCGATGGCGGCGCCGGTGAAGAGCATGTAACCAAAGACCTGGTTGGCCGAAACAGGAGCATTGCGCCACACCAATGGGTCCAGGAATTTGCCCAGGGGGAACCAGCCTAGCTTGAAAGCAAAGAGCCAGATCATCATCAGTGCAAACCAGGGAGTGAACACCGTGAATAGCGCTACTCCCGATATGGTGGCGGAATATTCCACCCACCCTCCCCGCCGCCAGGCCAGCATTTTCCCCAGGAAAAACCCGGCGTAAAAAGAAACCACGGTGGCGGTGAGAAACAGCGCCGCAGTGCGGGGCAGCCGCTCCAAAATCACCTCCAGCACCGATTGCGGGTAATGGCTAAAGGATACTCCAAAGTTGCCCGTGGCGAAGTTTTTCAGGTGGAGCAGGTACTGCTCTCCCAGGGGACGGTCCAGGCCAAACTGAGCCCGGACTCGGGACTGGACCTCCGGAGGCAGTTTGGGGTTCAGGGAGTAAAAGGAGGAGTAGTCGCCAGGCTGGGCCTGAATCAGGAAGAATGACAGAGTGACAAACAGGAACAGAGTGACCAGAACCTGCAGCAGCCGTCGGAGCAAATATCCAGCCATAAGGCAAGTTGCTAGGCTGCCCGGCAGAAAGACCTGGCGCCTCGCCGCGGGCCAAGCAGCGCGCCGACTGCACCCTGGCTCATACCCGCAAAACTACTCAACCACCACCGCCGTGGTCATGCCGCTCAGGTCTTGAATGCCGTCCAGCGTGTCAGTGTACGGGAATTTCAGCCGGTCGCTGCGGTAGGCCTCCAGCACCGGCGATGTGTAAAGCACCACGTAGGGCAGGTCTTCCGCCAGGAAAAGCTGCAACTGGCCTGCAATCTGCTTGGCTTGCTGCATATCGGTCTCCACCAGCAACTGGCTGGCCAGGCGGTCATACTCAGGGTTGGCATAACCGCCCCGGTTCAAACCATCGGCCACCGCGTGCCGGGAGTGGAAGAAGGCTTCCAAGTAGTCCGGGTAGTTGGTCAACGACCAGCCCAGCATCCACATATCAAAGCCATTAGGGTTATTGATGCGCTCCACGATGACATTGAAGCCAGTGAGATTGGCGCGCACCGGGATGCCCACCTCGCTGAGCCAGCGTTCAATCCAGATAGCAAAGGTGGCCCGCAGGGGGTCATAACCCGCGCTGGGGGCCAGCAGTTCCATGTCGGGGACCAGTTCGCCATTGGGCATCCGCAACCCTTTGCCGCGGACTTCCACAAAGCTGCCGTCGCGGCCCATGCGCGGCTCCGTTTCCCAAGTAAACCCGGCAGCCTTCAGCGTCTGCACCGCCTGAGCCACCCGGTCAGCCCGGTTCAGGTCCTTGCCGGGCTCGGGAATCTTGGGCTGGTGCCAGAACACGTTGCCCGGTGGCACGTACCCGTAAGCGGGTATAGCCGCCCCTTGCAGCACGGTACGGGTAATGAATTCCTTGTCAATGAGCAGCGCCACCGCCTGGCGGAAGGCTTTCTGGTCCATGGGAGCGCGGCGGAAGTTGAACCCCAGGTAGCGATAGGAGTTGGCTGCATTTTCGATAGTGGCAATACCAGGCTGGCCCTGCAGTTGTTCCAGCAGACCCCGCTGCACGCCATTGGGATTAAGAAGAAAGTCAATTTCGCCCTTTTTCAGGGCCAGCACCGCCGATTCCTGATTGCCGTAGATGCTGAAGATAACCCCGTCCACAAAGGGGCCGGTGGTGTATTCCAGGGCCTTGGCGCCCGACGGCTCGCCATAGGCCGAGAAACTATAGACCCCTGGCTTGGCTTCCACATAGGCGCCGTTCTCGTATTCGGTGACCACCGAACCAGCAAAGTAGTAACCTGGATTCTTCACCTTCTCGGCAAAAGCACCCTTTTCCCTGCGTTTGAAGGCAAACCCGCCGGCGGTAGGTTCATTTTGGGGGGCATGGGAGAACAGTGCCTTCTGAATGGCAGGCAGGTCGCCCTGCTTCTTGGCTTCTGCCACCACCGGCTCCCAGTAAGCCTTGGACATGATGGGCATAAATGCAATGCCAAACTGCCAAATGGAGAGGCCGGGTTTCTTCTTGAACGCCACCTTCAAGCGGTGCGGCCCCAGGGCCTCCGCGTGGTCAAAGAACTCCGGGTCCACAATGGACACCCAGTTGCTGGTCAGTTGCAAATCCTGGACTGTGGCGGCGGTGAACACAAAATCGTCCCCGGTTACATCCTTGCCGTCGCTCCACTGGACGCCCTTTTTTAGAGTCACCTCGGCGGTCCAGACAGTGCGACCCTGGAAGGTCTCCTCCTTAAGGGGGGTGGGGAATCCTTCGGCAAGACTGGGTATCCAGTCAAAACGCTGGTCGGAATAACCGTAAAGACTGGGGTGGCCCCCTGCCAGCACGTAAAGGTTCCAGACCGTATTATCCGGCCCAGAGCCGTAAAGCGTCCACAAGTTGGTGGTGGTGAGGTCGGAGAAGACGCCCAGCTTATAAACTTTGGAGCCGCCCTGGGCTACGGCCTGGGTCTGCGGCGGGGTAATGCCCGTTGGAGAGGGGACCGGCGACTTGTTGCAGCCGATGGTAATGGACAAGGCAAGCGCAACCAATGCCAGCCATAACCAGATCACCCGCATGACTCCCTTCCTCTCAGAAACCGGCATGTTACCTTGCTGGCGGCGTTCGGGGTTGGCCTCTTTATTCAACCGGCCTGCTCCAAATGCTTAATGTCCCGTGTGACCCGATGGTGACGCAATGGTACCAAAGGCAGTGGCATTTTTCCACAAGGACGCTGGGCAAGGGCCCGCTCAGCCGCCGGACAACCCGTCACGTTCAGACCGCAGCAACGCGCCCACAATTTCCCGCAAGTCGCCCAATCCAATGGCGCCTTCCCAGCGGTGGAAGGTGCGCCCTTGGGAGTCCAGAAAGACCAGAGTCGGCAGGCGGCGCAGCTCGTACTCTCCCACCGAGGCTTTGTCCTCCACATGGCCTGCCAGGTACGTCACCTCCAGTTCCGACAACAGTTGCTCCGCTTGCCTGCGGGTCCCGGTGCGAAATGGGCGGCCCACATCCACCGCCAGCACGGCAAGGCGTCCTTCTGACCGCTTTTGAACATCTTCCAGCGCAGAAAGAACGTCTCCGCACGAGGCGCACCGGCCAGCCCAGAAAACCAGCGCCAAGGGCTTGCCTTTCAGGTCAGACAGGTGGCGCACTTCATCGTTCCCCGGGACAGGACCGCTGGCATAGACATGAAATTGGAAGTCCGGGGCCTGAAGCCGGGGCATGGAACCAATGGCGGGAGCGCGCGGGCCCAGCCACCAGACCACTACCGCTCCCGCGGCCATGGCCAGCAAGGCGAGCGCCCCGGCCAGGGCAAGCCACCAGTAGGCTAGCACCGCCGTTGATTTAGCAGCAGCCAATTCTAAAGGCCGGTACGCCGATGGGCCAGCCGCCACGGCAGACCTCCAATATGCCAAGCTCTTGCATCCATAATACTGCCGGAAATTTACTGAGCGCTGGTGTTAGAAGCCCCTCCCCTTGTTAAGGGGAGGTTGAGAGGGATGGCATCACCCCTCTAGCTCCCCCTTAAAGGGGGAGAACAAAAGAGATTCTCCCCCAAGCTCTAACACCCTTGCGCCACACCGTCTGAAAAAACCAGCGGCCAGCGGGCTTTTGCCCGTCGGCCGCTGTGGCGACATGGGAACCAATAGGAGACTGGAACTAGCTGGGGCGCTTGCGCAGGCCCAAGAAACCGTTGCGCTTGGTGGCAGGAGCGCCTTCCATCAGGTTCTTCACGCCCCGGGTGATGGCGCCAGGATCGGTCACCGCGCTCAACCAGTTGTCTTCCTTCAGACCGGTGGCGATCATGGTGAGCTTGACCTGCCCCTCCATGGAGTTGTCCACGTTCATGCCGAAGAAGATGTGGGCCTTGCTGTCGGAGGCGTTGCGGATAATCTTGCCGGCCTCGTTGACGCCGCCCAGGGTAACTTCGTGCCCGCCCTTGACGGAGAACAGCACGCCCTTGGCGCCGTTGATGGACAGGTTCAGCAAGGGGTTGCTGATGGCTTGCAGCGCCGCTTCCACGGGGCCGTTCTTGCCCTTGCCCTCGCCGATGGCCATGATAGCGCCGCCTGGATGGCCCATGATGGTCTGAACATCGGCAAAGTCCACGTTGATTTCGCCGGGCTCGTTGATGAGCTGGGAGATGGAAAGAATGCCCTGGGTGACCACTTCGTCGGCGGTCTTGAAGGCTTCCAGCATCTCGGCGTCGTGGCTGACGTACTGGAGCAGCCGGTCGTTGTGGATGACGATAAGGTTGCTCATGTAGGGGCGCAGCCGGCGGATACCGGCAATGGCGTCGCCCATGCGCTTCTTGCCCTCAAAGCTAAAGGGGGTGGTGACCACGCCCACAACCAGGGCGCCCATCTGCTTGGCCAGGTGGGATACGTAGGGGGCTGCGCCGGTGCCGGTGCCGCCGCCCATACCAGCGGTCACAAAGACCAGCTCAGCGTTCTTGATGGCGTCCCGCAGCTCGGCGGCCGATTCTTCAGCGGCCTGCTCGCCCAGCAGCGGGCGTCCGCCTGCCCCCCAGCCCTTGGTGGACTTGGGGCCCAACTGGACCAGGCGCAGGCCATCCACCTTGCCAGCCTGTTCCAGGGACTTGATGTCGGTGTTGCACATGACATATTGGACGCCGCGGACGGTGTGCTGCATCATGCGCCGGACAGTGTTGCATCCGCCGCCGCCGACGCCCACGACCTTGATGCGGGCCGGTGCGCGCTCCCACTCTTCGTCGGACTGGGGAGTGCCCAGGGGTTCGTACTCCACTTCCTTGGTGGCGGCGCTGGACTTGCGGGCCGACTTTACTGCCGAGTTCCTTACCATGTTTGGTTACTCCTCCAACCTTCAGTCAATCAATCAATCTTGGGTGCCGCAGCCTGGATAAATTGGAGCAAAACACAGGGATTTCCATCGGTGGGCCAGTACTTACCTCGTCCTGGCTAAAGTCTGGTGCACCTCCTGCGATATTCGTTACATACAGGTTAGCAATGGCCCCAAACATGGTCAATGAAGCTGTAATTGAAATGATTAGGCATCATGTGTGGTTCAAGTTTGTGTGGGAAAGTTGTGCAAACGGTGTGGCGCAGCAGGCCTAGTTACCGTCAGGCAACGTCTCCGGCAAGGCACGGAGAGGTACAGGGTATTGAAACCTAATCTGTTCAGCGCCTTTACTCCTCACTTCGCTCCTCTCCCACAGTGGGTCTTGTCTCAAAACTCGGTCGTCGCACCCCGACTCGTCAGGGTGCCCAGGTCCCAAAATGGCTTAAGCCATATCTGGGTTCCGGCTTTCTCCGGAACGACGAAAGTGCAGTCAGCGACTATTGGGGCAACGTCCCCACAATGGGAGAAGAAGTCCTGTTCACCCTCTCCCTCGATGGGCTGCCCGAAAAATCGTCGTCGCACCGGCGAAAGCCGGTGCCCAGGCCCTCTGGCCATATCTGGGTTCCGGCTTTCGCCGGAAGGACGACGGCGCACCCCGTTGTCCACCAGGCGCAGTCCCGACAGGTCGGCACGCCCCTACAATCAGGCGAAGAATGGATAAGCCCTGCTGCCCGGTTGTGGTTGGCTTGACGGCCTACCACCCAGGTGCTACAGTGCATCATCGCTTTGGCCCCATTGCCTGGTGGCAGCCTCCGGAGAGCGTTCCCAATGCAAGAGGTAGTGCAGAGGTTGTTGGCTGGCGACCAGCGGACCCTCTCCAGGCTCATCTCTCTGGTGGAGCGCGGCGAGGCCGAGGCGGCCCAAGTACTGCAAGCCCTGGATGCCCACACCGGGCGCGCCTACACAGTGGGCATCACAGGCCCCCCCGGAGCCGGCAAAAGCACCATCGTGGACCGCCTGACCGCCTTGTTGCGGCGTCAAGGCGCATCGGTGGGTATCCTGGCCGCCGACCCCACCAGTCCCTTTAGCGGCGGCGCACTCCTTGGGGACCGGGTGCGAATGCAACGCCACTATTTGGATTCCCAGGTCTTTATCCGCAGCGTTGCCACCCGCGGCCAAACGGGGGGGCTGCCCAGGACCGTAAAGACCCTGGCCCGGCTCTTGGACGCCGCCGGCAAAGATGTGGTGCTGGTGGAGACGGTGGGCGTGGGACAAACGGAGCTGGGCGTCTTGGAGGTGGCCGACTCGGTGCTGCTGGTGCTGGTGCCTGAGTCCGGGGACGCCATTCAGACCCTCAAGGCCGGGGTCATGGAAATCGCCGATATTTACGCGGTGAACAAGGCGGACCGCCCCGGGGCGGACCAGCTGGTTTCTGCCATAACCGCCACGCTGCAATTGTCGCCCAACACCCGCGGCTGGACACCTCCCGTGGT
This sequence comes from SAR202 cluster bacterium, assembly GCA_016872385.1. GTDB lineage: Bacteria > Chloroflexota > Dehalococcoidia > Lucifugimonadales > UBA3495 > SHYG01. Next base: position 37,173 of record VGZV01000012.1, on the reverse strand, counting down.
TAAAACCGAGGCCCACCGGGGCGAAGGCCTGGCAGAGTTGTGGGAACAAGTGGAAGCCCACCGGCGGTTCCAGACCGCCGCCTCTTTGCTTTCCCAGCGCCGCCAGCAGCGCAGAGTGAAGGAGTTTATGGAAATGGTGGAGGAGGAGTTGGGCAGGCGGTGGAAAGAACAAATCCAGCGGGAACCCGGCATGGAAAATGTGCTCCAGCAGGTGGCCCGCGGTGACTTGGAACCCTATTCGGCGGCCCTTGACATGCTTAAGACCTCGCCTCTGCTGGCAGGCAGAAGCGAATTTTAGCGAGCGTCATCTACCAATTGACGCCCCGAGGCGATGCCCCGTGCCGCTTGATCCACGGTGAAGGATGTTAGTGTTGGGAGTTGACTTGAGGTCGTCCGCCCGCTACCCCAGCGCAGTGGCGGGACTGGACGAGACTTGTCAAGTCGCCTTGCTGAAAACTTTTCTGGAAGACCAGGAACTGATGGAACTGGCCCAGTCCTGCGCTCCAGAGCTGGTAGCCATCGGCACGCCCTTGGGGCTGCCCAGAGGGCTCAAGTGCTTGGAGACCGTGTGCCAGTGCTGCAACGCCCGCGGTCCGCGCAAGACCGGCCGGGAAGCAGAGCTGGAGCTGGCCCGTTTGGGCATCAGCTGCTTTTTCACCAGCAAGGGTTCCATCATCAAGAACCTGGTTTATCGGGGCATAGAACTAAAAGCCAAGTTGCAGCAGCAGGGGCAGATCGTCGTTGAGACCTTTCCCCATGCCACTAAAGTGATGCTCTTTGGCGACAACGTGCCGCCCAAGAACAGCACCCGAAGCCTGGCCTACTGGCGGGAGCAATTGCCGCTGCTGGTTAAGGGGCTGGACAAGTGCCTGGAGCAGTTGGACAAGAACTCTTGCGATGCCTTGCTTAACGCCTATACCGGACTGCTGCACTGTCAGCGGCGCACTGAGGTGCTGGGCAACGCCGCGGAAGGCCAGGTGGTGGTGCCCAGGCAGGAGCATTAGCCTGGCCCAACATCTGCGGACAGTAGCCGGGCCATCCATTATTAGGCGCATGAGGAGGCCAGGGTCAAGTTAAGATGTGGCCCATTGGCAGCCTGGCCTCCAGCCAGAGATTTAGACCTTTGCCATTGACCTAGCCAGCCTAAGCCCTTGGGGGCTGCTCCCCGGCCCCGTTGCTCCCGCTGGCCTGGGTCCCCATTCCCAAGAAAGGCGCCAGCATGGAGGTGAACTCCATGGGGAAGATAAACTTGGTGGACGGGCTGGCGCCCAGGGACTTCAGCGTCTCAAAGTATTGCAGGCTCATGGTTTTGGCATCCACAGTGTTGGCCACCTGGTAGATGCGTTCCAGCGCCGTGCTAAAACCTTCAGCACGCAGAATCGTGGCCTGGCGTTCGCCTTCCGCCACCAGAATGGCGGCCTGGCGGCTGCCCTCAGCCTGCAAAATGGCCGACTGCTTTTCTCCTTCAGCGCGGTTAATCTGGGCCTGCCGCTGGCCCTCTGACTCGGTAATTTCCGCCGTCTTGATGGCCGCCGCCGACTTTTCCCGCTCCATGGCCTGTCGGACGCCCGGCGGTGGCTCAATTTCATTGATTTCCACCTGGGACACTTTTACTCCCCAACGCCCTGTCACTTCGTCTAGGCGCACCTGCAACGAGTCCCGGATGCGCTCACGCTCAGCCAGCGCCGACGCCAGAGTAGTGGCGCCAATCACCGACCGCAAGGTGGCTACCGCCAGGTTGACCACCGCCACTTCAAAGTTCTGCACGTTAAGCACCGCCCGTTCCACCATCTCTTCCACCACCCGGTAGTAGATAACGAAGTCCATGTCCACCACCACATTGTCGGAGGTGATGTACTTCTGAGTGGGGACTCTGGTCACCCGTTCCCGCAAGTCTACTCTGGTGCCGTTATAAATTAAGGGAATCAAAAACCGGAACCCAGGACGATAGTTGCCCACAAAGGTGCCCAACCGTTGCACCACCATGCGCTGATACTGCTGTACTATGATGGGTCCGCTGGCCATGCCTGCCTCCTCCCCGGCCCGGTATGCCCGGTCTGTCCTAAAAATTTTGGGTGGAATAGTTACCCGGCGTGCTCACCGGCCTGGCGGGAAACCGTAAGGGTCAGACCTTCAATGCCGATGACCCGCACATTCTCCCCCATCCTTATAGTTGTGCCGTCCCCGCTGACCGCGCTCCACGTCTCATTGCCAATCTGGACTACGCCTCGCGGAGACAGTTCAGTGGTCACCACCCCTTTAGCGCCCAGAACCGGCTCCTGAGGGCCGCCAAGGCTTGGCTTGCGGGACTGAAAGATGACCCGCACTACATACAGCATCATCAAGGCGAGGATGCCTGCCATGCCAACAATCACCCATTTGCTTACCGCTACCTGGGGCGCAGTGGGGGAAATGCCGCCGCCGCCAAAATTGCTGAAGAGCAGCAACCCGCCCACAATCAGGCTAACGATGGAACCTATTCCCAAGATGCCAAAACCGGACACCTGGGTCTCCAGCAAAGCCAGCACCACCGCCAGCACGATAAACGCCACGCCCGCCCAGTTAACCGGCAAATTGCCCAGCCCCAGGAACGCCAGCAGCAACAGGATGGCCCCCACTACGCCGGGCACTATTAACCCCGGATTGAACAGCTCGATGGTCAGCCCAAGAGTGCCCAGGGACAGCAGAATGAAGGCCACGTTGGGGTTAGAAATGAAGGACAGGAAATGCTCCAGGGGCGTTTTGTCCAAACGAACCAGGGTAGCGTCTTGGGAGTTCACTGTCCGCTCGCCGGAGGGCGTGGTGACCGTCTGCCCGTGGGTGCGGGCCAGCAGCTCGTCCAGATCATCGGCGATGAAGTCCACTACGTCCAGGTCCACCGCTTCTTGGGCCGTGAATGACACCGCTTCCCGCACCGTGGCCTCCAGCTTCTCCTGGTTGCGGCCCCGCTGCTGGGCGATGCTGCGAATCAACGCCGCAGCGTCGTTGGTGGCTTTGCTGGCCAGGGTCTTGCCCAAATCTTCCCCGGTGGCAGACACGGGCGTGGCTGCGCCAATGTTGGTGCCAGGCGCCATCACCGCAAAGTGGGCCGCCGCGGTGATGAAAGTTCCGGCGGAACCTGCCCTGGCTCCCCTGGGCGTCACATACACCGCCACGGGCACCGGCGAGGAGAGCAGCGCCTCCACAATCTTTCGCGTGGAATCCAGCTCGCCGCCTGGAGTGTCCAGTTCAAACACCAGCAGGCCAGCGTCCTGGTCCTGGGCCTGCTGGATGGCGCGCTCAATAAAACTTTGCTTCACCGAATCTATGATGCCTTCCACTGGCGCCACCACCACTATAGCCTTGCCAGCCGCGCCGTGAGTTTGGGACAGCGGCGATGCCTGCGCTGGCTTGCCAGCGATCAAGAGAAGTATCCCCGACAAGACCAGGAGTGTGGAAATGGCCCGCAGCCAGCTCCGCAGTATTGTGGAACGGCGACCCATGTTCGCAATCACCTGCCCTGACGCTAAAGACCAAGCCATCATTGTCTCTCCCCATCATTACCCACCATAGGATGCCTGTCAACCTGGAGCCTGGCCGGTTAGCCCAGCCGAACCCTGGCCAGGACAGTCCCTCTGCCGCACCCAGGACGGAGAACATTTTCATGCGGCCAGGCGGGTGGTACACTCAGCCCATGACCACCACTATAGAAGACATCCTTCTTGGCCAGGACAAGCGGGGCGTGGCGGCCCTGCGGCCCTACCTGCCCACGGACTTTTGCACCCAGGCCGCCCGGTACGTGCTGGAACACCCTGGCCCGGCCCTTATTGCCACGGGCTTTTACATCCTGGCGGCGGGCAGCCATGAGACCGACGGCCCGCCGGGGGCGCTGGCCATTGGCGCGGCGCTGCAAGCTCTGGGCCGCCCAGTAACTTACTTGAGCGACGGGCCAACCCCGACGCTGCTGCGGGAGTGGCTGGCCCGCAAGCATGACCAAGCAGATGTGGTGGATTGCCCCGTGGCCGGCATACCCCAGAGCCGCCAGTGGGCGCAGGAATTGCTGGCCCGCCTAAAACCGGCGCTGCTGATTTCCATTGAACGGTGCGGGCGCACCGCCCAGGATACCTACCTGAACATGCGCTCCCGGGACATCACGCCCTGGACCGCCCGGCTGGACTACCTGTTTGAGCAGGGCATCCCCTCGGTGGGCATTGGCGACGGCGGCAACGAGATTGGCATGGGCAACCTGGCGGAGTTTATCCCTACAGTGGAATCCCTGCCCAGGGAGCCAGCCATCACCAGAGTGGACCGGCTGGTCATTGCCAGCGTGTCCAACTGGGGCGGCTACGGCCTGGCGGCGGCGCTGTCCCAACTTGCGGGGCGCCCCGACTGGTCGGGGCTGCCCACGGTGGAGCACGAGGCGAAGCTAATCCGCTTTCTGGTGGACAATGGCGCGGTGGACGGCACCACCGGCAAGGGGGACTACCGGGTGGACGGGTTCACCCTGGAGGAGCATGGCGCGGTGCTGGAGAAGTTGAGGGGGTAGGGAACAAGGACAGGGGCAAAGCGAGTTGACACCAATATGGTGAGCCGACACGGTGCTGAGGGTCAGGATTACCCTTATGTGATTGAGACCAACGACCGACACGGAAGAATCGTCAGGTACACCAGGTCCAATTATCAGAGACATTTGGCCAGGCACCCTGAAATGGAGGGATTGGTGGATGCAATTCAGGCAACTATTGCCGATCCCGACATAGAGATTGAGGCAGACAACCGGCATGTTTATCTCTACAAGAGAGGCATGGCGCAGGGAAAACTATCCAGGCTGTGGCTGTTTGTCGTGGTACTATACTATGGTAAAGGACGGGCATCGGAAGGCGTGGTGAAGACGGCTTTCTTCACCAGCAAGGTTGCTAAAGACGGGAGGCAGACATGGAGGAGGTAAAACCTCTGGACACAGAGGAGATTCGCCGCGCCAACGTGGACTTGGCCGACCGGATTGAAGCGGAAAGAGTCACCTTGGACTATAATCCTGAAGCTGATGTATTGACTATCACTATAGGGGAGCCGCAGGTTGCCATCACCGAGCCGCTTTTCGACGACATCATGTACAGGGTTGACCCGGACACGCTGAAGATTGTGGGCATAGAGATTGTCGCCTTTTTCGGGGACTTCGTCCGGCGGAATAAGCTGGTTAGGAAGCTGCTGAGAGGATATCTGGAACAACTACGCCCCGGAAACACTGGAGTAGTGATTGACGACCCCCATAACAAGGAGCTTCTCGGCTCAATTCTGGCTGTGGTTCCTTAATCCAGTTACAGGCCCGGCTCAGAAACTCGCAATGGACGGCACCACCGGCAAGGGGGACTACCGGGTGGACGGGTTCACCCTGGAGGAGCATGGCGCGGTGCTAGAGAGGTTGAGGGGATACTGCGGATAGCAAGGGCAGTGTTATTGAAAATACTGCAGCGACTGAAAACTCCCAGGGATTCAGCGCAAATCACTTGATGTCAAACCCAATTCACGAAGAATCGCACTGAGAGTGCCCGCAGGCACTTCCCCACGGTGACGCGGAATTGGAGCCATCAATCCATTCCGCGGGTTTCGCCAGACTTCATGACTCCTCCCTTCACGGACCAGTTCTACTCCCAGGCGACGCAATCGTCGCTTTAGCGCACCATAAGTCACACGCCATGCTTCCTTCTGGCAGACTGGGCACGACTTTGCTGCTTTTTGGCCAGCGCCGCCGCAGACGCTGGGACATGTTTCCCCTCAGGAGCTACTCGGCAGAACTCAATCTCCTCAAGAGCGACGGGGATTGTGGCAAGTAAGGGCAAAGTCTCTCTGACTTGCACCTCCGGCGGCAGCGGCCGGCCTTCCTCCTGCAGGATATCAATCAGCATGGCAATAACTTCGTGAATTTGGTATAAGGCCTCAGCCAGCGTTGGCTCATCCACAAAGCAGCCTTGCAAACTAGGCGCTTCCACGCGCCAAAGCCCATCTTCTTGCTTGCTGATTTCCAGGGGTACTTGATAGTAGGTATTCACTCTGTCCCCCGCCAGCTACGGATGTGGGTGCGTCCTGGGCCTTTCGGGGTGTTCTTCCCATGTTTTCTTGCGCCAAACCCATAGATACTGTATCTATATTGTGGCAGAGGCGCAAGGGAAGTTATGGCAGTTCAGCAGTTGGGGCGACTGGTTTACCTGGAACCACACAAGGTCTGGCAGAACGAGTCCACCGAGTTCATCCCCTGGATCCAACAGAACGTTGACCAGCTTTCGGCAGCCCTGGGCATAGATATTCAAGCCGCGGAGTTGGCGGTACGCGTGAGCAACCAGGTGGCCGACCTGGCAGGCGAGGAAGCAGGCTCGGGCCGCACGGTGGTCATTGAAAGCCAACTGGGCCGCAGCGACCACGACCAACTGGGCCGCCTGGTGACTTACAGCGCCTGGAAAGAGGGCGGCGTGCTCGTCTGGGTCTCGCCGCGCATTCAGCCGGAGCACCGGCGGGCGATGGACTGGTTGAACCAGGCCACTGGCGGGCAGGTGTCCTGCTATGGCGTGGAGCTGGAAGTGGTGCAGATTGGCGATGCTGCCCGGGGCGTTAACTACAAGGTAGTGGTATCGCCCAAACAGGACGCCCAGCCCAGCGAACGGGACTACCGCTACCAGGGATTTTTCCAGGACATGCTGGACCAGATGAAGGTGCGCCGCCCCGGCGTCACCAACGTCAGCAGGGCGGGGTATAGCCCTTACCTGGGCACCCCCTCAGGCCGGGCCGGGTCCGCTTTCCGGTTGGCCTTCACCGACGAAGCCCAGTTCCGTATCGAACTGTACAATCATAATGGCCACGGCGGAGCGGGCGGCGCCGATTTCAACAAGCAAGTGTTCAACCACATGCGGGCCAACGAGAGCGCCATTGAGAAGGCCCTGGGCAGCAAATTGCTCTGGGAGCGGCCCGACGCCCAGGGCAACAGCTGCATCTCCTGGGCCTGGGACAAGCCGGTGACCATTATGGACCCGCCGGAGAAACTCAACGAGTTGAAGCGGTGGTCTCTAAACGGCTACTTCCGGTTCCGGGACGCCGTGTCCCCCTACTTGCGCAACTTGCCCTCCCGGGCGGAACTTGTTGGGCTGCCCCAACTGGAAGGCCTGGAGGTTGAGGAGTCCAACCCCGAGCCGGTAGGAGCTACGGGTTAAGGGTCTTTTCTTCCGCAGCCAGCAGACGGCGCAGCTCCAGCATTTCATCGCGGAGCTGCGCCGCTTTTTCAAACTCCAGCCGCTTGGCCGCGTCCTTCATTTGGGTCTCCAGGTCTTTGACCACCCGGAACATGTCGGCGCGGGACAACTCTTGCCGCGCCACGCGGTAGGTGGGCCGGGTTTCCGCCACGGCGCGGATGCCTTCAGTTATGTCGTGCACCGCCTTCTGGATGCTGCGCGGCTCAATGCCATGTTCCTTGTTGTGCACGTCCTGGATGTTGCGGCGGCGGTAGGTCTCGTCAATGGCCCGCTTCATGGAGTCGGTGACCCGGTCGGCGTACATGATGACGTGTCCGTTGGCGTGGCGGGCCGCCCGGCCGATGGTCTGGATTAGCGACGTGGTGGAGCGCAGGTAGCCCTCTTTATCAGCGTCCAGGATGGCCACCAGGCTGACCTCGGGCAGGTCCAGGCCCTCCCGCAGCAGGTTGATGCCCACGATGACATCGTAGACCCCCAGGCGCAGGTCCCGCAGGATTTCCACCCGGTCCAGGGTCTGCACGTCGGAATGCAGGTACTGGGCGCGCACGCCCATCTCCTTGAGGTAGTCGTCCAGTTCCTCCGCCATGCGCTTGGTCAGGGTAGTCACCAGGCACCGCTCTTTGGCCTCCACCCGCAGCTTGATCTGGTGGAGCAAGTCGTCTATCTGCCCGGCGGTGGGCTTGACCTCCACCGTGGGATCCAGCAGGCCCGTGGGGCGGATTACTTGCTCCACCACCTGGGCGCTGTGCTCCAGTTCATATGGGCCGGGGGTGGCCGAGACAAAGATGGCCTGGTTGATGTGCCTATCAAACTCGCCGAAGTTCAGGGGCCGGTTGTCCATGGCCGAGGGCAAGCGGAAGCCAAAGTCCACCAGGGTCTGCTTGCGGGCAATGTCGCCGTGGTACATGCCCCGCACCTGGGGCAGAGTCATGTGGGACTCGTCCACAAACATCAGGTAGTCTTCGGGGAAGTAGTCCAGCAGCGTCCAGGGGCGGGAGCCGCAGGCCACGGCAAAGTCCTCCCGCTCCGCCTGGTGGCGGCGGGCCAAATGGCAGGAGTAGTTTTCCACCCCGGCGCAGAAGCCGGTCTCCCGCAGCATCTCCAGGTCGTAGTGGGTGCGGCTCTCCAGGCGGGCTGCCTCCAGCACCTTGCCCTGGTCCCGCAGCCATTTAAGGCGCTGCTGAAGCTCCACCTCGGCGTCACTTACTGCCAGGGCCAGCTTCTCCTTGGAGGTGACGAAGTGCTTAGCGGGGTAGATAGCGATTTCCTGCCGCTGGGCCAGGATCTCGCCGGTGAGGGGGTCCACCTGCACGATGCGTTCGATTTCGTCGCCGAAGAACTGGATGCGCAGGGCCGCTTCCTCGTAGGCGGGCACAATTTCCAGGGTGTCGCCCCGGATGCGGAACTTGCCGCGGGACAGCTCCAGGTCGTTGCGCTCGTATTGCATGTCCACCAGTTGCCGGGCCAGGCGGCTGCGGTGGCGGATTTCGCCCACTTTAATCTGGGCCACCAGGTTAAAGTACTCTTGCGGGTCCCCCAAGCCGTAGATGCAGGACACCGAGGCTACGATGAGCACGTCCCGGCGGGTGAGCAGGGCGGTGGTGGCGGCCAGGCGCAGCTTGTCCAACTCCTCGTTGATGTCGGCGTCCTTCTCCACGTAGGTGTCGGTCTGGGGCACGTAGGCTTCCGGCTGGTAGTAATCGTAGTAGGAGACGAAATACTCCACGGCGTTGTGGGGGAAGAACTCCTTGAACTCGGTGGCCAGCTGGGCGGCCAGGGTCTTGTTGTGGGCAATGACCAGGGTGGGCCGCTGCACCTCCTGGACGATGTTGGCCATGGTGAAGGTCTTGCCGCTGCCGGTGACGCCCAGCAGGGTCTGGTGGGCGAGACCTTCTCGCACGCCATCGGCCAGGCGCTGCACGGCCCGGGGCTGGTCGCCGGTCATCTTGAAGTCTGCAACTAGCTGGAAGTCAGGCATAGTTTCTCCTACACAGCAATAATTTCCAGCCCCTCCACCACTTCAAAGTGTCTGCGATTATTGGTGAGGATAACAAGACTGTGGTGAAGGCATGTGGCAGCAATCATGAGATCAAAATCGGCGATTCTTCTACCCTCCCTCCTGAGTCGCCCTCTTTCTCTACCGAAGATTCTACAAATCTCTTCGTCAACGCCAACAACTGAAATTCCAGCTAAGAAACCCTGAAGCACCCTTTCGTTTCCTACAGGATCAGTAGAGTTGAAACCTCCTTCGTAGAGTTCAGCGAGAGGAATGACGCTTAATCCCAAGCCCTCAGGAGAAAACTGCTCCAGCCTTCGTACCACCCTCTCCACACGATGAAAGTGGTCGATGGCCCAATCCGTATCAAGAAGATGCTTCATCATTCATCCGCAATTTCATCAAGAGCCTACCCTCCCCCCAACCGCTGCAACGCCAGGCGGATGCGGTCTTCCAATGACTGGTCAGGGCTGCGTCCCAGGCCTGCCAGGGCGCGGCGCACCTCGGCGGCGGAGTAGCCCAGGGCAGTGAGGGCGGCAGTCACTTCAGAATCGTCCGGCCCAGGGGCGGAGGCTACTGCGCCTTCCTCACTGGCTTCCAGCTTGCCCTTCAGCTCCAGGACGATGCGCCCGGCGGTGCGGCGGCCCACGCCGCGGGCGGTGCTCAGGGCCGCCAGGTCTTCCGCTTCGATGGCCCGCTGGATGCCAGACACGCCCAGGGTGGACAGGAGAGACAGGCCCAGCCGCGGCCCAACGCCGGTGACGCCAATCAGCGTAACGAACAGGTCGCGGGCGGCGGCGCTGGGGAATCCGTACAGCACCGGCTGTTCCTCGGTGAACCGCAGGTGGGTAAAAAGCTGCACTGTCTGGCCCAACTCGCCCAGGCCGCCGATGACCGTGGCGGGCGCCGAGATTTGCAGCGTGACGCCGCCCACCTGGAGGCGGACCCAGTCCAGACCCGTGGCCTCCAGGACGCCGCGGACGCTGGCAATCACCCGCTACCTCTCCAGGCCGGGCTTGATCTCCCGCGCCAGCGCGTCCTGGGACCGGCTCTGCACCAGGTGACAAAGGCCCACCGACAAGGCATCGGCGGCATCGGACTCCGGCACTTCTTTCAGGCCCAGGGTGGCGGCCAGGGCTTGCTGCATCTGGCCTTTGGAGGCGGCGCCGTAGTCGGATATGGCCCGCTTTATCTGTGCGGGGCTGTAACGGTAAACGGGAAGCCCCTGGCTGGCCGCCGCAATGAGCACCAGGGCCTGGGCCTGCCCCACAGCGATGGCAGGGCCGATGAACTGCCGGTCTCCCTTGCCTACAAAGGGTTCTTCCACCGCCAGGGCCTGGGGCTGGAATACGTGAATAAGGTTCAGGACGTGGGTGTAAAGCTGGTAAAGCCGTTTTTCCAGGGGCATGGAACTGGGCAAAGCTATTACGCCGCAGTCGTCCACCTCAGGTTGCGGCCCGTCCTCCAGCACGCCATAGCCCATGCGCAGGGTGCCGGGGTCAATGCCCAGAATTCGCATCGGATGCCCCCGCCCAGCGCTAGGCCGCCGCCTGGTACTGCTCCAGCACCTCGGGCGGGAAGTCGGCGTTGGTATAGGCCTTTTGCACGTCGTCCAGGTCTTCCAGCAAGTCCAACAGTTTCAGGGTCTGCTGGGCGGCGTGGGCGTCCAGGGCGATGGTGGTCTTGGGCACCAGGGAGATCTCCGAGGAGGCGATGGTCACGCCAGCCCCTTCCAGGGCCTTGCCTACCTGGGCCAGCTTGTCGGGAGCAGTATAGACCTCCAGGTCGCCGTCCTCCACCTTAACGTCGTCGGCCTCGGCGTCAATGGCCATCAGACCCAGCTCTTCGGCTTTGGCTTCGTCACCCACTTCCACGCGAATGACGCCCTTGGTCTCGAAGTTCCAGGCGACGCAGCCCGATTCGCCCAGGTTGCCGCCGCCCCGGTTGAAGGTGCTGCGAATCTCGCCGGCGGTGCGGTTCCGGTTGGTGGTGACAACCTGGAGCAGGATGGCGCTGCCGCCGGGCCCGTAGCCTTCGTACATGATCTCTTCCAGCTTTTCCGCGCCGTCCGCCCCCTCGCCCACGGCCTTCTTGATAGTGCGGGCAATGTTGTCCGAGGGCATGTTGCTGGCCTTGGCTTTGTCAATGGCCAGCCGCAGCCGGAAGTTCATGTCCGGGTCGCCGCTGTTGCCGGCCCGCACTGCCAGGGTAATGCCCCGGGACAGCTTGGTGAACAGGGCGCCCCGGCGCACGTCGGCCACGCCCTTCTGATGTTTGATGGTGGACCACTTGGAGTGGCCTGACATGGATAGTCCTCCTGCAACACCCCAGCTTTGAACAAAGCTGAGGTCAAACACTGTGTTCCAGAATTCTAGCACCGGCCTGCGCAAGTGGTCAAAGCGGCCCACTGGCAGGCAGGGGTTGATTCATTCTCGTTGAGGGTAGGGGCAGACCTATGTGTCTGCCCCCGTTCAGTCTGCCCCCGTTCAGGAATTCTACCCTGGGCGCACACGCAGGTGCGCCCCTACGGATATGGCGAGAATGAATCAGCCCTGGGTCAGTTGCTACCTGACCCAGAAAATCTCGTACCCAAGATTATGGAGAGTTCCTGGGCTATCGGAAGTAACCACTTCCTCCCCCTTCTTCCTGCCCGCTGCACACAGCAAGTTGCCGCATATCGAATAATCTGACCCCACCATTATGGTTCCCGGAGGAACACTGAATACTCCTTCATGTTCGGTAGGTTCAGCTATCCCATCGAGGTTAAAAGGAAGGTCAAGGGCATCCTTTACGAGTTTCTCTCGAATGGCTTCGTTCAACCATTTGGAGAGTTTTACGTCCATCCTGGCTGCCTTGGAGCGGGCTAGCGTAATGAGGTCACCATCAAGCCCCCGGATCGTTAATGTAATCATCTTCAACTTGTAACCTCACTTTTATTGTTTCAAAATAATAAATGTCATCTGAGATGTCAATGATTACATCATGAGTCTTCTCACTATGAAACATTGACAGTCCCGTGGACTCTCCTCTTAGTAGCCACTGAGTGTGGTAAAATACCTTCGCCATTGGCTCGCAGCCCCGGCAGCGTGTCGGGCCAATTCAGGGGGGCGTGGCCCCTCACTTCAACTGGGGAATACCACCTTGGCAGAACGCATCTTCATCGGCGTGGCCTGGCCCTACGCCAACGGGCCGCTGCACTTGGGGCACATCGCCGGCTGCTACCTGGCGGCGGACATCTTTGCCCGCTACCACCGGATGCACGGCAACGACGTGCTGATGGTGTCGGGCAGCGACAGCCACGGCACGCCCATCACCATCCGCGCCGAGCAGGAGGGCATTACCCCCCTGCAGGTGCTGGAAAAGTACCACGCCCAGTTCCTGGACACCTGGCAGAAGCTGGGCATCTCCTTTGATCTGTTCACCACCACCCACACGGAGAACCACCAGCGGGTGGTGCACGATGTGTTCAGCGCCCTGAAGGAGCGGGGCTACATTTATCCGGGCATGATGCTGCTGGCCTACTGCCCCGGCTGCCAGCGTTTCCTGCCTGACCGCTACGTAGAGGGCGCCTGCCCCCACTGCGGCTACCAGCGCGCCCGCGGCGACCAGTGCGACGCCTGCGGCCGCACCCTGGACCCCAAGGACCTGGTGTCGCCCCGGTGCATCCTGTCCGGCGGGACGCCGGAGTTCCGGGAGTCGGAGCACTTCTTCCTCAAGCTTTCTGCTTTCCAGGAGCCGCTGCTGCAATGGACTAACCAGCAGAACCACTGGCGGGCCAACGTGCGTAATTTTACCCGCCGCTACCTGGAGGACGGCCTCAAGGACCGCGCCATCACCCGCGACCTGTCCTGGGGCGTGCCGGTGCCCCTGGAAGGCTACGACGACAAGCGGATTTACGTCTGGTTCGAGGCAGTCATTGGCTACCTGTCGGCGGCCATTGAGTGGGCGCAGCGCCAGGGGCAGGACAACCGCTGGCAGGACTTCTGGAAAGACCCCAACACCCGCAGCTACTACTTCATCGGCAAAGACAACATCCCCTTCCATACCATTATCTGGCCGGCCATGATTCTGGGCTACGGCGGCTTGAACTTGCCCTACGACGTGCCCGCCAACGAATTCCTGAGCCTGGAAGGGCGCAAGTTCTCCACCAGCCAGAACTGGGCGGTGTGGGTGCCCGACTACCTGGAGCGGTTCGATCCCGACCCTCTGCGCTACGTTATGTCCATCAACATGCCGGAGTCGGGGGACACGGACTTCTCCTGGGGCGAGTTTGTGCGCCGCAACAACGAGGAGCTGGTGGCCACCTATGGCAACTTGGTCAACCGGGTGCTGTCCTTCACATACCGCAACTTCGACGGCGCGGTGCCCACGCCTGGCCCGCTGAGTCCCGCCGACCAAGCCATGCTTCAGAGCGCCCGCGGCGCCCTGGCCGCCATTGACCAGCACATCTACCAGTGCCGCTTCAAGGCAGGCATCACCCAGGTGTTCACCCTGGCCCGGGAGACCAACCAGTACCTGGACTCCCGCGCTCCCTGGCGGGCCATCCGCGCCAACAAAGCGGACGCCGCCACGTCTCTGTGGGTGGCCATTGCGGTAATCAACTGTCTCAAGGTAGCCCTGGCACCCTATTTGCCCTTCACCAGCCAGCGGCTCCATGAGTTCCTGGGCCTGGATGGCAAGGTTGAGTCGGAGCAGTGGGACTTTGACTCGCTGGTGGCCGCGGCAGCGCCGGGAAGGAAGCTGCGCCAGCCGCTGCCCTTGTTCACCAAGCTGGAACCCTCGGTGGCCGAAGAGGAAGCCCAGCGGCTGGGCGTAAAGGCAGGTTAGGGGGAAGATTGCTCAAAGGGTTAGACCAGCGCACTGCGGCTATTTACGCGCCCATTCAGTCCCAGTTGCTCCAGGTGGAAGAACGCCTCCGCCAGCTATGCCAGGAGTCCATCCCAGACCTGGAGTCGCTGCTGTCCTACGTGCTTAGCTCCGGCGGCAAGCGGGTGCGCCCAGCCATGACGCTGCTGGCAGCCGGCTTTTACCCCCACGACCTGGAAAAGCCCATAATCATGGCCGGAGCGGTGGAATTGCTGCACCTGGCCACGCTGATTCACGACGACACGGTGGACAACTCGGACTTACGGCGGGGCAAGGCCACGGTGAGCAACCTGTGGGGCAAGGACGTGGCGGTGCTTTTCGGCGACTATCTCTTCGCAACTTCAGCAACTTTTGTCTGCGACACAGGCAATATCCGGGTGGTGCGCCGCTTTGCCCAGACCATCACCGAACTGGCCAGCGGCGAATTGCTGGAAGTGTTCAACGCCTATAACCCCCAGCAGGCCCGGTCTCTTTACCTGGACCGCATCTACCGCAAGACCGGCTCCTTGTTCTGCACTGCCGCCGAGACCGGAGCGGTGCTGGGCAACGCCCCCGAACCCCAGGTGCAGGCCCTGCGGGACTACGGTTACAACCTGGGCATTGCCTTTCAGATTATGGACGACCTGCTGGACGTGGAGGGCAATGCCACCGAGCTGGGCAAGCCCGTGGGCAACGACCTGCTCCAGGGCGTCCTGACCCTGCCCGCCATCATGCTGCTGGAGCGCCACCCGGAAAACAACCCGGTGCAGGCCTTGTTCCGCCACCGGGCCAGGCCCGACGAGGAAGAGGGGGCTATCCAGGTGCAGAAGGCTTTGGAGCTAATCCACGACCTGGGCATTGTGCCTGATTGTTATGCAGTTATCCGTGACTACTGCGCCCAGGCAGTGCGCTCCCTGGAGATACTGCCGGACTGCGATGCCCGCCGCTCCTTGCAGACCCTGGCCGACTACGTTTGGGAGCGCAGCCGGTAGACTCTAGAAAGGTCTGCCGTCGTTCCCGCTCGTGGTGAGCTTGTCGAACCACGAGTCGTTTGAACCCGTCCATCCTTCGACAAGCTCAGGATGGGCGGAACGCATTACGAAGCTTCCCAGAGCGGAACGCATCATAAAGCTTCTCAGAATTGATTTCCGGCTTCAGCGTTCCCACACCACTTTCCCACCCACCAGGGTCATCACCGCCTTAATGTCTTTGATGCCCTCCTGCTCCATGCGGGTGGGGTCGCCATCCACCAGCACCAGGTCGGCCAGCTTGCCCACCGCGATGCTGCCTTTATGCACCGGTGCGCCCTCGGCTTGTGCGCCGCCCAGGGTGTAAGCCCGCAGCGCCGCCTCAAGAGATACTGCCTGAACCGCTTTAGCCTCCTCCCCGGCCAGCAGAGCGGCGCCGCTGCGGGCGAGGCGAGTCACGGCGCTGTAAATAGCAGGCCAGGGGTTGGGGTCAACTACCGGCGCATCGGAGCCAAAGGCCAGGGGCACGCCAGCCCGGTGCAAAGCTCCTGCCGGGTACAGATGCGGCAGCAGCGCCGCCTCAACGTGCCGCCGGTAGTTATCGCCGTTCCAGTAAACAAACCCCGGCTGGGTGGCCACCATCGCCTTGGTCTGAAGCACCTGTTCCAATAGGTGCGGCGGGCACTCGGCACAGTGTTCAATGCGGTCGGGAGCATAAAATCCCCCCCGGCCCCCCTTTACAAAGTGGGGAGAGATGTTGGCTCCTTTTGCAAAGGGGGGAGAGATGTTATTCCCATTCGCAAAGGGGGCAATATCCTTAGCCCCCCTTTCGTAAAGGGGGGTGGGGGGGGGTTCGCACCTCGCCTGTACCAACGCCGCAGCCGCTGCCGCCACCGCCTCCTGCTCCACCGCATGGACCGCCACTGGGAACCCCATCCTGTGAGCCTGGGCCACCTGCTGGGTCAGGACTTCGGCAGAAGGGTGGAGCGCTCCGGTGGTCAGCGTCAGCAACAGCTTGACATGCCCCAGCCGTAAGTGGTTGTCGCCAGCGCCGAAGGCGAGGCCCGCCTCCATAAGCTCGGCCAGGTGCCGGAACCCGGCCAGCATGGTGACACGGCAGCGCAACCGGCCGTCTTTCTTTAACGTCTGGAACGCCTGCCACCGGGCCAGGCCGTTTTCCGGACCTGCATCCTGCACTGAAGTAATGCCGTAGCCCAGCAGCAACTGCTCCATGCGGCCCACGCCTTCCACCACTTCCTGGGGGTCCCGCAACTGGCCCAGCCGCTGCCGCAGCCAGCCGCCTGCCTCCAGAAGCAGGCCGGTGGGCGCGCCCGTCTCATCCCGGTCAATCACGCCCTCTGGCGGGTCAGGCGTCACGGAGGTGATGCCTACCAGAGCCAGGCCCCGGCTGTTCAGCACGGCGGCGTGGCCGGAGCGGTGGTCCAGCCGCACCGGATGTTGCGGCACCGCCTGGTCCAGGTCATGGCGCGTGGGATGCCGGCCCTCAGCCAGGGACAGGTCGTCATAGCCAAAGCCCCGCACCCACCGGCCCGGCGGCGTTTGCTGTGCCCGATGGCGCAGCGCCTGCTGAAGGATCTCTATGGAACCGGCATTTTCCGGGCGGCAGTCCACTCCAGTAAGAGAAGCCGCCAGGGCCAGCAGATGGCAGTGGGCGTCCACAAAACCGGGAAGCAGGGTCATGCCCTGGCAGTCAATGCGCCGGGCACCCGGTCCGCAAAGCCGCGCCACCCCCGCCTGGCTGCCCACGGCGCGTATAACGCCGTCCTGCACCGCCACGGCCTGGGCGCGGGGCGGGCGGCTCATGGTAATTACTCTGGCATTGTACATCAGGAGGTCAGCGGGCAAATTTCCACCACGGCCCAGCTTCAACGGGATGCTATAATCCTAGCACAATTGCTCCGGCGGTCCTCCCAGAGGCCGCGGGAGGTTCAGGAGGAGTCATGCCGGAAATTGAGGTCCTGCTTTCGGGCTACACTTTTAATGCCGACCAGACCAGAATGGGCCTGTCTACGGTGGCGCTCATTCGGGGCCGCACCCTGACCCTGGTGGACGTGGCCCACTTTGGCCGCCGCAACATGCTGGTGGACGCCCTGAAAAAGCGGGGCATTGCCCTGGACGACATTGGCCGGGTGGTGCTGACCCATGCCCACTGGGACCACTCCCAGAACACCGATTTGTTCCCCAACGCCGAAATAGTGATTCACGAGAAGGAGCTGGAGTACACTCGCAACCCCAGGGCCGGAGACTTTGCCACCGCCCGTTACTTCGCCGAGACTCTTAAAGGGCAGAAGGTGCGGGCGGTCAACAAAGAGACGGAACTGGAACAGGGCGTGGGCTTGATTGAAACTCCGGGCCACACCAAGGGCCATGTCAGCCTCCTGGTGGAGACCGCCGCCGGGCTGGTGTGCCTGTGCGGCGACGCCGTTTCCGATGCGGGCACGGTGCTGCGCGGCACCCCCGCCATCATCTTCTGGAGCGAAGACGAGGCCAGGGCCAGCGTCAAGAAGGTGCTGGCCGCGACGCAGGTAGTGTATCCAGGCCATGACCGGCCTTTCCGGGTCAACGCCACCGGGACCATTGACTACCTGGTGGAGGCCCCCACCATCAAGTTCACGGGCATCCTGGACTACAAGGGTTCCACTTTTTCCGTGGACGTGGCCCTGGCGGAAAACCGGGGCACCACCATCCACCCGGAGGCGCGCAGCCCTTCTGCTGCGCCGGTGGCCAGCCAGCCCGCGGCTCACTAAAAGTGCCTAACCAAATGAAGGATCTCATTCTGAGGAGTCCCGATGATATCGGGACGACGAAGAGAATCTGGGGTGGGGCAAACGCCCACCACCCCAGACCCTTCGTCCTTCAGCCGAAGGACTCAGGGTGACAGCTTCGGCATTTTGTTAGGGGCTCTAAGGAAACCCCTCCAACCCCCTTTGCGAAAGGGGGGCCAGAGGGGATTTTATGAAGGCAGTGTAAAAAGCTTGGTTAGTGCTTCCCAGGAGGTCTTCTATGAAAATCGTGCGGTTTGAGACTCGCAACGCTCCCGGCGAGGTCAAGATTGGCCTGGTGGACGTAGTCCAGGGGCACGCCCTGGACGCCGCTGCCGTGCTGGCCCAGGCGGGCATCTCTGTGCCCCTGCCCAGGGCGGTGGACATCATCGCCTACAACACCGAGATGGGCGGCGTCCTGGCCCGGGACCTGCAAGACCTGTCCCGCTTCGACGTGCCCCGTTGGAGCCTCAGGGACATCATCTACCTGCCCAGCGTGGAGTCCGGCTCCCTGCGGGACTTCATCGCCTTTGAGCAGCACATCAAGACCGTGCGCGAGGCGCGGGGCATGGAGGTGCCGCCCGCCTGGTACGAGATGCCGGTGTACTACAAGGGCAACTACCGCACCCTCATCGGCCACGAGCAGCAAGTGAACTGGCCCCGCTACAGCGAGAAGATGGACTACGAGCTGGAACTGGCCTGCATTGTGGGCAAGCAGGGCATTGACATTTCCGTGGAGGATGCGGCGGACTACATCGGCGGCTACACAGTGATGAACGACTGGAGCGCCAGGGACATCCAGATGCAGGAGAGCAGCGTGGGGCTAGGCCCCAGCAAGGGGAAGGACTTCGGCACCTCCATTGGCCCCTGGGTAGTGACGCCCGACGAGTTCAACCCCCGCAACGCCCGCATGATTGCCCGCATCAACGGAGAGGTGTGGTCGGACAACAACATCGGCAACATCCACTGGAGCTTCCCCCAGATGATTGCCCACACATCAATGGAGGAGACCCTCTACCCCGGTGACATCCTGGGTTCCGGCACCGCGGGCGGCGGCTGCGGGCTGGAGCTGGACCGCTGGCTTCAGCCCAACGACGTGGTGGAGCTGGAGGTGGAGGGAATTGGCGTGCTGCGGAATAGGGTGGTGCGGAGGAGGTAGCAAGAGGGATCCGCTCAACCCACCAAGACCCATAGTCCCAGGGAGCCTAGTCCCCAAGAGTCCCATCTCCGTTCCAGTCACTTTTTTTCTCGTTAACTTTGTTATTGGTAGTATCCCCAGCGCCCGGATTCCCTGTGTCTATAACAATCAAAGTACTCTGGTCAGCATTGGTTGGCCAGTGCAGCACAGGGGGACAATTATTGGAACTGAACTTCAGCCTAACGTTGGCCTCGAAGTGGGATGCACCCTCGGGCCCTGTCACTTCTGCAGTGTATTCAATAACTGCAAGTATTACTCTTATATGATTTCCGGCAGCGGTTCCAGCGCACTGCCCCTGACATTCCACAGTCCATGGCGTCACTCCCGTGGGAGGAACTGGGAATTGCTGCGCAGAATTCCGGCCGTACGAAAGGGTCGCCTTCGTTAGAGTACCATTGGGCGCTGGTACTTCTCAGACTTTCCAATCAGCACTTTCAGCGCTAACCTTTAGATTGCCAGTGCACTTCGTTCCTAACCCTGTACATACGAGCGTTATCCTGTACGGGATGACCAAATTTATGTAGTACAGATCGACTGGGGGAGTTCCCCCCACAGCCCGGATCTTATGCCAACGAGCTTGCAGTACCTCTTTATTATTGGCTTTCCGGTTGACATCAGGGATGTCGCCGTCTATTCTAGGGTTAGGCAAGGTGGTGATCTCGGGTTGCAACGATGTACATATGCAAACGTCGGTGCCCTCTACCACCTTAGCTGGGGACTGCCAGCCGCTGGCAGCCACCAGGCCTCCCACCAACACTAGAAAGAATACCCCAACTAAGAACGCGGGCCTCGCTGCTCTCGTGCTCACGGCACCCTCTTCTTATATCTGGCAACGGCTTGTTCCCTCAGTTAGCTACGTCACATCATAGCCCCATGCTACTGGTACTGTTCTTGGCTGTCAATATCCAACATCAGCCATTTTGGCGACGAACTAACCTCATTAAGTTATCAATGGTGCATACTTTACCTCTATTCCTGTGCCCATCCCCTACTCCTCATCCCCATACCGCTTCTTCAGCGCCTCCACCACCGCCGGGTCCGCCAGGGTGGTGGTGTCGCCCAGGGCGCGGCCTTCCGCCACGTCCCGCAGCAGGCGGCGCATGATTTTGCCGCTGCGGGTCTTGGGCAACTCGGCAGTGAAATAAATGTCGTCGGGCCGGGCTATCGAGCCGATTTTGTTGACCACGTGCTGCTTCAGCTCGTTCATCACCGCCGGGGTGCCCGCCACGCCTTCTTTCAGCGTCACAAAGGCCACAACGGCTTCACCCTTCATCTCGTGGGCCTTGCCGATGCAGGCGGCCTCCGCCACCTTGGAGTTGTCCACCAGGGCGCTCTCCACCTCCATGGTGCTGATGCGGTGGGCCGAAACCTTGATTACGTCGTCCACCCGGCCCAGCAGCCAGTAGTAGCCGCCTTCGTCCACCTTGGCGCCGTCGGCGGTGAAGTAGGTGTCGGGGTAGCGGCTCCAGTATTGCTGCACGAACCGCTGGGGGTCGCCGTAGATGTTGCGCAGCATGGAGGGCCAGGGTTTCTTGATGACCAGGTAACCGCCCTTGCCCGGCCCCACGGGCTGGCCCCGCTCGTCCAGGATTTCCGCGTCAATGCCGGGGAAAGGCTGAGTGGCCGAGCCGGGCTTGAGGGTGGTGATGCCCGGCAAAGCAGAAATAAGAATGGAGCCGGTCTCGGTTTGCCACCAGGTGTCCACCACCGGACAGCGCCCCCCGCCGATGTTCTTCCAGTACCAGACCCAGGCTTCCGGGTTGATGGGTTCGCCCACGCTGCCCAGCAGGCGCAGGGTGGAGAGGTCGTGCTTGCGGGGGTAGTCCTCACCCCAGCGCATGAAGGTGCGGATGGCCGTGGGCGCGGTGTAAAGGATGGTGGCGGCGTACTTCTCCACGATGGCCCAGAAGCGGTCCCGGTCCGGGTAGTCGGGGGAGCCTTCGTACATGACCGTGGTGGCGCCGTTGGCCAGGGGGCCATAGACGATGTAGCTGTGGCCCGTGACCCAGCCAATGTCGGCGGTGCACCAGTAGATGTCGTCCTCTTTCAGGTCAAAAATCCACTTGGCGGTGGCATAGGCGCCCACCATGTAGCCGCCGGTGGTGTGGACAATGCCCTTGGGCTTGCCGGTGGTGCCGCTGGTGTAAAGGATGTAGAGCAGGTCCTCGCTGTCCATCTGCTCTGGCGGGCAGGTCATGGGCTGACCCTTCACCAGGTCGTGCCACCAGATGTCCCGGCCTGCCACCATCTTGTCGTCGGCGTGGCCGGTGCGGCGCACCACCACCACCTTCTGGATGCTGGGGCTGCCGTTGAGGGAGTCGTCGGCGTTCTGTTTCAGGGGCACAACGCTGCCTCGGCGGTAGCCGCCGTCGGCGGTAATCAGCACCTTGGCCTGGCAGTCGTTGGTGCGGTCCCGCAGGGCGTCGGCGCTGAACCCGCCGAACACCACGCTGTGGGCCGCGCCGATGCGGGCGCAGGCCAGCATGGCGATGGGCAGCTCCGGCACCATAGGCAGATAGATGGTCACCCGGTCGCCCTTGCGCACGCCCAAGCTCTTGAGACCGTTGGCGAACTGGCACACCTCCCGGTACAGGTCCCGGTACGTATAGACCTTCCAGTCGCCGGGCTCCCCTTCCCACACCAGGGCGGCCTTGTTGCGCCGCGCCGACTCCAGGTGCCGGTCCACGCAGTTGTAGCAGATGTTAGTCTTGCCCCCCACAAACCACTTGGCGTAAGGCGGCTTCCAGTCTAGCACCTGGTCCCATTTTTTGAACCAGTGCAGCTCCTCGGCAAACTTGGCCCAGAAGGCCTCCGGGTCCCGACGCGCCCGTGCATAGACCCGTGGGTCACGGATGTTGGCCTGCTGGCGGAACTTTTCCGGGGGCGGGAACGTCCTATCTTCCTGGAGCAAGGCCTCGATGCTGCCGCTGTTCTCAACCATGAAGCAGTTACCTCCGGTGGCAAGTTGTGTCGCTGCTGTTTATGTCAAGCACGTTATGACGGTCAAGTTGAAAGATTATCAACAAGAACTTAACAATTGGCTGTGATAATCACCCCGCCGAATTCCGGCTATTATAGAGCGTTGCCTTAGTTGCTAAATCTGGCTACTAGCCCGCTCACCCTGGGCCTGACGAAGGGCCAATAGGCATGCCGCTTGTGGTTCGACAAGCTCACCACGAGCGGGAATTGTCACACACGCTCTAAATGGCAACGACTTTGAACTCGAATTGGCTCACAATTTCAAGACTGGAAAAGCCCGTGATCCCAAAATCCAGGGTTGCAATAGGCGCCAATGAACGACAGGCGGCCGTCCTTGGAAGCATCCAACGGCATTTTGGCATATCCGGCCAGCAGTTGCAAACCATGTGCGTACCTACGCCGCCAATCCATGTGGCACGTTCCTGCGTAACAGAGAGTAGCTTGGCATTGTGTCCAACGTTGGTTATTATTTGAAGATATGAGGTGCAGGAGATGGCCACAAAGCAACGGCGAAACAAAATCCTCATCGTTGACGACGAGTGGCAGGCGGGCATTGTTAAAGCGGTGACGCGCCGCTTGGAGCAAGAAGGGTGGGAGGCGGTGACCATTAACCCTGGGCCTGGACGCCGGTCCGGAGACGAGTTTGAGTCGGCGGCGCTGTTTGCCATTGAGGAGCAGCGGCCCGACGGGGTGCTGCTGGACGTGCGGTTTGGCGAGCACCGGGACGACAGGTTCAAGGGACTGGAGATTTTGCAGAAGATAGTGGCGGACCACCCCCGGCTGCCGGTGCTGATGTTCACCCAGTACGCCCAGGGGCCGGAACGGGAGACCGCGGTGCGCGGCACCCTGCGGTGGGACGCCCAGGTGGACTTTATTGACAAACTGGCCAGCCCTGAAGAAGTAGTGCTGCGCTTGCGCCGGCTAATTGGGCGATCTCCAGAGACCATTGCCATTGGCGACCGCATTGTGGTGGACACCCGCGCTCAGGTAGTATATGTGAAGAAAGATTCTGGGCAAGAAACGGTCAACGACATTCAAGGCATGAAGTTCGAGATTTTGCGGGAACTGGCGGCCACCTGGTTTCGCAGTCCCGGCGAGTTGGTGCCCTTTGGCCGCTTGGAGCGGTACTCGGAAGGGGAAGACGCCAGAGCATCTCTGAGGGTGCGCATCCGGGAAATTAAGGACTCCTTGGGCGAAGCCCTGGGGGTGCGGTTTGGCGCGGACGACCTGATTATCAATATCCGCGGCCACGGCTATCGCTTGGTGGCCCCAAGGGCATAGAGTTGTGCGGTCATTCCTAAGAGGCCTGGGGTGGCTGAGGCTGCTTGGCGCCTTGGTAATCCTGGGCGGGATAGTAGCATTAGCTGTTGCGCCCGTCTTTGGGAACAGGCTTTTCACCGTGTTGTGGGGAGTGGAGCCCCTTACCTACCTGGGCGCAGTAGCCGTGATAATCGGCTTGGGCTTTGTCTCCATTTCTTACCTGGTCATGCGCCCTGCCAACGCAGGCGCGGCGCAGGGCGGCAGCGTTCCCATAGATATGGCGCAATGGAGCCGGACCACCCTGCAATACTTCGAGCTTTTCCACCACGACCTGGGGCGGCCGCTGCGGCGCATTCTAGGCAAGGAACGGGAACTGCGGGCAATGCTGGCCGCGGGGGAAATAAACCAGTCGCCAGCCGTTAAGGACTTGCTGGACGAAATTGAACGGCAGGCGCCCAACTTCCGGCTGATGATGTCCAACATTCAGGTGCTGATCCAGCTGGAGTCACCGGAATCTCCCGCAGAGCTTCAACCTGTGGAACCCGCCCAGGTGGTGCGCCGCATTGTGGACCGGTACTCTGCGGTGGCCTCTGAGGCTGGCAAAGAGGTTACCTGGTGGGCCGAACCGGCGGAGTTTGGCATAATTTACACTGACAGCTCTGCCATAGAACACGTGGTGGCCAACCTGGTGGACAACGCAGTGCGGTTTGCCACCACTCATGTAGAAGTCAAATTGACCCGCAACCCAACCCATTTCTTTATCCGGGTATGGGACGACGGGCCCGGCCTTCCAGCCCAGTACCGGCCCCACGTGTTTGACCGCGGCTGGACGCCAGAGGCGGCCCGCGGACAGGAAAAGACCAGTTCCGGCCTGGGACTATTTATTGCCCGCACCCTGGCCCGCCGCTACGGTGGTGAACTGACTGTGGAGGCGGTCACTGCGCCTAGCCCAGACCACCATACCGCTTTCTTGCTCAGCCTGCCTTTGGGGCCGGGCGCCAACGGGTCGTCCAATTGACCAGCTTGAACGCAGCCAACACAAGGCGAAACTTGAGCCGGTCCCGCCAGACCGCAAACAGATTGGCTGTGCCAGCAGCACTGGCGGCCCTGCTTTGCTTGCTGGCCGCCACGGCATGCGTGCAGGCCATGTCCAGGCCTGGCATGACGCCGGATGCTTCGCCTTCTCCCACAGCAACCCCTGTTAAGCCCACTCCCACCACCACGCCTGCCCCAGCTACGAAGGACCCATCCACGCCAACGGCGCTGCCCACAGTTACTCCCGTCAATACAACGCCGCCGTCCACACCCACTCCTACACCCCTGCCAAAGCCTGTTCTGGTGGTGGAAGGTCCAGCCGACGGCAGCTCCATTCGCGGCAGTTCGGTTGTGGTGCACGGCAAAACCACTCCCGGCAGCCTTATCAGCATCAACGGCCAGGGTGCCACCGTGGACACTGAAGGGAGGTTTCAGGCTAACTTGACCCTGGCCTTCGGCCCTAACGAAATCCGAGTAGCCGCTATTAGCCCTGAGGGCGCCCTCACCACGTCGGTGGTGCGGGTCACCGCGGATATACCCCGGCCCTTCTTTCTAGTGGTATCTGAGCCGGAGGACCAAACGGTGGTGAATACCCGCAACATCCGCGTGATTGGCCGCACCATTCGCGAGGCGCAGGTCAGAGTCAAGGGAGTTGCCATCCCAGTGGACGACCAGGGATCCTTTGCCACCACCATTACCCTGGACACCGGCACCAACATAGTAGAAGTGCTAAGCACCAGCCCCGAAGGCCAGACATTGCGGACCGTGGTAGCGGTGATTTTCCGGCCCTAGGGAGGGTTTAAAAAGCGCCTGCACCAACGGTGTTCACCCCTTAGGCTGGCTCAGGACAGGCCCGGCCAGCGGAAGGGGCGAGCGGTTTCTCCCGCTCGTGGTGCGCTTGTCGAACCGTGAGCGGGTTGGTGTCCGCCCATCCTTCGACAAGCTCAGGATGAGCGGATAATTGTGAATGGCAATTTCCACACACATTCTTAGAGTGCCTAACAAAATGAAGGATGTCATTCTGAGTCACGATGCAATCGGGACGAAGGTTCTGTTGCGTCTCGGTGGAGTCGGCCTCTGGCATAGATACAGAATCACCCGTACTTACACCCAAATACAACAGAACCGGGACGAAGAATCTGGGGTGGGGCAAACACCCACCACCCCAGACCCTTCGTCCTTCAGCCGAAGGACTCAGGGTGACAGCTTCGGCATTTTGTTAGGGGGTCTTAGAATGTGTCTAAAAAGTGCTGTGCACTACCAGCGCTCACCCTTCGACAAGCTCAGGGTTAGCGTCCTTCGGCTGAAGGACCGCTCGTGGTGAGCCTGTCGAACCACGAGCACCTAGCCTTTTTAGACACCCTCTTAGATAGTTAGTTCCAGAATGTAAAGCCCACCCTTGAGCCGGTCCACGGCGAAAATGGTGCGGTTCTCGTCCACGTACACGTCGTTGACCGAATTAGCCTGCGCACCCGCCGGGACCTCTGGAACAAAGTAGGCCACCTCCTGGGGCTGGAAGGGATTGGCAGTGTCAAACACCCGCAGGCCGCCGTTAAAGAAGGTGGCGAAAATCAGGGTGTCAGAACGGTAAGAGATGTCAATGGGCAGGTTCTCGTGCAGGTTGTGCGCGCCGAACCGCCCCGGCCGCTGGAAGAAATCGCCGGTGTCCGCCATGGGCAGGGTGCTGATAATCACCGGATTAGTCTCCACCCGGGAATCCAACAGCCAGACCAGCTTGGGATAGTCCTCCCCATTCAAGCGGGTGGCTTCCTGGCTGACCACCAGCAGGTTGCGGCTGAACAGGGGCAGCACCGTGTGAGTAAAACCGGGGAAGGGCGGGGCATAGTTTACCTGGCTCACCATTTTGGGGTCAGACTTGTCGGAAACATCCAGGATAATCACGCCGGAGTCTTTCCAGCCGCAGTAAGCCCGGTCGGGCCGCTCCGGGTACACATTGCCGTTGTGCAGGGCATGGCCCGCGTCAAACTGGGGATGGCGCGCCGGCATGGGGGCGGCGTCGCCCTTGCGGGTGCCGGGCACCCACCAGCGGCCCGCTTCCGCGGGCTTGGCCGGGTCCTTGACGTCCACCACCATGTAAAACTGGTCGTCCCGCTCATTGCGCGGGTGAAAGTCTGCGGCCCCGGTGGCAAGGTGGGCGTACTCGCCATCCACCCACCACAGGCAGTGGACGCCCTTGGAAGAAGGCCCGGAAGTGTCATGAAAGGCGATGCGCCGGGGCCGTTCCGGGCGGCTGATATCGTACACGCCCATGCCCGCGCCGGGGAGGCCCATTTTGCTGGACTGGTAGGCCACCAGCATCACGTCGCCCAGCACCGCCAGGGAGTTGGAGCGCAGGTGGGGATAAGCCAGTTCAGTCTGGACTACCAGCTTGGGGTTGGCCAGGTCGGTGACATCCACGCCGGAGAAATCCTTGGGGGCGCTTTCGTGGGCCATCCAGAGAATGCGGCGGCCTCCGGCGGTCTGCTGGAGGGCCACGCCTTCGCCCACATTGCCAAAGCCGTTGAGGTCATGGTGGGAAATCAGCTTCATGTTCTTGATTTCTTGTGTCGCCGTTGCCATCGCTGCACCTCGTGACAGGCTTTCCAATCTTCCAGGTTGCGCGGCTAATATAGCACAAAGTAGCGGGCCCAGGCGGAGGAGCTGGAATGCTGGGAAGAGGTAGTGTATCAATTTGCCCGATAACTCAACACGTTACACCGGCGAAAGCCGGTGTCCAGATACAAGTATAGATGATGCGCTTTGCTGGGTTCCGGCGAAAGCCGGAACGACGATACCCAAAACGAACCAGTACCAGGGAAGATTGCTCGTTGACAGTCCCAAGGCCCAATGGTAAATTGAAAAAACTATGGCTGGCATTACGCCCAGGGCATTGCCAGTTGCCAATCGGCCAGGAGGGAGATCAGAGTGCCGCGCTACGATTATCAATGTGTCCAGTGCTGGCACGAGTTTGAGCTGGTGCAGCGGGTCCAGGAAGCTGGGTCGGGCACTTGTCCCAAATGCTCCGGAAACGGACGCCGAGTGTTCCATGCGGTGCCGGTGATTTACAAGGGGTCTGGCTTTTACACCACCGACTATGGCCGCCCCAAGTCCCCGCCGCCAGAGAAAGAGAAGAAGGAAAAAGAGCCTGCCAAGTCCGCCACGTCCGAATCCAGCAACGGCCCTGCTGCGGCTGGAGAATCCAAGGCCGAGTCTTCATCCTCCGCGTCTTCTGCCAAAACTTCCGAGTAGTCCTTGGCCGCCGTACTCTGGGATTAGCCGGCCATGCGCGCCCTGGTGCAGCGGGTGACATGGGCCATCGTGACCGTGGGGGGCGAAGATGTGGCGCACATTGGCCGCGGGCTGGCGGTGCTCCTGGGGGTAGGCAAGGAGGACGCTGCCGAAGACGCCCAGTACCTGGCGGACAAAATCACCAACCTGCGCATCTTCCCGGACGCCGCAGCCCGGTTTAACTACTCCGCCCTGGACATCGGGGCGGAGATTTTGTTGGTCAGCCAGTTCACCCTGTACGGGGACACCCGCAAAGGCCGCCGCCCCGACTTTACCAGCGCCGCGGCTCCGGATAAGGCCCAGCAGTTGTACCTGGACACGGTGGAGCGTTTCCGGCAGACCGGCCTTTCCGTGGCCACCGGACGGTTCCAGGAGCATATGTTGGTCTCCCTGGAAAACGACGGCCCAGTGACTTTAATGCTGGACAGCGCCGAAAGGCTGCGCTCCAGGCGGGGGTAGACCGCTCATGGAAATCCCCCCTGGCCCCCCTTTGCAGATTCCTGAGAGGTTGTCTAAAAAGACAGTCTCTGGTCATTGCGAGTGGAGCGAAGCAATCTTGTCCTGGGCACGCGATTGCTTCGGGGCTACGCCCCTCGCAATGACTTTTTAAACACGCTTTTAGAGCCTGTGTGAGAAATGCCGTCTACCCAGCCCGCTCATCCTGAGCTTGTCGAAGGAGCGGCGGACTCTAACCCGCCCGTGGTTCGACAAGCTCACCACGAGCGGGAATTGTCACACACCCTCTTAGACCCTTCGCTGCGCTCAGGGTGACAAGAACTGGATGAAAATCGTATTCTCACAGCGAAATCATTACTTTTGAAACAAGGCCCTCTCCTTGGTAATGGGGGCCTTGCCCGGAAAATCATCGTCACACCGGCGAAAGCCGGTGTCCAGGCCCTCTGTGGGAGGCTACGGCTATATCTGGGTTCCGGCTTGCGCCGGAACGACGACCCATCCTCTGCCAATTTTCGGGCAAAGCCGTAATGGGGAGAAAGGAGCCCGCAGGGGCGGGTTTCAACCCGCCCATACACCTAACTCCAGACCAGCTACACCGGCAACTCCGGCTTGGCCCCGGCGGGCAGGTCCACTTCAAATGCCGCCAAAATCTGCCCCACCAGCAGGTAGTGGCCAATCAAGGCGGTAATGTCTATGGTGCGCTGCACGCCCCACCGCTCCTTGACGGCGTTAAAGGTGGGGTTGCTGACTTTGTGGTTGCGCAGCAACTCCTGGACATAGCGCACCAGCAGAGCTTCATCGCCGGTTAGGCCCTGGGGCGCAGTGCCCTGGGCCACTGCCTTGATGGTCGCCTCCGGCAGTCCGGCCTGGCGGGCCAGCCGGGCGTGGGCAGTAAACTCGTACTGGCTCTTAATCTCCCGGGCCGTGGAGATGATAATCAACTCCTTCTGGGATTCGGGCAGGTCCAGGTCAAACCGCACGTAGGTGCCGGTATGGGCCACGCGGGCCGCCAGCTTTGGGCTGTGCAGCAACACCCCGTAAGGGCCGCGCACGCCTCCGCGGCTGTCAGCGATGGAGTCATAGAACTGCTGGTCTTCCGGGTCCAGTTCCTCGCGGGTACGGTTGGGTAATCGGGCCATGGACGAACCTCCCGTTGCTGTATTTGTATCTAAGGTTGCTCCGCCCGCGCTCTAACGCCGCACAGACGGCGCTGACGCAGGGGGCCGCTATTGGCAGTTTTCCACGCTTCCTTTCACGGCGCCATTGATGGAGCCGCCTTTGGCGCCGCATCTGACGCTGCCCATCACAGTGCTGCCGGAACCGATGTTAACCTCTCCGGACCCCCTCCATCTCCACGTTGCCACCGATGATGCTGCCGACGTCAAGGGTCAACTCGCCGCCGCCCAACATCTTGATGTTACCCTTGACCCTGGCGCCGCGGCGGATGCCGACCTTGCCATTGCCCGTGCTCTGGATGTTGCCGTCCACGGTGCCCATGATAACTATGGCGCCATCGGTTGATGTCTCAATGTTGCCATCAAGGATGCCCCGGAGCACCAGCTCGCCGGAACTATGCTTGAGGTTGCCGTTGACCTTTCCGTCCACCAGAATGTCGCCGGCTACCGCACCAGCGCCCAAGATACGACACTGGAAATCGGAAGGCACAAAGATGTCTGCGTTCACTACCCGCTCGATGGGACCTATTCCCCCCTCTCACCATCGTCGCAGACCTGCGCCTTATCTGCTCCTGCTCCGCAACCCAGGGACGCCGCCAGAACTATCCCGAACATGATTGCGCCAGCCTGCCGGACCCGCCACATTACT
Source organism: SAR202 cluster bacterium (assembly GCA_016872385.1). Classification (GTDB taxonomy): domain Bacteria; phylum Chloroflexota; class Dehalococcoidia; order Lucifugimonadales; family UBA3495; genus SHYG01. The sequence continues at coordinate 7,321 of VGZV01000012.1, read as the reverse complement.
TTGTCCTCCGAAGATGCACGGACTCCCTGCCTCGCCGCTGGGCGGCCTGAGCGTTAAGCGGCGGCAAACTCCAGGTCCAGGCTCAGGTCTAACGCCTTGGGCGAGTGGGTCAGGCCACCAATGGAAATGATGTCCACGCCAGTTTCCGCCACGGCCCGCACCGTGTCCAGGGTAATGCCGCCGGAGGCTTCCACTACTGCCCGCCCGTTAATCAGCCGCACCGCCCGGCGCATCTGCTCCACGGCCATATTGTCCAGCATGATGACCGGCGCGCCCGCATCCACCGCCTCCTGCACCTGCTCCAGGGTCTCCGCCTCCACTTCAACTTTGATGGTATGGGGCGCTTTTTCCAGGGCCAGGCGCACCACGCCGCCCAAACCCAGCTCCTGGGAGGCCAGGGCGGCGATGTGGTTGTCCTTGATAAGGATGCCATCGGCCAGGTTCATGCGGTGGTTGTGGCCGCCGCCCATGCGCACGGCGTACTTGTCCAGGAAGCGGTGTCCCGGCACAGTCTTGCGCGTATCCACGATGCGGGCGCGGCAGCCCTGCACCGCCTGCACGTAGCGGGCAGTCTCGGTGGCGATGCCGCTCATGCGCTGGACAAAGTTCAAGGCGATGCGCTCGCCCCGCAGGATGCTGCCCGCGGAGCCGTAGATGCGGGCCGCCGCCGCACCGGGAACCAGCTTGTCCCCGTCCGCCAGCAGGGCGCGGGTCTCCAGTTCCGGGTCCACCCGCCGGAACACTTCCAGGGCCACCGCCACCCCGGCCAGCACACCGTGGGCCTTGGCGCGGATGAGGCCGGTGGCCTGCAGCTCCGGCGGCACCAGCAGGCCGGTGGTGGGGTCGCTGAAGGTCTGGTCTTCGGACAGGGCCAGTTCAATAAGGTGATGGACTTCTGGGGGAAGCTGGCTCATTGGATATCCTCCTGCTTTACCAGCACAATGTGCTTCTCCCACTGGGCAGAGGTCTCCGGGAAGTCTTCACGGAAATGGGAGCCGCGGCTCTCCTGGCGCAGCAACGCCGCCTCGGCCATCAGCCGCCCCAGCAGCGCCATGTTCCGCAGTTCATAGCTGGCGCGGTCCGTGGGCGTGGGCGCAGTGCGCTGCCAGATGTTGGTGACCCGGGCCGCCAGCAGCAACCGGGAGCCGTGGCGGCTGAGGCCCAGGTTGCGCCACATAAAGTCCTGCAGGTTCTCCCGGCTCAAGCTGGGCATACTGGCGCACACCGGGGGACGGTTGGTCAGAGTTACGTTCACGTCCCGGCCATCGGGGGTCGCGGGCGGCGGCGCCTGGCCTATGCTGCTGGCCACCAGCCGCTGGGCGAAGACCAGGGTGTCCAGGAGCGAGTTGCTGGCCAGGCGGTTGGCCCCGTGGACTCCAGAGCAAGCCACTTCGCCGCAGGCGTACAGCCCCTGGATGTTGGTGCGGCCCCATGTATCTATCTTCACGCCGCCCATCATGTAATGGGCTGCGGGAGCCACCGGAATGGGCTGGCGCGTTATGTCCAGTCCGTAGTCCAGGCAGAACTTGTAAATGGTGGGGAAGCGCCCCTTGACCGTGTCCGGGGGCAGCTTGGAGATGTCCAGGTAGACGCGTCCGGTGGCGGACTTGCCAACCTCAGCGGCGATGGCCCGGGATACCACGTCCCGCGGGGCCAGGTCGGCCTGGGGATGGTAGTCGGCCATGAAGGCGCGGCCCGACTCGTCCAGCAGCACCGCGCCCTCGCCCCGCATAGCTTCCGACAGCAAGAAGGTGGGCGCGCCCTCCAGCCACAAAGCGGTGGGATGGAACTGGTAGAACTCCATGTCCATGACCTGGGCGCCTGCGTTGAACCCCAGGGCCACGCCGTCGCCGGTGGCTACTTCTGGGTTGGTGGTGTACCGGAAAAGCTGGCCCGCGCCGCCGGTAGCCAGCACCACCGTCCGGGCGGTAAAGGTCTGGGTCTGGCCTCCCTGGGTGCTGAGGGTTGCCACGCCCTGGACCTTCTTCCCTTCCAGCAGCAGTTGGGTAGCCAGAGTGTATTCCAGCACCGTGATGTTGGATTTCCCCACCAGGGCTGAGAGTGTCAACTCAATGTGCTGGCCGGTGGCGTCGCCGCCCGCATGAAGGATGCGGGACATGCTGTGGGCGCCCTCCCGGCCCAGGGCAATCTGCCCGTGGATGGTGTCAAAGGGCACGCCCCAGTGAATGAGGTTGGCAACCCGCTGGGGGCCTTCCCGGGTTAGCACCTGCACCGCTTCCGGGTCGCAGAGGCCCGCGCCAGCGATCAGGGTGTCCTTAAAATGCAGTTCCGGCGAGTCTCCCGGTCCGATGGCGGCGGCGATGCCTCCCTGGGCGTAGCGGGTGTTGCAATCGTCAATCTTGCCCTTGGTCAGGATGAGCACCGAGCCGTGCTCCCTGGCCAGCAGGGCGGTGTTCAGCCCGGCAATGCCGCTGCCGATAATGATGTAGTCGTAGTGGGTGTTTGCCAAAGGTTATCTCTGCCCGTCACTGGTGCGTGTCTGCATTTAGTGCCGCCCATTGTACCGCAATGGGCTGGGGAAGGCCAGGCAAGGCAGACAAAGCGCCACTGGCTTAAAAGCCGTGGCGCGCATAACCAAATAGGGGAAGCTTGTGAGCCTAGCCCGGTAGGATTCCTCCGAGCCACACCGTTACTGCCGTCGTCGCGGCCACCCTCGCCATGAACCTGATGGAATTCACCAGGAGACGCGTGAGATGACTTGAACTTCGGTCCCTATGAATAAGGGGATGCCTGTCGTGTTGCATACCTACCTCCTTGCCCGCCCGTCCGCTGAGGAATCGGACGAGGAGGGCGGCCGCGACAGCCAGCACCAAGTGACCTACCGGAGTTTCACCGTAACCGAGCCCTCGCGGGCTAGACTCACAAACCTGCTTAACTACCCTTGTGTGAAGGCCTTAACCCTGGGTAATGAAATCCTCCGTCGCCCCCTTTGCAAAGGGGTGGGGATTTACCCCACATCGTTTAGATACTTAAGTCGAGACTCGGCAATCGCCAATCGTCAACCCAATTCCAACTTTATCCCGCCACTGAAGAGACCAGAATAGAAGTAAGTTCTATAGCGCGTAGTTTCTCCCTCATGGACACTAATCGTGGTAGCTCGCGACAAGAGGCCGCCACGAAGTTGAATATCATGTTTCCCTGGTGATAACTTCAGCACAACTGAGTCACCGTTCCTTAACTCGCCCACTTGCTGGTTATTAACGAACACCTTCAAAGCAGACATCGATCCGGCGAATGCGGGGGTGCGAGAGAAGACGACTGTTCCAAACCGAACACCTGGCTCTCCGACACCACACTTCGGACATATCGTGGCAGATTCTGATACTTGAGCCTCAAACTCTTTACATGCAACGAGAGACATAGTGGGACTCCGACTAACTATTGAAAGCGTAGACTATTCACCATATCTAGAACAACGATGCGAGCCTACCGCAGCGCCAGCATCCGGTCCAGGGCCACCTGGGCGTCGCGGCGCACGTCGGCGGGCACGGTTATCTGGTTCACCACCCGGCCCGCTGCCAGCTCCTCCAGCACCCACAGCAGGTAGGCGGGGTGGATGCGGTACATGGTGGAGCAGGGGCAAATCACCGGGTCCAGGCAGAAGATGGTCTTGTCCGGGTTGTTGATGGCCAGGCGGTTCACCAGGCTGATTTCCGTGCCCACGGCCCATTTGCTGCCCGCCGGGGCCTCGTTAATCACCTTGCGGATATACTCGGTGGAGCCGTTCTGGTCCGCCGCCTGCACCACTTCCATGGTGCACTCCGGGTGCACCAGCACAGTAACATCGGGGTAGCGGGCCCGGGCCGCCTCAATCTGCTTTACGGTGAAGCGGGTATGCACCGAGCAGTGGCCCTGCCACAGCACCATTTTGGCCTGGCGCAACTGCTCCGGCGTGTTGCCGCCCAGGGGCCGGAAGGGGTTCCACACCACCATCTGCTCCAGGGGGATGCCCAGCTTGAGTGCGGTGTTGCGGCCCAGGTGCTGGTCCGGCAGGAACAGGACACGCTGGCCCTGCTGGAAAGCCCACTCCAGCACCTTGCCGGCGTTGGAGGAGGTGCACACCGCGCCGCCGTGCCGCCCGCACAAAGCCTTGATGCGCGCCACCGAGTTCATGTAGGTGATGGGCACAATGCCGCCGTGACTGCTCAGCACGCCCTGCAAGTCCTCCCAGGCGTCCTCCACGTCCTCGATGGGGGCCATGTCCGCCATGGAGCATCCCGCCGTAATGTTGGGCAGGATGACCTGCTGGTGGGGGGCGCACAGAATGCAGGCGGTTTCCGCCATGAAGTGGACGCCGCAGAACACAATGTACCTGGCTTCCGGCCGGGAGGCGGCCTCCTGGGAGAGCAGGAAGGAGTCGCCCTGGAAGTCAGCGTACTTGATGACTTCCTCCCGCTGGTAGTGGTGGCCCAGGATGGTCACTGACTTGCCCAGCTTTTGCCGCGCCTGGTGGATGCGCCGATCCAGCTCCTCGGCGGTGTAGTGCAGGTACTGCTCCGGCAAATGCTGCCAGCGCACGTTGACCGAAAGTTCCTCCGCCAGGGGCTTGGCAGGAAGCTGGTCCTCGGTCTTGCAGAAGGCGGCATGTTCAATCTCAGTAATGGGCACCACGGGCTGACGCACTCTAATTGCCATACACTCCTCCTGAAGCTCCGGCTGCTACGAGCGGGCGGCCACCGCGCCCTGGAGCGACCAGGGGCTGGACCGCTGCACTGTTATGTTAACCAACTGGCCCTGCCAGTCTCCGGGGTCGTCAAAAAACACCAGTTTATCGGTGCGGGTGCGGCCAAACCATCGGCCTTTCTTGCGGCCCTCCACCAGCACTTCCGCCTCCTGTCCCACCAGGGCGGCGTTAATCTCAGTAAGGATGCGCTCCTGGAGGTCATCCACCTGGTGGAGGCGGCGGGCCTTCTCCTCTTGGGGCACGTCGTCGGGCAGGCTGCGCTGGGCCACAGTGCCGGGCCGGGGCGAGTAGGCGGCGCAGTGCACCTTGTCAAACCGCAATTCCTCCACCATCTCCAGAGAGCGCTGGTACTGTTCTTCGGTCTCGCCAGGGAAACCCACAATCAGGTCGGTGCTGATGGAGGCAGCCGGAATAGTTTCACGAATCTCCTGCACCAACTGGCGGTACTGGGCCTGGGTGTAGGGACGGCGCATCCGCTCCAGCACCTGGTCATCGCCAGCCTGGACGGGCAGGTTAATGTGCTCGCAGACCTTGGGCAGGGAGGCCACCGCATCAATGATGCGCTGGCTCATATAAGAGGGGTGGGAAGTCAGGAACCGGATGCGGGCCAGCCCCGAAACTTCGTTGAGCCGGTAAAGCAAGTCCGCCAGATCCGGCTGGCCGGGCAGGTCATGGCCATAGGCGTCCACCGTCTGGCCCAGCAAGGTGACTTCTTTAACGCCCCGGGCTGCCAGCAGCTCCACTTCATGGGCAATCTCATCCAGGGGGCGGCTGGCCTGGCGGCCCCGCCGGTAGGGGATGATGCAGAAGGTGCACATCAGGTCACAGCCGTGGATGATGGGCACGTAACAGGTGACTTCCGGATGCGCCGGGGCCAGGGAGCCGATGCACCCCTCCCAGTCCACGCCCAAACGCTGGCCCACCAGGTCCAGCAGCGGGCCGTACTGCTGGGGGCGCAAAAACAGGTCCACCTCAGGAAAACGCTTCTGCAAGGCGTCGGTCTTGGGGCCCACCATGCAGCCCATGAGGGCCAAAATGCGCTGGGGCTGACTGCGCTTCAGGGGACGCACCGCGCCCAGGGTGCTGACCACCTTGTCCTCAGCAGCCTGGCGCACCACGCAGGAGTTCAACACCACCACGTCGGCCTGGGCAGGCTGTTCCACCGGACGCAGCCCCAACTGCTCCAAGGCGGTCTCCAATCGCTCGGAGTCGGCCTTGTTCATTTGGCAGCCGATGGTCCAGATGTGAAATGTGTTCATGCTTGTTGCACGGTCTCTGGCGGAGGGAATGGGATTCGAACCCATGAGCCCGGTTTCCCAGGCCAACCGCTTAGCAGGCGGCCGCACTAGACCACTATGCGATCCCTCCACCCACAGCACCACTATATCAGACAGGCCGCGTTACCTTCAACCGCAGGGAAGGCAAAGTAGATACGCAACCTACTGCCGAAAGATACAAGAATCTGTCCTAAGATATAGTGCAGGGGAGTGCTGAGGGGGCGAAGCTCCTTCTGCCGGAGGTCTCGGGGAATCCCCTAGGTTCCAAATCTTCTCCCTCTCCCGCCTGGCGAGCCTTGCCCGAAGAACCCTCGTCACACCGGCTTTCGCCGGTGTCCAGGTTCTGCACGGGATCAAGCTATATCTGGGTTCCGATTTCCGCCGGAACGACGAACGGCTAACTCACAATTTTGTTCCGCCAATAAGGACAAAATGCCTCATGGGGGCGAACTGCCTCCCTAATTTAGAGTGCCTAACACAAAGGAAGGATGGCATGCTGAGGAGTCCCGATGACATCGGGACGACGAAGAATCTGGGGTGGGGCAAAGGCCCACCACCCCAGACCCTTCGTCCTTCAGCAGAAGGACTCAGGGTGACAACTTCGGCATTTTGTTAGGGATTAGCTCTGTTGAAATCAACCACCTGAACAGGCAAGGCGCCCCCGGCGCGCACTCTTTTAGCCCTCACCCCCTCTGTTCCCTCTCTTCCGCTTTGCGGGTGTTGCCTCAAAAGTCGCCGACTGCACTTTCGTCGTTCCGGAGAAAGCCGGAACCCAGATATGGCTTAAGCCATTTTGGGACCTGGGCGTCCCGACGAGTCGGGGTGCGACGACCGAATTTTGAGGCACGACCCGCTTTGCGGGAAAGGTGGAAGAAAGGGGCATTTCCGGGGATACCCCATCCTTCCTGGGAAGGACGGCGGGGGCTGCGCCCCCCCTGCAACCCGCTGTTTTCAACAGCGCCAGCGCCCAACCCAAATGAATCCAATACAAACTCCCCGCGTTCTTTGCGCTCTCTGCGGTTATTAGGATAGGCGCTTAATGCATGGGTCTGTAAGCGAAGCACAATGAAGGACAATGCCCGGGAAATGAAACGAATCCCCATGCAGGGGCAGGCCGACGCAAGTAAGGCTGTGCCAAAACGTTTCTCACCATGTTCCAAGGAGTAATTATTCCGGCTATTGATCGCCCTGACCCGTTCTGCAGCACAAGACGCCATCAGGCGACATTGCTACGCTACGTGTTGCGTCAATAGAAACTGTTACCGAAGGGACTTGGTTGCCTCAGATGAAACTGTTACCGAACGTCCCTTGCTGGGCTGAGTGTCAGCCATGTCCCACA
>VGZV01000011.1 GCA_016872385.1 SAR202 cluster bacterium | reverse complement strand
CCGTTCAAGAACCGGCGGTTGTCGAAGGCCGGCCTGCCCACCTTACCCCGCTCCCCAGGCAAATGGGGTTCTAATAATTCCCAAACCCGATCTGAGATGTCATGGCGACGATGGGATGCTGTCATCCCGCCAGTTTACTGAATCTTCAGCCAAATCTCGTAGCAGTGTTACCCTCCTTATTTGACGACACTCTCTAGTCGAACCATGCGCGAGCATCCGTTGGGAGTCCTTCGACAAGCTCAGGACGGGCGGACTTTGCAAAAACCCCCTGGCCAAATAACCCCTAGTTACTGTCAATCTCGCATGGTACACTGGCTGCGCCAATCTGGCTATTCTGTCAAGCCTTTGGTAGGGTATCAATTAGCCGTTCGTCATTCCGGCGGAAGCCGGAATCCAGCAAAGCGCATCATCTATATCTGTACCTGGACACCGGCGTTCGCCGGTGTGACGTGTTGAGTTATCGAGCAAATTGATACACTACCAAGCTTTTCTAGGGAGTTTTCCTGAATGGTTCCGCCAGCCAGCTTCATCGGTCCAGTGCCCGTGTGGGTTGGAGTGTATTTAGCCTTTGTCCTGTCCCAGGTTCTAGCCGGCTACCTGCTATACCGGCGGGTGTTCCGGCTAATCAGGCAGGGCAAGCCGGTGGCCCGCTTTGACCAGCCTTGGCTCCGGCTCAAGGGCGCCGTGGCCATTGTGCTGGGGCAGCGCAAGGTGTTGCAGCGGGTGGGCGCCAGCAACCCTCCATCCAAGGGCCGGGACTTAGCCGGGCTGGGCCACGCCCTCATCTTCTGGGGATTCCTGTCCTTTTCGCTAAGTTATGTAATCTTCATATTTGGCAACTCTATTTGGCCCCATTTCTCTGAAACATTGCTGACACCCCTGGGTGTGCGCATCTATTCCACCTATCTGGACCTGCTGGCCGGGCTGCTGCTGGCCATTCTGGTCTGGGCGCTGCTGCGGCGCTGGGTGGGCAAACCCCACCGCCTGAGCTTTGATCTGACCCGCAACCTGGACTCGGTGATAATCGTGGGCCTCATCATGGCCCTGATGGTCACAACCCTGCTGGTGCACGGCTTCTACATCGCCCAGGGAGGCCAGGGGCCAGAGTCCCATGTGATTCTTGGCGGGCTGTTGGGCCGTTGGTTCATTGACCTGGGGGTGGGCCAAGATGCCGCCGTCATATGGCGGGACGCATTCTGGTGGGTGCACCTGGGCATCATTTTGGGCTTTGCCATTTACATACCCTTTTCCAAGCACATGCACATGGTGGCCGCGCCCCTCAATGCTTTCTTCCGCTCCCTGGAACCCCGCGGCACCCTGGCGCCCATTGAGTTGGAAAAGGAGGGCGAAAAGTTCGGCGCCGGGCGGGTGCAGGACTTTACCTGGAAGCAGCTCCTGGACGGCTACGCCTGCGCGGTGTGCGGCCGCTGCACCGATTCTTGTCCGGCCAACTTGACGGGCAAAGTGCTCTCACCCATGCACATCGTAGAGAATTTAAAAGGCCACATGGTGGAGATTGGCCACCAGGGGCCGCGCAACCCGGAACACAAGGAGCCAAAACCGCTCATCGGCGAGGCCATCCCGGAACAGGCCATCTGGGACTGCCTGAACTGCGGGGCCTGCATGGAGGAGTGCCCGGTGGTGGTGGAGCACATCCCCACCATTATGGACATGCGCCGCTACCTGGTGCTGGAGGAGTCCAAAGTGCCGGAGACGGGTATGGGCGCGCTGTTGAGCCTGGAGCAGCGGGGCCACCCCTGGCGGGGCACCCAGTTCTCCCGCACCGATTGGGCCAAAGGACTGGACGTGCCCACCCTGGCCCAGAAGCCCACCGCCGAGTACCTGTTCTGGGTGGGATGCACCGCCGCCCTGGAGCAGCGCAGCCAGGGCATCGCCCGTTCCATGGTCAAGGTGCTGAAATCTGCGGGCGTGGACTTTGCCATCCTGGGCGACGAGGAGACCTGCACCGGCGACCCGGCCCGCCGCATGGGCAACGAGTACCTGTACCAGATGCTGGCCCGCCAGGCCATCGAGACCCTGGACCGGTACAAGGTGAAAAAAATTGTCACCACCTGCCCCCACTGCTTCAACACCATGAAGAACGAGTATCCCCAGTTCGGGGGCAAGTTTGAAGTGCTGCACTACAGCCAGTTGGTGGACCAGTTAATCCGCCAGGGCAAGCTCAAGCCCGTGAAGATGATTAGCACTGAAATGGCCTACCACGACTCCTGCTTCCTGGGCCGCCACAATGGCATCTACGACCAGCCCCGCAACGTTGCCAAGGCCATTCCCGGCCTGAAGCTGGTGGAGATGGAGCCACGGTGCCGCCAGCGGGGGTTCTGCTGCGGCGCAGGCGGCGGGCATATGTGGATTGAGGACAGCCAGGGCACGCGGGTGAACCACGCCCGCACCGACCACTTCCTGGAGACCAAGGCGAAAACCGTGGGCGTCTCCTGCCCCTTCTGCCTGCAAATGCTCTCCGAAGGCATCCAGGCCAAGGGCCAGGCCGGGGAAAAGCAGGCCAAGGACGTGGTGGAACTGCTGGCGGAGAGCCTGGGGGAGTAGAGGCGGGACTAGGGGAGCATCCATCAGTAAATGATATTGCCTAATGCAGCCCAGGCAAGAGTAGACCGGAACAAAATAATTGATTATCTGCTCTCCGATAGTCATCCTGATGGCCGCACCAAGGCTGAGTTCCTCGGAAGGTTTTAGTTTTCAGCCCGAAGCTTGGCAGGTTCTGGCGGAAGCCTTGCGGAAGCACGGCATCAGCAATCAGGTGGTCGGTATAGTAGAATCTCCTTACGGCACACGCTACAGTGTAGATGGAAGGTTGGAAACGCCTGACGAACGCAATCCACTCGTCAGGACTGTTTGGATCATTGAAACTGGTGGGGCCGCCCCTCGACTGATTACAGCATACCCCTTGAGATGACAATATGTTCAACGAGCATGACCGGGTTGTCCTGACGAATGATGTCCCGGGGGAAAGGCTAAAGGCAGGTGACGTGGGCACTATTGTGCACGTGCACCGGGGCGGTGTCGCCTTTGAAGTGGAGTTCTTCACACTGGACGGAGATACCGCCGCCATCGCAACTGTACCGGCCTCTGGGTTGCGCACCGTTACTCACCGAGACATCACCCACGCCCGCCAATTGGAGCTTCCGGTCTGAGGTAGTCCATGCCCACTCCTTCCACTCCTCTCTTCTCTCTCCTGGTAGTCCCTGACGACCAGCCGCCGGTGCTGGCCGGCACGACGTACGAGGCCCGTGCCCGCGCCCTGGCCCGCCAGGTGCAGTGGCACTTTGACCGCCCTACCACCGAAGAGGAGACCATCGCCCGCATCAAAGATGCCGAGGCGGTGCTGAACATCCGCTCCTCGGTGCGCTTCACCCGCAAAGTGCTGGCCGCCTGCCCCAAGCTGCAGGTCCTGTCCATCTGGGGCACCGGCGTGGACCACGTGGACCTGGCCGCGGCATCGGAGCTGGGCATCACCGTTTGCAACACCCCCGGCTACGGCGCGCCCTACGTGGCGGAGCACGCCCTGGCGTTGGCCCTGGCGGTGTCCCGGCAAATTGTGCTCAACGACCAGCGCATCCGCCGGGGCGAGTGGACCCGCGGGTTCATCGACGAACTGTACAACAAAACCCTGGGAGTAGTGGGCACTGGGGCCATCGGCCAGCGCATGATCCAGCTGGGCAGGGGCATCGGCATGAAGGTGGCGGCCTGGACTTTGCACCCTTCGCCAGAGCGGGCGGCGCAGTACGGCGTGGAGTTCCTCTCCCTGGAGGAATTAATGCGGACGTCGGACGTGGTGTCCCTGCACCTGGCCTTGTCCCCAGAGACCCAGGGGCTGATTGGCCGCCAACAACTGGCGATGATGAAGCCCACGGCCATCCTGGTCAACACCTCCCGCGGCGCGGTGGTGGACGAAGCCGCCCTACTGGAAGCCTTGCAGCAAAAGCGCATCGCCGGGGCAGGCCTGGACGTATTTGAAACCGAGCCGCTGCCGCTGGGAAATGCCTTCACCCGGCTGGACAACGTGGTGCTGTCCCCCCACGCCGGAGGCATGGCTTACAATGGCACCATGCGCGGCCTGGAGATGTCGGTGGAGAATCTGGAAGCATTTGCCGCGGGCCGGCCCATCTGCGTGGTGGCGGCGCGCCGCCGCCGGTAGCCAGGCGAGGCATGGACGCTTTCGAAATTGGCCGATGGTTGCAGGGGCAGGTTTGAAACCTGTCCCTGCGAACTTATACACCGGAAATGATCTCCGTCTCGTAGCCCAGCAACTCCAGATCACCCCGCGTCTCCTCCACAAAGGACACCACCGCAGACAGCACCTCATTGGCATGGTCTGGTTCGCTACTCAAACAGCAGACCCCCAGGATCAGCCGCTGCCATAGCTCGTTATCGTTTTCCTCCGCCACTGCCACATTGAACTGGTTGCGGATGCGGGCGGTCAGTGACCGGGCGGTCTGCCGCCGCTCTTTCAGGCTGTGGGAATGGGGAAGGTGCAAAGTCAACCGGCAAAATCCAATATGCAATGGGAGCCTCCAAAAACCCTGGAGTTGAGTAGTGTATCAATTAGCCGTTCGTCGTTCCGGCGAAAGCCGGAACCTAAGAAGATCCTAAATCATGCAAGTATCTGGGCACCCCAACAAGTCGGGGTGCGACGAGTTAAGGCTCGTGGCAAACTGCTACACTACCTGGAGTTGGCTTGACTGGGCCAGCACTGACATATAGATTATAGCCACGTATATAGCAGTTTTCCGAGTGCGCCCCAGCTGGAAAGCTGCTCAGGAACGGGTTAGGAGCATGGCAGGACGCACCACTTTACCTCCATCGGGCCGCGCAGCCGAGGTGCCAGAAGTGGTGGTTGCCAGGCTGCCCCAGTACGCCCGCGTTTTGAGCCAGCTCCTGGAGGAGCGGGTGGAGGTGGTTAACTCCGACCAATTGGGCGAACGGCTGCAAATTACGCCTGCCCAAATCCGCAAAGACCTGAGTTATTTTGGCCGGTTTGGCAAGCAGGGCCGGGGTTACAGTGTGCGCCGCCTGCTGGACGAACTGAACCAGATACTAGGTTTGGACCGCAGTTGGAACGTGGCCGTGGTAGGAGTAGGAAGGCTGGGCCGCGCGGTGCTCAGCTACCCTGGTTTTGCCCCGGCGGGTTTTAAAATAGTGGCTGCCTTCGACACAAGCGCAGCTCTGGTGGGACAGCAAGTCGGAAACCTGACGGTCCAGCCCATGGAGGAACTGGACCAAACAGTAAGCCAGCATAGCATTAGCATTGCCATCGTGGCGGTGCCCAGCAGCCAAACTCAGCAAGTCATTGACCGACTGGTAGCCTGCGGGGTAAAGGCCATCGTCAACTACGCACCCACTACTCCCCTGGTCAGAAAGGGCATCCGCATCGAGAACATTGACCCGGTGCTGGCGCTCCAGTCCATGACCTACTACTTGGCGCAGGATCGCTTGTGGTCTAACTAGAAGCCCTGGACCAGGCCTAGCTGAGGGCCTGTGGGAACAGTGCCCGTTCATGATTTCGCAGGCCCGCTATGAACGGAAAACCGCTCATCCTTCAACTAGCTCAGGGTGAGCGGCTATGGGGCAATGAACCTATCACACTGATGTTAGTGGGCTGCGCCGCCCTCTGCACTGGGGCCAGGCCCCATTCCAGGCCGCGCCCGCCGCCGCCGGGCCACGGTAAGCCGTGCCTGGGCGCGTCGCATAGCCACCGCAGCTTCCTGCAACTGCAAGTTGGATTCCCGCCGGGATATTTGCTGGCGGGCCAGTTCCACGGCCGCCTGCGCGCGGGACTCATCAATCTCGTCGGACCGCTCGCAGGCGTCGGCCAGAATGGTCACCCGGTCGCCCATGACCTCCATGAAACCGCCGGTCACCGCCAGGTAACTGGCCTCGCCATTTTTGCGGATCATGATTTCGCCGGGCTGCAGGGCGGTCATCAATGGAGCATGGCGGGGCAGAATACCAAGTTGTCCCTCGGAGCCGGGCGCCACCACGGTATCTACGTCGTCAGAGAACACCTGGCGCTCGGCAGTGATTATTTCCAGGTGAATGGTGGGCATGAAATCCTCACCTTCCTTCGGCGGCCATCTCAAGCAGGACCATCACCGTTGGGCGCAAGTCCTCTGCGATGGCGTCCAAGTCCTCGCGTTCTAGGAATGATTCATAGAAGTTGGAGTGTAAGTGTTCCGCAGTCAGGTACTTGTCCCATAAGTCGGGTTGTCCGGAATCTCTGGCTAGCTCTCGGGCGAAAGCTCGCAACTCTCGGTGGGACCGTAGGCCTCGATCCCGCCGGGCTGCAACAGCCTTTAGTGCCGTGGCCACACTACCCCACAGAAACTCTCCGGCCTTGGCAATCTCCCCGGCCTGCAAATGATGCAGGCTGTTTTCTAGGTAGTGGATGCTGAGGGACTGGTAGTCCCCTTCCTGAACTGTCATTGCTAATGCTGAGATTAGGGGCTACGCTTCCTTGGGGATCCTGTAATTCACTATCTTGCCCGTCTCCATGTCCACGTCGGCCCAACCGAGCCTTTCCCCACGCACACCCACATCTAGTTCCACGTGCCACAGGCCGGGGCGCCGGACCGCCCTCAGGGGCCGCGCAAAGGCCCAGTACGGCTTCAGGAAAGCTATCGCCAGTTCGGTGGCCTCTTGGGCTGTTTCGACCTTTGGCATGCCTTGGCCTCACGTGGCCGCCTTCATCCGGTCAGCCTTCTCCACCGCCTCGTCAATGGTGCCCACCATGTAGAAAGCCTGTTCCGGCAGGCCGTCATGCTTGCCTTCCAGAATTTCTGAGAAGCCGCGCACCGTCTCGCGCAGCGGCACGTACTTGCCGGGCTGGTTGGTAAAGGCTTCCGCCACAAAGAACGGCTGAGTCAGGAAGCGCTGGATGCGCCGGGCCCGGAACACGGTAAGCCGATCCTCTTCCGACAACTCTTCGATGCCCAGAATGGCGATGATGTCCTGCAGGTCCCGGTAGCGTTGCAGTACTTGCTGCACGCCGCGGGCGACCCGGTAGTGTTCCTCTCCAACGATGCCAGGCTGAAGGATGCGGGCAAAGGAAGCCAGGGGGTCCACCGCCGGGTACAGGCCCTGGGCCGCCAGGGAGCGCTCCAGCGACACCACCGCGTCCAGGTGGCCGAAGGTGGTGACGATTCCGGGGTCGGTGTAGTCGTCGGCAGGCACATAGATGGCCTGGAAGGAGGTGATAGAGCCGCTCTTGGTGGAGGTGATGCGCTCCTGCAGCGCACCCATTTCCGTGCTCAGGGTGGGCTGATAACCCACGGCAGAGGGCATCCGGCCCAGCAGCGCCGACACTTCCATGCCTGCCAGGATGTACCGGTAAATGTTGTCAATAAACAGCAGCACGTCCTGGTGCTGCTCATCCCTGAAGAACTCCGCCATAGTCAGCCCGGTGAGGCCGATACGGGCGCGCACGCCGGGGGTCTCATTCATCTGCCCGAACACCAGCACAGTGCTGGACAGCACGCCCGAGGCCTGCATTTCGTGCCACAGGTCGTTGCCCTCGCGGGAGCGCTCTCCCACTCCGGCGAACACCGATACGCCTTTGTGCACTGCGCCAATGTTACGGATTAGCTCCTGAATGATGACCGTCTTGCCCACACCTGCGCCGCCGTAGGCGCCCACCTTGCCGCCCTTGGGGAAGGGGGTAATCAGGTCAAAGACCTTGATGCCAGTTTCCAGAATTTCAATGGATGGGTTCTGCTGATCAAACCGCGGCGGGTCCCGGTGAATGGGCCACCGCAAGGCGGACTCCACGGAACCCAAGTTGTCCAGGGGAGTGCCAGTCACGTCAAAGAGGCGGCCCAGGGTTTCCGGCCCCACCGGGACAGAAACTTTTCCGCCGGTGCTGTTTACTTCCGTGCCGCGCGCCAGGCCTTCGGTGGAACCCAGGGCCAGGCAGCGCACCCAGTTATTACCTATGTGCTGCTGCACTTCTAGCACCAGCTTTTGTCCCGAATTGTCCAGCTCCAGGGACTCAAACAAAGCGGGGAGCTGGTCCGGGGGAAATTCCACGTCAATTACGGTGCCAATGACCTGCACTACTTTGCCGGTGCTCATTACTTGCTCCTAAGTGTTAACGGTTTAACCGCAGAGACCACTGAGTACGCAGAGACTTTCTTGAGATTTTCCCACCGTCTAACTCGGTGATCTCCGCGCTCTCGGCGGTTAATCTAGACTTCCAGGGCCGCCTGGCCGCCGATGAGGTCCAGCAGTTCCCTGGTGATGGTATCTTGGCGCAGCTTGTTCATGTCCAGGGTGAGGTCGCCCACCAGGGATTTGGCGTTGTCCGTGGCGTTGCGCATGGCCACCATGCGGGCAGACTGCTCGCTGGCAATGGCTTCCAGCAATGCGTGATAGACTTCCATCTCCAGGAAACGGGGCAGCAAGTTGCCCAGCACTGCCAGAGTATCTGGTTCGTAAATGTAGCCCACCCGCTGGGCGCCGGTGAGAGCGGCGGGCGCCACGGGCACCAAACGCTCCAGAGCGGGTTCCTGGCTCATGGTGGAGATAAACTTGGTGTAAGCCAGATGCACCTCATCCAGTTCGCCCTTGGTGTAAGCGTCGGTGATGAGGGTTGAAATGGCAGTGGTGTCAGACAACGCGGGCCGGTCGCCCACGTCGGTGAACACCGCGCTGACGTCCTGGCCGTAGCGAATCATGAAGTCGCGGCCCTTGCGCCCCACCACAATGAGCCGTACAGGCACGGTCTGCTCCAGGATAAACTGGGCCACCCGCCGGTTCAGATTGGAAGCCAGGCCGCCGCACAGTCCCCGGTCGGGAGTAATCAGCAGCACACCAATGCGCTTCACCTCGCGCACTTGCAGCAGGGGATGGATAGCGCCGTCCTCTTCCCGCGGCTGGGCGGCCAGGTCGGCAATTACCTCCTGGATTTTCAGGGCGTAGGGCCGGCCTTGGAGGGTAGCGTTTTGGGCGCGCCGCATTTTGGAGGCGGCGATTAAGGACATGGCATTGGTGACCTTGCCGGTATTCTGCACACTGCGGATGCGCCGGCGCAGGTCTCGGATGCTGGGCATTATTTCACCAAGCGGCTAAGTTTAGGCCCTAGCTGCCCTGGGTAGCGAAAGTGGCCTTGAACTCGTTAATGGCCTGGGTCAGCTTGGTCTCGGTCTCCTGATTCAAGTCCCGGCTTTGGGCAATGGCTTGTCCAATTTCCGGGTGGGTGCTGGACATATACCGCAACAGCTGCTCCTCAAAGGCGGCGCAGCGCGGCAACGGTATGTCGCCCATCAGGCCAGCGTTGACTGCGAACAGGACGATTACCTCTTGCTCCATGGACAACGGCTTGTACTGGCCTTGCTTCAGGACTTCGGTGGCCAGCTGGCCGCGGGCCAATTGGGCGCGGGTAGCGGCGTCCAGGTCGGCGGTGCCAAACTGGGCGAAGGTCGCCAACTCCCGGTACTGGGCCAGGTCCAGGCGCAAGCGGCCAGCCACCCGGCGAATGGCCCGGGTCTGGGCCGCGCCGCCCACGCGGGACACGGAAAGTCCCACGTTCACCGCCGGGCGGATGCCGAAGTTGAACAGTTCCGGCTCCAGATAAATCTGGCCGTCGGTGATGGAGATAACGTTGGTGGGAATGTAGGCGGAGACGTCGCCCGCCTGGGTTTCAATAATGGGCAGGGCGGTCATGGAGCCGCCGCCGTGTTCCTGGTCCAAGCGGGCAGCCCGCTCCAGCAAGCGGCTGTGCAGATAGAAGATGTCCCCGGGATAGGCCTCACGGCCGGCGGGGCGGCGCAGCAACAGCGACATCTGCCGGTAGGCCCAAGCATGCTTGGTCAGGTCATCGTAAACAATGAGGGTGTCCTTGCCTTGCTCCATGAAGGCTTCCGCCATGGCGCAACCAGCATAAGGGGCGATGTATTGCATGGGAGCAGGGTCGGAAGCTCCAGCGTTGACCACGATGGTGTGAGCCATGGCACCATTTTCTTCCAGAGTACCCACCACCTGGGCCACCTTGCCCTGCTTCTGGCCGATGGCGACGTAGATACAAATGAGGTCGCCGCCCTTCTGGTTGATGATGGCATCCAGGGCGATGGCGGTCTTGCCGGTGGAGCGGTCGCCGATAATCAGCTCCCGCTGGCCCCGGCCGATGGGAATCATGGCGTCAATAGCTTTAATGCCGGTCTGGACGGGCGTATCCACAGACTTGCGGATTACCACGTTGGGGGCCACCCGCTCCACCGGGTGGGTGGTAGTAGTAACCACGGGACCTTTGCCGTCCAGCGGGCGTCCCAGAGGGTCAACCACCCGGCCGACCAGGGCATCGCCCACAGGGACCTCAATAATCTGGCCGGTGGAGCGGACCCGGTCGCCCTCTTTTACGGCGTTGGGGTCGCCCAGAATGGCTGCGCCCACCAGGTCTGATTCCAGGTTAAGGGCCAGCCCCATAATGTTGTTGCCAAAGTCCAGCAGTTCGTTAGACCGAACCCCCTGCAGGCCCTGGATGCTGGCGATGCCATCGCCCACTTGCACTACGGTGCCCACATCTACCAGACTCAGCTCACCGCCAAATTCTTCAATTTGGCGCCGGATAAGGGAAACGATGTCCTGACCCCTAGTCGTCATTGGCGACTCCCTCGTGTTTTCCCTGTCTAGCCGGCCGACGCCAGAACGTCAGACCGGAGTTGTTTTCTAAGCCCTTCCAAACGGGCGCGGGTGCTGCCATCCAGCAACCGGTCGCCAATCTGGATAATTAGACCTCCGAGGATGTTCTCATCCACGCTGGTGGTCAGCACTACGTCGCGGCCAATCAGATCCCCTACAAACCGGGTGATGTGCTGGCGGTCCCCCTGGGTAAGGGCCACCGCAGAAGTAATCTCCACTTGCTGCCGGCCCCGGTACTGGTCCAGCAGCTGCTCATATGCGGCAGCCACCTGGGGCAGCAAGTCAATCAGGCCGCGGGCCACCAACAGCGACACCAGATTCTGCACCATGGGCGGCAAGTCGCCCAGCACCGCCGTCACCGCTTTGACGCGCTCTGCACTGGGCACTTTGGCGTCCTTGAGCAGCGCGCGAAACTCTGCGTTGTCCAGCGTCTGCGCCGCAAACTTCAGACTTTCGGCCCACTGGTCCGGCTGACCTTGATCCACCGCCAGTTCAAATAGGGCCTGGGAGTAGCGCTTGCCGGAAGGTCGCTTGGCCATGCTCTCCTAAGCCTTTTTCAGAGCATCGCCCTCTTCCAATACCTGGGCGATAAGCTCCTGATGGGCCTGACGGTTCAGCGACCGGCGGATGACTCGCTCGGCTGCAGTGATGGCCAGATCGCCGAAATGGGTCCGCACGTCTTCAACCGCAGCGTCCCGCTCCCGCTGGATGTCTGCCCGGGCCCGGGTGACAAAGGCCTCCGCCTCCTGGCGGGCCCGGCCCATCTCCTCCTCCCGAAACCGGTTAGCGGCTTCCCGCGCCTGGTCCAGCAGCCGCTGGCCCTCCCGGCGGGCCTCATCCAACTGCTGCTGAATCGCCGCCTGGGAACTGGCCGCCTCTGCCTTGGCCCGGTCCGCTGCCGCCAAGCTCTCGCGGATGCGCTCCGAGCGCTGGTCCAAAGCCCGCAGCAGGGGCTTGTAGGCCAGCACGTAGAGCGCTCCCAGGAGAATGAGGAAGTTGACCAGGTAGGCTATCAGGCTTGGGACATTTACACCTAAGGCGGTCACGGCACACCCCTAGCTGGAATTGGCTGGCCCTGGGTTACACTACGAACAACAAGATAACCGCGACGATCAGGGAGTAGATGCCCAAGGCTTCGGCGAAGGCGATGGCCAAGATCATGTTGGTGGTGATGGAGCCGGTAGCCTCTGGGTTGCGCCCAATGGCGGTCATGGCGGCGGCGCCCAGGAAACCAATGCCCAGACCAGGCCCGATGACGCCCACCGCAATGGCGATGGCCGCGGCCAGAAACTTGGCCCCTTCCTCACTCGCTGCTTGCAATAGGACCAGATCCATGATACAAGACCCTCCAACTTATGTGAACTTTGCCAGTGGACTCCGGATTCTTAAGCCGTTCCCTTAGTGGTGTTCCTCATGACTCTCGTGCTTGGTCACCGCCAGGGAGAGGAATACCACCGTCAACGCCGCAAATATGGCTGCCTGTATGAATGCCACCAGCAGCTCCAGGCCAAAGAATATTTCGATGGCTACGAAAGGAGCCAGGTAGGTTACCATTACCACCACAATCTCGCCCGCCGTCAGGTTGCCAAACAACCGGAAGGTGAGACTGATTACCCGGGCAAACTCGCTGAACAACTCCAGCAGGCCCACGAAAACATCAATCAGACCGGCGGGCTTGCCGCGCAGCAACTTGCCAAAGGCGAAGAACTTCTTCAAGTACCCAATCCCGTTGGCGCGCAGACCCCAGAACTCCACGAATACGAAGGAGACAATGGCCAGCGCCAGGGGCATGTTTACGTCAGTGGCCGGCGAGCGGAACAGATGGACCTGTATCTCGTCTCCCCCTGCTACCTTGAAGCCCATGAACTGGTAGAAGGGGAACAAGGCCAGCAGCGCGTTGAAGAGGATGAAGAAGAAGATGGTGCCCACTATGGGCAGGGCTTTGCGGGCCATAGCCGCGCCCGCTACACCCGTAGCAAAGTTCAGCACCAATTCTATCAAGGACTCCACCAGGCTCTGCAAACGGCCAGGCACCAGGCTGGCCTTGCGCGCGCCCAGGGCGAAAACCAGGATAATAACTGCACTGCCCAGCCATGCTGCCAGCATGGTGTTGGTGACGGCAAACTCGCCCACTCCCAAGGGTGATGCGTGGGGCTTTTCCCCTTCCGCCCCGTGATCCTCGGCCACCTGGGCTGCGCCGTTCTGGACCGTTTTTGCGGCACCGTGGTCATCGGCAGCCTTAGGTGCTTCGGCTTTGGCAGGTTCTTCAGCCGCATGTCCGTCTGCAGCCTGGGACTTGCCCAGCCCAAGGTGCTGGTCCCGCTTGGCGGCAGGGAACACAGGCTGGGGCGGCAGGTGGATTTCAGGTTCCGGCACCAGAGGGGATGCGCCGCGAATGGCAGACCCTACGGCGCCCAGGCCACAGCCGACAAAGAGGAAAATGAGCAGGGCCGCACCAACGCCCAGGGCAATATGCTTACCAGGCTTCTGCGACTTCACTCAGTCCGTGACCCTTGCCGGTCTTCGCCCCAGTTCTTGTCCCCATAGAGGACCGGCACAATCATCTTATAAATTCCGTAAAATGCCACGATGCTGCCCAAAACTGTCAAGACCAGTATGAACAAGGGCGTGGTGCCCAGCAGCCGGTCCAACCAGTACCCTCCGACTACGCCTAGCACCACACAGGTTGCGACGTACCAGCCCAACCCGGTAACCCGCAACGCGACGGTCCACCTACTCATTCCTCCCACCAAGCCCGTGGCATATTATCATCCAGGTATTCAAATGTCAATTCGTATGGGTAGTTACGAAACCCGCCGGTGGAGAAACAATATCACCCCAGCAACTTAGCGCTGGGGTGATTAGCTGATTGGCTCACGGTCAACCCCCTCAGCGGTTGGGTTGCTGCTTGCCGAAGTCTTCCAGGTCCAGGTTGTTAATAAAGTCGCTGAAGGCGGAAAGACGGCGCAATTCCTCCTCATTGACCTGGGACTGGCCCTCCGCTGGTTTGGCTTCGGTCTCACCTGGGGCCAAAGGCTTCCCCGTCTCTTTATCTAATAGGATTCCCGCCTTATCCAACACCGCCTCATCGGCAAAGATAGGCACCTGGGCGCGCACGGCCAGGGCCATGGCATCGCTGGGGCGGGAGTCAATTTCCTTCTCAGCCCCGTTCACCTGAATGATGATTTTGGCGAAGAAGGTGTCGTTGTGCAGGTCGTTAACGTAGATGTGTTTGATAGTCCCGCCCAGGGTGTCAATGACTGTGCGCAGCAAGTCGTGGGTCAACGGCCTTGGCACGCTCAGGTCCTGCAGTTTCACGGCAATGGCGTCAGCTTCCGCCGGGCCAATCCAAATGGGCAAATAACGGTCGGCGTTTTTCTCCCGCAGGATCACCACCCGCTGGTAGTTCATCGGGCTAACCCGTATGCTGTCTATGGTCATTTCCAGCATTGGCGTGGCCTCCGTGCTTTGCCCACTGAGCGAGATTGTATGCCCATCGGAAATCTAAAGTCAACCCAACTGGAACCGCCGCGCCCAGCCATCAAAAGCCTGTCGCTGGAATTGCAAATCCTGCCCCGCTATACAGCCAAACACGAAGGCCCTAATATTAGAGAAGTTGTTAGAGGGTGTTTAAAAAGTCATTGCGAGGGGCGTAGCCCCGAAGCAATCGCGTGCCCAGGACAAGATTGCTTCGCTTCACTCGCAATGACCAGAGACAATCTTTTTAGACAACCTCTTAGAGCGTGTGTGAGAAATGCCGTCTACCCAGCCCGCTCATCCTGAGCTTGTCGAAGGATGAGTAGCTTTTAGCCCGCTCATGGTTCGACAAGCCCCGACCTGGTCGGGATCCCGATACGTCGGGACTCACCACGAGCGGGAATTGTCACACACCCTCTTAGAAATGCTGTTGGAAGATGGCTAATACCTTTTGCGCATTCTACAGCCAGCTCAAGGAAAGCGGTTTTCCAACTCAGGTTCAGCTGGCTCACTATGAACGGCAACAATAATACTGGCGCTCAAAGAATATAATGAACAATCAACCCTGGCCGTTTTTAAGTTGCGCCATGGTCCGTTTTTTGGAGGTCTATGTCCCCTGCTTACGCCTTCCGAGTGCCCTGGCAGAAAACCCGCTGGTCCTGTGATCCCGAAGCGTTGAACTTCAAGTGCACCGCTGAATTGGCGCCCCTGGACCATTTCATCGGCCAACGCCGGGCGCTGGAGTCCATTCGGTTCGGCCTGGAAGTGGACAAACCGGGCTATAACTTGTTCGTCACTGGCCTCACCGGAACAGGCAAGGCCAGCATCATACGCTCCCACCTCCAGCAAGTGGTGGAAGAACTGCAAAAGCGGGAAGGCCACCGGCCCATCAGCGACTGGTGCTATGTGCACCACTTTGACGACCCAGACCGTCCGCAGGCCATCAGCCTGCCGCCGGGAATGGGCCGGACTCTGCGGACGCGCCTGACGGACACTTTGCGGGAACTTAGAGAAGAGATACCGAAAGTCTTCCGCAGTGAAGAGTTCCAAGAGCAACAACGCAACCTGGAGGAATCAGGCCGCCAGGCAGCCCAGCAACTCATCACCGAGTTAGAGGAGTTGGCTCAGAGAACCGGGTTTGCCGTCCACATTTCTCCCGCAGGGATCACCATTTTCCCTGTGTCCGGCGAGCGGCCTATGACTCCCGAGGAGTACCAAGCCCTGCCCCCGGAGCGGCGCAAGGCCCTAGACGAGGTGCGCCGTCAGTTGATGCAGCAGACCCAGGCTACCATGATGCGTGTAAGGGACGTGGAGAGGGACGCTGCCGAAAAAATACACGCCCTGGAACGGGTGGCAGTGGACGAGAGGGTGTCTTTCATCTTTCAAGAACTGGTCTCCAGCTACCAGGAGATACCACAGCTTCAAGAATTTGTTACCCAGCTCATAGAATACGTTCTGGACAATTTGCAGCTGTTCCGGGAGACCGGTGCTAGCCAGGAAGCGCCTGCGGGAGTCCATGTTCCATCCGGCACCACGAGCGCAGCCCTGGCTCGCAATCCCTTTCTACCCTTTGAAGTAAACCTGCTGGTGGACAACAGCACGGTGGCCACGGTGCCGGTGATTATTGAACCTAATCCCAACTGGGGCAACCTCTTTGGCCGCATTGAACGCCGTGCCGTCATGGGCACTTACTTCAGCGACCACACCATGCTCAAGCCCGGTTCTGTGCACTTGGCCAACGGCGGTTATCTGGTGTTCAACGCCAGGGATATGCTCATGTACCCCGGCGTGTGGGAAGGGCTAAAGCGGGTTATCCGCAACCGGGCAGTCAGCCTGGAAGACCCATCGGAACAGACGGGGTTCTTCATTCCCCAGGGCTTGCGTCCCCAGCCTATTCCCCTGGACCTGAAAGTAATCATCACCGGCGACGAAATGCTTTACCGCCTTTTTACCGCCGCCGACGTGGAAGATTTTTGGGACCTTTTCAAAGTCAAGGCGGAGTTTGATTCCATTATTGCGCTGAACCAGGAGAACCTGGACGCCTACTGCGCCTTTATCTGCCGCACTTGCCAAGAGGAGAAGTTGCTGCCCTTTGACGCCAGCGCCGCGGCCCAGGTACTGGAGTATGCCGCCCGGCTGGTGGCAGACCAACACAAGTTATCTGCTCGGTTTGGACAAATCAAGGATGTGGTGATTGAATCTGACCATTGGGCCAAACGAGAGAATTCCTCCACAGTGTTGGGAAAACATGTTGAGCAGGCCCTGGAGCAGAAGCTTTACCGGCTAAACCTGATCCAAGAGCGGCTGCAAGACATGATTGCGGAGGGAACGGTGCTGCTTTCCATGACCGGCTCCGCCGTTGGGCAGGTCAACGGCCTGTCAGTCTACGACCTGGGCGACTTTGCTTTTGGCTTGCCCACCAGAATCACCGCCCAAACCTTTGCTGGCCGCAGCCAGGTCATAAACATTGAACGCGAGTCGGCTCTCAGCGGACCTATTCACAGCAAGGGAGTGCTGATCCTCAGCGGCTATCTGGGGGCCAAGTATGGGCGGCAGAGGCCATTAACACTTTCGGCCAGTCTGTGCTTTGAACAGTCCTACGGTATTGTGGAAGGCGACAGCGCCTCATCTGCGGAGCTTTACGCTATCCTTTCCAGCCTTTCTGGGCTGCCCATCAACCAAAATATCGCGGTAACCGGCTCAGTGAACCAGAAAGGGGAGATTCAGCCCATCGGCGGAGTCAATGAAAAGATTGAGGGCGTGTTTGAAGTGTGCCGCCGCGGCGGGCTGACTGGGGATCAGGGAGTGATGATTCCGGACGCCAACCAACGGCACTTAATGCTGCGGGAAGAAGTGGTGGAGGCGGTGCGTGACGGCAAATTCCATATTTATGCCATTAAAACCATTGACCAGGGCATAGAGCTTCTCATGGGGCGTCCCGCCGGGGATACCCAGCCCGACGGAAGCCATCCGCCGGAAACGGTCAATTACCTGGTAGACCGCCGGCTGACAGAACTTAACCAGAGTATGCGCGGCTACTTTGGGGAGTTGCTGGGCAACCAGTAAAAAACAGCCACTTCCGAAAATTACCTGGGAGTCCCAGTTCACCCAGGACTCCCAAAGCACACTTTTTATAGGCCTGATTTTTGCGGAAAGGGCTGTTAGCGCGCCGCTACGGGCTGTTGTTCCTGCTTCTCCGTCCGCTCCATGCGTTCAGGCCGCTGCCGGCCACCCAAGCCATTGACACCTGCACCGCTGGACACGGTCGAGGTGGCGCTGGCGGCCAGCAGGTCAATGCCCTTGCGGACTGACCCGCTCAACTCGCTAATCTGCTTTTCCAGAGACTGAAGGGTCCGCAGGGCGTAAACGTCGGCTTCCACCCGGCGCGCTTGGGCATCGGCGTCAGCCTGTTGCACCATGCGAGCCGCCCGCTGCTCCGCTTCCCGCAGCACCTCCTCGCCTCGCTTCTTGAGCTCGTTGGCGTTGAGGCGCTCACGGAACTCTTCCTCCGCCTTGACCTTGGCCCGCCGCGCTTCAGACATGGCAGTGCTGATAATGTTGTCCTTACGGCTCAGCACTTCTTCGGCAGCTTTAACCTGCTGCGGGACGGCCAGCCGGAGTTGGTCAACCAGCTCAGTAATCTTTCTTTTATCAACAATAATTCCACCAGTCATGGGCATGACTTTGCTGGTATTGACCAGGGTTTCCAACCGATCGACGATGTCTATGATATCTATGGCATCCCCCTTCCCGGTCAGTTGTCTGAGACCGGCTTACCAAATTTTGCGTACACCGCTTTGGCAACGTGGGCGGGCACCATGCCGGTAATATCCCCGCCCAGGCGTGCTACCTCTTTTAGCAGGCTGGAACTGACGAACATGTAGTCCTGGGAGGCCATGAACGACACCATGTCCACTGTTGGCTCCAACCTCCGGTTCATGAAAGCCATGTCGAACTCGAACTCAAAGTCCGAGCCGCTGCGCAAGCCTCGCACAATAACGGCGGCCCCCAATTCCCGGGCAAACCGCACCACCAGACCCTCAAACTTACGGACCTCCACGTTGGGCAAGTGTTCCACCGATTTCTGGAACAACTCCACGCGGGTATCGGCGTCAAACAGCAAGTTCTTGGAAGGCGTTGAGTAAATTCCAATCACCACCTTTTCAAAGAGCGCCGCCGCTCTTACAGCCACATCCACATGCCCTACCGTCACCGGGTCAAAGCTTCCCGGGTACAACGCCGTTACCATTATTCAACCGCCCTCTTGCTGGTAGAACTCCACAATGTTGTCACCATAACGCCGCAGGGAAGCCCGCCGCAGCGCGTCATATTTTTCCGTCAACTCCAGGTGCCTGGAGTGCCCCACCACCACCATCCCTCCTGGCGCCACCAGGCCTGGTGTCTCCGCAATACGGGACATGGCCACGCCCGCATCCACCTCTTGGTAGGGTGGGTCCAGCAACACCAGGCGGTAATTTCCACCCAGCGTTGCCAGCGCCCGAGCCACATCAGCGCAATGCACCTTTGCCTGCCCGGCCAGTCCAGTGTTCTGCAAGTTAGAACGTATCACCCCGCACTGGCGGGGGCTGCGTTCCACAAAATCTGCCCAGGCTGCACCACGGCTCAACGCTTCAATGCCCAGACTGCCAGTGCCCGCGTAAAGGTCCAGCACCCGCCGGCCTTCATATAATTCCGGGGCCAAAATGTTAAAGATGGCAGCCCGCACTCGCTCAGTGGTAGGACGGGTAGCGGGAGACGTACTCCCCGCCAGCCTCCTGCCTTTGGCTTTGCCGCCTACCACGCGCATGAGTTCACGGTTGGATAATAATACATACACTGCCGGAAAAATTTCCAGGCAGGGTCAAGGTAATTTTCCCCAGGTTTTAGGGCAAGGAGTCAAAGTTGACGCTCCCTGAAGCCTGTGTTAACATCCCAGCAATTCTAGCTACGGCCCTAACTCCAGCCGGGAGGGGCCGCCGCAGCGATTACTTCTGCACCTAAGCGCTCCAGGACACAGAGTTGGCATGAGTTTTCTTGGGCGGCTCGCCTCCGCAGCCCCGGACCGTCCCACGGTCTTGACCATTGGCGTTTTTGACGGGGTTCACCGTGGGCACCGCCACCTGCTCCAGAAGCTCGCCGAGAAGGCCCGCCCCGATTGCATTCCCGGCGTGGTGACTTTCACCAACCACCCTATTACAGTGCTGCGCCCGGATTACCAGCTAAACTATATCACGCCCTTGGAGGACAAGGTCCGGCTGTTGCGGGAGCAGGGGATGGAACTGGTGGTGGCGCTGGATTTCACTCCAGAGCTGGCCGGCATGAGCGCCAGGGACTTTACCGGCGCCCTAGTGGAGCATTTGCGTCTCAGCGGATTGGTGGTTGGCCCGGATTTTGCCCTGGGCCGGGGCCGGGAGGGCGACGCAGCCTGCTTGACCAAGCTGGGCGCAGAAATGGGCTTCTGGGTGGAGACAGTGCCTCCCATGCTACTGGACGGACAGTCGGTGCGCAGCCGCCGGGTGCGCGAGGCAGTGCGGCAGGGCGATGTGGCGCTGGCCGCCGGGCTGCTGGGCCGCTGGTTCTCTCTGCGGGGACAGGTTGTATCCGGAGACCGGCGGGGACGGGAACTGGGGTTTCCCACGGCCAATTTGGCTATTCCGTCCCAGATGCTGCTGCCTGCCGATGGCATATATGCCACCTGGGCTACCGTGGACGGTCTGCGCCACCCGGCAGCCACCTCCATTGGAGTCCGTCCCACCTTTGGCCCCAGCCGCCGCCTGGTGGAAGTTTATATATTGGACTTCAACGCGAATATTTACGGCCGGGAAGTGGCCGTGGAATTTGTGAGCAAGCTCCGGGACCAGGCCACATTTTCCAGCGCGGCCGCCCTGGTGGAGCAAATTAACGGCGACGTGGCCAACGCCCGCGTGGCATTGGCCAGCGCGAGTGGGGCAGACTCTCCGTAGTCGCGGACTCGTTGCGCGACTCGCGAGACTGCTGAAATCTGTTCCATTCATGACATTGATGAGACCAGTGATTAAACACCCCATCGCCTGGCTCCCTTTGACCATGTCCCTGGCCGCCCTGGCGCTGGTTGCGGGCTACCTGGCTCTCTTTGGCGTCAGTAACCAGCCACCAGCAGACGAAGGGGCTGCGGCACGCATCTTTCAGTTGCTACTTGCGGGCCAGGCGCCCATCGTAGCCTACTTCGTCCTCAAGTGGCTGCCCCATCGGCCCAAGCAAGCTATGGCAGTGTTGGCGCTGCAAGTCCTTGCCGCGCTGGCGGCGCTGGCCCCGGTTTACCTTCTTGAAATGTAGAGGATTGCACACGTGACACAGCGGCCCATCAGCCAGGAGACCATTGAACAGGTAATCCGCCGGGGAGTGCGGGAGATAATTTCCCAGGAAGAGTTCGTTGCCATGCTGCGGGCGGGCAAGCCTCTGCGGCTGAAGATGGGGTTTGACCCCAGCCGCCCGGACATCCACCTGGGCCACGTGGTGGGCCTGCGCAAGCTGCGGCAGCTACAAGAGATGGGCCACCAGGTCATCCTCATCGTGGGAGACTGGACCGCCCAGATTGGCGACCCCTCCGGCCAGTCGGTGACCCGCCCCATGCTCACCCATGACGAGGTCAAGGCCAACGCCGAGTCTTACATGCGCCAGTTCTTCAAGGTGGTGGACCGGACCCGCACCCAGGTGGAGTGGCAGAGCCAGTGGTTCGGCAAGTTCACCCTGGCTGACGTGATTCGCCTGACCAGCAAGTTCACCGTGGCCCAGTTCCTTGAGCGGGACGACTTCGCCCAGCGGTTCCAGGAGCACCGGCCCATCGCCATCACCGAGCTGCTGTACCCCCTGCTGCAGGCCTACGACTCGGTAGCCATCCAGTCCGACGTGGAGTTCGGCGGCAGCGACCAGAAGTTCAACCTGCTGGTGGGCCGCCAGCTTCAGGGGATGCTGGGCCAGAAGCCCCAGCAGTGCTTTCTCATGCCCCTGCTGGTGGGCACCGACGGCGCCCACAAGATGAGCAAGAGCCTGGGCAACTACGTGGCGGTGGAGGAGCCGCCCAACGATATGTTCGGCAAGCTCATGTCCCTGCCTGACGAATTGATTGTCCCCTATTTTGAGTACCTGACCGACGTGCCCGTTGCCGAGCTGGGGGAAATCTCCCGCTGCCTGGGCGACCACTCAGTTAACCCAATGGAGATCAAGAAGCGGCTGGCCCGGGAGATTACCCGCCAGTTCCACACCGCCGCCGAGGCTGACGCGGCCCGGCAGCACTTTGAGCGGGTGGTGCAGGGGCGGGACATCCCCCAGGACATCCCGGAGTTTGCTTTGCCCCAGGACGCCCCCAGCCGCCGCTGGAGCGCCTTGCTGGTGGAGACGCGCCTGGCCTCCAGCGTGACCGAGGCCAAGCGGCTGCTGAACCAGGGCGCGGTGGAAGTCATTGCCGCTAGCGGCGGTTCCCGCGCCATTTCCGGCGACGCCCCGGCCAGCCAGCTAGCCGCGGGGGACGTTATCAAGGTAGGGAAAAGAAGGTTTGTGCGGGTGGTGAAGGAGTAGCCATCTCTCACCGGTGATGACTGATCGTGAAGGGAGCATGGGCTTTGTCATCATCCGGGACTCATTCTTGGGGGTAACTGAATGCTCGGTCAAGTAAGGGAATTCAAGGTTTGGCGGTGTCCGGTCTGTGGCGATAAAAGGCAGAGCGATTGGGCGCTGACGTGTCATTTGGTCGGCATGTCGAGGACACACGGCGGCCCACACGGAGACTGGGTATTGGCAAAATTGCCCAAGGCCGACCGGGAATGGGCTGGCTCCCTGCTAAAAGTTGCTCACCAACTTCGTCCTTTTGTCAAGGCAGCGACCAGCCCACTGCCACCGGAATTAGAAGGCGATGTAACCGGTCAGCATGGGCAGGCTTACGTTCTATTAGCAGATCTGGAAATAAGATTACATGGATATATCATATCCAAGTTAAGAGAGGAGTATGGTGAAGACGAAAAAGAGTGGTGGGTCCAGAATGTTCCCAAAGACATCCGGGAAGAATGTGGTAAACGGCGTGGAGAAGATCCTAAAAGGCTGCATGACTGGTTGTACTTAACATTGGGAGATCTAGGAAAGGTTGTAGGGTATAGAAATAATTGGAAGCTGTTCTCACCGGACTTGGCCAAGTTAAATTGGGAAGAGGAATTCTCACAGAAACTTTGGGAGCAGAGAGTAAGTCGGCTCACCGCGCTGAGGAACGAAGTGATGCATCCTCTAAGGCGTGAAAGTTGGGACGCGTCTGATTTTCAATTTGTGCGGAGTTGGTTGGAACATCTTTACAGGCTTGAGAGTTAGTCACGTCCAAACCACTTGCCCGTGACCTGCAGGTCTGGTGCTTGCATCCCATCACCCCCGCCTTTGACACTGGCCTCCGCCGCCCTATAGACTGGAATCAGTCCTGCCGTTTCGCTTGGAGGCGTTATGTCCACCCCAGCCCAGGGCCAGCCGGTCTACAAGACTTCTTCCCAGATTCCGGTGCAGCCGGTCTACTCGCCGGAGCAGCTGGCGGGCTGGGACTACTCCCAGGAATCGGGCGCGCCGGGGGAGTTCCCTTACCTGCGGGGCGTTCACGCCACCGGCTACCGGGGCCGCCTGTGGACCATGCGGATGTTCGCCGGGTTTGGCCTGCCCCAGGAGACCAACGCCCGGTTCAAGTTCCTGCTGTCCCAGGGCCAGACCGGCCTCAGCGTGGCCTTTGACATGCCCACCCTCTACGGCTACGACACCGACGACCCGCGGGCGGCAGGGGAGTTCGGCAAGTGCGGCGTGGCCATCTCCTCCCTGGCGGACATGGAGTCTCTCTTCGACGGCATCCCCCTGGGCCAGATCACCACCTCCATGACCATCAACGCCCCGGCAGCCATCATCTGGGCCATGTATATCGCCGTGGCGGAAAAGCAGGGCGTGCCCCTGGAGCAGATGGGCGGCACCATCCAGAACGACATTCTCAAGGAGTACCTGGCCCAGAACGAGTACATCTTCCCGCCCGCGCCCTCCATGCGGCTGGTGGTGGACACCATCGAGTTTGCCACGCGGCACCTGCCCCGCTGGAATCCCATCAGCATCAGCGGCTACCACATCCGGGAGGCTGGCTCCACCGCGGTGCAGGAGCTGGCCTTCACCCTGGCCGACGGCTTTGAGTACGTGCGCCACTGCCTGGAGCGGGGCCTGGCGGTGGACGCGTTTGCGCCCCGGCTGAGCTTCTTCTTCAACGTGCACAACGACTTTTTCGAGGAGATTGCCAAGTTCCGGGCGGCACGCCGCATCTGGGCCAGGGAGCTGCGGGATACTTTCCACGCTGGGAATGAGCGTTCCTGCTGGCTGCGCTGCCACGCCCAGACCTCCGGCGCAACACTAACCGCCCAACAGCCGGAGAACAACGTGGTGCGAGTGTCGTTGCAAGCCCTGGCTGCCGTGCT
Organism: SAR202 cluster bacterium; assembly: GCA_016872385.1. Lineage (GTDB taxonomy): Bacteria > Chloroflexota > Dehalococcoidia > Lucifugimonadales > UBA3495 > SHYG01. The sequence continues at coordinate 36,346 of VGZV01000011.1, read as the reverse complement.
GGGAGGCTGCCAGTCCCTGCATACCAACGGCAAGGACGAGGCCTGGGCGCTGCCTTCGGAGCAGGCGGCATTGCTGGCCTTGCGTACCCAGCAAATCATTGCCCATGAGACGGGCGTGACCAGCACCGTGGACCCCCTGGGCGGCAGCTATTTCCTGGAAGAACTGACCAACCAGGTGGAGGCTGCGGCGCGGGACTACTTCCGGCGAGTGGAGGACCTGGGTGGAGTGATTCCAGCCCTGGAACTGGGGTTCTTCCAGCGGGAGATTGCGGAGGCCGCCTTCCGCTACCAGCAGGAGGAGGACCACAAACAGCGGATTACCGTGGGGGTCAATGCCTTTACCAGCAGCGATTCCCTGGAAATTCCCCTGCTGCGGGTGGACGAAGCGGGCGAGCGCGAGCACCTGCGCCGTTTGAATGCGCTGCGCCACAGCCGGGACAACCATGCCGTGGCGCAGAAGCTCCAGGCCCTGTCCCAGGCCGCCCGTGGCTCAGAGAACCTGATGCCGCCGCTGCTGGAGGCGGTGAAGGCCTACGCCACCCTGGGAGAAATGATGGGCGTGCTGCGGGACGTGTTTGGGGAGTACCAGCCGTCCTGGGGCTTTTAGAGCTTGTGTGACAATTCCCGCTCGTGGTGAGCTTGTCGAACCATGAGCGGGCTAAAAGCTACTCATCCTTCGACAAGCTCAGGATGAGCGGGCTGGGTAGACGGCATTTCTCACACAGGCTTTTAGAACATTGCCTTAAATGTCCTTCTGAGCGAAGCGAAGAATCTAAAATCCTCGCAGTTTAGACCCTTCGCTTCGCTCTGGGTGACAGCAAGCGAAGGAACATGAGTCATCCCGAATTTTCGGCCAGATTTGTAGGGAGAGGAGCCAACTTGGTACGGCCCCGTCATTCCATCCTTCGGCTGAAGGATGGAATCCAGTTGCCACTCTGGGTGCAGGCTTTCGCCGGAACGACGACATAGTTGCCCTGGACCTGGCCCGGGTTGGTGCAGTTGTAATTCCTTGCTGTCAAACTCTGCGATGACTCATGTTCTCTGTTTAACTCCCGCGCCGACACTAGATCTGGCCTAAACTTTTTCGGCCTCTCGTGCCCGCTTGGCCTCTTCAATCACCCGTGGCTCTATATTGGGCGGCACCGGCTCATAGTGGTCAAACTGGAGCCTGTAGCTGCCCCGGCCCTGGGTCAAGGAGCGCAAGTCCTGGGAGTAGCGGCGCACCTCGGCCTGGGGCACTTCCGCTTCGATGGTGGTGAAGCCGCCCTGGGGCGTCATGCCCAGGATGCGGCCCCGCTTGCCGTTGAGGTCGCTCATAACATCGCCAGTGTTGGACTCGGGCACCGTGACCATCAGCTTGACAATGGGTTCCAGCAGGATGGGGGTGGCCTGGGACACGCCTTTGCGCAGGGCCTGGTTGCCTGCAATTTCAAAGGAGATGCCGTTGGAGTCCACGTCGTGGTAGCTGCCGTCGTAAATCACGGCCTTGATATCCACCATGGGGAACCCAGCCAGCGACCCTTCTTCCATGCCCTTGACCACGCCCTTTTCCACGGAGGGTAGATATTCCTTGGGAACACGGCCGCCAACAATTTCTGAGGTAAATTCGAAACCCTGATCCCTAGCAGCTGGCTCCAGCCGGAGCAGCACGTGACCGTACTGGCCGTGGCCGCCGGACTGTTTCTTGTGCCGGTACTCAACCTGAGTGGTTCGGCTAATGGTCTCCCGGTAGGGCACCTTGGGCAGGCGGGACTTGAGGTCCGCGCCAAACTTGCGGCGAATCCGGTCCAGAGCCACGTCAATCTGGGCGTCGCCCAGGCCGGTGAGCAGCGTTTCGTTGGTGCCGGCGTCACGGGTGACCCGCAGGCTGGGATCTTCTTCCACAATGCGGGACAGGGATGAGGACATCTTGTCCAGGTCGGCCTTGCCCGCGGGGGAGACGGCCACGCTGTAGTAGCCAGTGGGAATGGCAATAGGCTCAAAAGTCACTTGCTGGTCGCGGGCGCAGAGAGTATCGCCCGTGGCGGTGGCGGTGAGCTTGCCGATGGCTCCGATGTCTCCAGCCACCACTTCAGGAACGTTGTCTTGGGACTTGCCCCTGGGGATGTAAAGCTGTCCTACCCGCTCTGACTGGTTGCGGACGCTGTTCCATGCTTCCGAGTTGCTCTTGAGGGTGCCGCGGTACACCCTAAAGATGGAGAGCTTGCCCACAAAGGGGTCGGCGGTGGTCTTGAACACCTGGGCTGCCAGGGGGCCGTCCGGGTTGGCGTCGAAGGAGGCATCGGGCTTGCCCACACCCTTTAGCGTGGGCTTGCGTCCTTCCTTGGGGGAGGGCAGGAACTCCTTGACCATTTCCAAAAGCTCTGGCACGCCTGAACCCTGAACCGCCGAGCAGGCCAGGATGGGCACCAACTTGCCCTGGAGAATGGCAGCGCGGGCGCCATTGATAACCTCCTGGGCGGTCAGTTCTTCTCCCACCAAGAACTTATCAGCCAGGGTGTCGTCGGTCTCCGCCACGGCTTCCACCAGCCGCTCCCGGGCGGCTTTAAACTCAGCCGCCAGCTCCGCGGGCACGTTGGCGGGCGGCCGCACCACGCTGACCACCCCTTTGAACCCCTGGGCTGCGCCAATGGGCAACTGAAAGGCCACGCATTTCTTGCCAAAGCTGGCCTGGATGTCGGTGACGCACCGGGAGAAATTGGCGTTTTCCCGGTCCATCTTGTTCACCAGGAACATGCGGGGGAGACCCTGCTCATCGCACATGCGCCAAGAGCGTTCCGTGCCCACGTCCACACCGGACTGGGCCGCCACCAGAATAACGCCGCTTTCCACCGCCCGCAGGCCACAGACCACCTCGCTGAGGAAATCGTCGTAGCCAGGGGTATCAAGGAAGTTGGCCTTGTAGCCGTCCCAACTGACGGGGATGAGGGTAGTCTGGATGCTGGCCCGCCGCTTGGCTTCTTCCGGCTCGTAGTCCGATACAGTGTTGCCGTCTTCTACCCGGCCCATGCGGCTGATGACCTTGGTGTGGAACAAAAGGGCTTCGCACAGGGAGGTCTTGCCGGCGCCGCTGTGGGACAGCAGCGCCACGTTGCGGAGTTTGGCTGCGTCAATCCTTGGCATAAACCTGCTCCTTCATCACGCGACGGTGGCGGGGGCAATTCAGCCAACGGCCACACCTGGCCTGAAGCCTTGTGGCGCCGCCACCTGAACGTAGCTGCCTCTGGCGTTTAGGCCATTTTATCTAGAGAAGGGCAGGTTGGCAACCTGGGTTGTCAATGAACCCAGGGCCGATAATGCTGCGGCATCTGTGTAGGGGCGCCCCGACCTGTCGGGTGCGTCCTGGGTCTCCCTTCCAACAAAGGTCAGACACCCTTCGACTGCGCTCAGGGCAGGCTCCGGTCTGCTCCTACTTGTGGAGAGTACGAAGGGAACCCGCGACTTGGGGGACTTCAGCCAAGCTGCTGGAAGATGATGTGGGAGCGGTTAGTGGTGTGGGGACGAATCTTGCCAGGCCAGTCGCCCTTTTCGGACCATTCTTTCCAGCCCGCGCTTTCCGGGATGTCCGGCGAGTCTATTTCATAGACGGCTGCGTAGCGGGCCACACCGGGCACGTCGGCGGACACCAGCTTGTAGCGGCGGCAGCCTCGCACGCCGGGGGCCTTGAGGATGTTGGGCACGTGCTGGGTATCGTAAATCCGGTTGAACTCCCTTTCAAGGCTAGCGGGGATGTCCATCTGCACCAGGTATATGTAACCGGTCACGGCTGCTGCCCTCCCATAAACTTGTCATCGGTAAACCGGATTTGGCTAACCGCTCATGGTGAGCCTGTCGAACCATGTGCGCCCCCAAGGTTAGTCCTTCGACAAGCTCAGGACGAGCGGACTTGGCGAAGTTCCTCTCGTTGCCAGGTTCAAGTTGACCGCAGGCGGCGGGAAGAGTAACATAGGAGGCCAGCGACCGGCTGTGGGACGCTCCTTCAGCGACCCCTCTCGCAAGAGGCCGGCCGCTCCTTTTTTCAGGAGAACCCTCCTCGCAGAACTCACGGGTACTTGAAACGGCTTGGTGGTACCCATTGGTGTACCTCCAGCTTGTTGAGGCCGGTTTTGGTCTGAGGTGCCTTACGGAGTTGCTCGTCGCAAGAAATGAATACACCTCTTCTTCCAATACTCCCGGGAGTAACTTGGCGGACCTTGTGGCTAACTACTCCAAGCAACACATCGGCCAACTGTATAAGGTCCTCTTGTTTGGAATCACGTGGACGGGCCATGCGAATGGTACGGCTTACCTTGGGTCCGAAGGCCTTCTTGTAGGTACGATTGAAGAGGAACTCGACTTGGTCAACCCGTTCATCCCGGTTGAAGAGTCCTCTGTCAAGAATCACCGACCAACGCTTGGTGTCCCGAAGCTTTCCAAAGCTGACCAGCATGAACTGATGGAACGCTGACGCCCGCTTGCGGTCTGACTTGGTCTTGCCAGCACATTCGGCCTTCAGCTCTCTCCAGTCCAGACCCGATGTGTCAATGACCAGTACACAGAACCTTGAGTAGCTGTCCTGAAGAAAGACATCCACCCAAGACGTGTAAGCTGCCAAGAATTTGCTCGAAATCTTTGTCCAGCGCATTTCGGCGGTAAGCGCGTGGGCCGCACGTACCTCTCTAAGGCGCTCACGTAGATGTTGGGCACGCTTCTAGGTACAGATTAGCCCCCCGATCATCAGGTACGGCTTCGGGTGCCGACTTTCATCCGAGTACAAATGATATTCGGTGATGGACATTTAGGGAGGCCCCCTAATACGTCAACGCGCTCTTCACGCCCTCGGGCAGCTCCACTTCCAGGGCTTGCAGGCAGTGGGCCAGGCCGTGGTAGTAGGCCACCGCCACCAGCATATCAATTATGGCGGCGTCGCCAATCTGCTTTTGCAGAGTGTTATAGGTGGCGTCCGACACTCGGTGCTGCCGCAGCAGCTCCAGCACGAACTGCACCACGGAAGCGTCCTGGGGCCTTAACCCCACCGGCGCGCGGAACTCCCGGATGGCGGCGATGATGTCCTCGCCAATGCCCGCCTCTTTAGCGCCCCGCTGGTTCACCGTCCAGACGTAGTGGCCGCCGGCTTCCCGCGCCGCGGTGAGCACCGCCAGGGACTTGACCCGCTTGTCCAGGGGAGACTCAAAGCGCACGTAACCGCCCAGGGCTGCGTAGTGCCCCGCCGCCTGGGGATTGTTCAGCAAGGCGGCGTAGTTGCGCTGCACGCCGCCGCGGCTGGCTTGAATCTCGTCCCAGACCTTTTGCCCTGCGGGGGAATGGGTCTCGCGCTTGGTGATGGGCATTCGCGCCATATATCCGCTCCTGTGCTTTGATTGTTTACCTCGACGGCGGCTTCTTACCGAGGAGATCCCCCCAACCCCTTTGCAAAGGGGGTTGGGGGATTTAGGGGTAGCAATTATCCTTCCCTAGCCCTTCTGACCCTTCTTGGCCCACAGGGCCTCCAGCACCGCGCCGGGGGACATGGGCAACCGGGTCATGCGCACGCCAATGGCCCGGCTGACGGCATTAGCGATGGCCGCCATGGGCGGCACAATGGGCACTTCGCCCACGCCGCGCACGCCGTAAGGATGGTTGGGGTTGGCTACTTCCACAATAACAGTGTTAATCATGGGCAGGTCCAGGGCCGTGGGCATGCGGTAGTCCAGGAAGCTGGAGTTGACCATCTGCCCGTCTTTGTTGAAGAAGTACTCTTCGTTCAGCGCCCAGCCAATGCCCTGCACCACGCCGCCCTGCATCTGGCCCTCCACGTAGCTGGGATGCACGGCTTTGCCGGCGTCCTGGACAATGGTGAAGTCCAGAATGGTCACTTTGCCGGTATCCGGGTCCACCTCCACGTCGGCAATCTGGGTGCTGAAAGCGTTGGTGGCCCCGCGGGGGTCCACGCTGGCCTGGCTGGTGATGGGGCCGCCCGTGCTGTTCAACTGGCCCGCCAGCTCCTTAAAGGTCATTTTCAAGTCTGGGTCGGACTTGTGCTGGAACACGCCGTCCACCAGATCCACGTCCTTGGCATCCACCTCCCAGATGGTGGCGGCCCGCTGGATCATTTTGCGCTTGATGTCCTGGGCGCACTCGTAGGCTGCCCAGCCGGTGGCGTAAGTGACCCGGCTGCCGCCAGTGAGGAAAGTGTAGCCGATGGAGTCGGTGTCGCCTACGCTGGGACGCACGTCCTCGGCGCGGATGCCCAGCACCTCGGCGGCCTGCATGGCCGTGGAGGTGCGGGTGCCGCCGATGTCGGTGGAGCCTTCCACCAGAGTGATGGTGCCATCGGCGTTGACGCCGATGCAGGCGCTGGACTGGTTGCCAATGTTGAACCAGAAGCCAGAGGCCACGCCCCGGCCACGCCACTTGCCCTTGAGGGGCTTGCGGTACTGATCGCTGGCCCTGGCCGCCTCCAGGCACTCCACGTTGCCAATGCGGGGGAACACCGGGCCGTCCACCCGGCGGGTGCCTTCCTTGGCAGCGTTCATCAGCCGGAACTCGATGGGGTCCAAGCCCAGCTTCTGGGCCAGTTCATCCACCACTTGCTCCCCGGCAAAGGCGGCAATAGGCGCGCCAGGGGCGCGGTAGGCCGCCACCTTGGGCTTGTTCACTACCACGTCATAGCCCTCTGAGCGCATGTTCTCAATGCTGTAGGGAGCAAAGACGCACTGGGCGCCCATGACCACCTGGGAGCCGGGATAAGCCCCGGCGTCGTAAGCCAGATCCGCCTCAGCGGCGGTGATGCGGCCCTCCCTGGTTGCACCCATCTTGAGGCGCACGTAGGCGGCGGAAGTTGGGCCGGTGCTTTCAAAAACCTCGGCGCGGCTCATGGTCATCTTTACCGGCTGGCTCGCCTTTTTGGACAGCAGAGCCGCCACCGGTTCCAGATAGATGGGAATCTTGCCGCCGAAGCCGCCGCCAATTTCCATGGGAATAACTTTAATCTTGGATACGGGCACCGCCAGCACTTTAGCTATGGCCTCCCGGGCGGTAAAGGACCCCTGGGTGCTGGTCCAGATGGTAATGTTGCCGTCGGCGTTCCACATGGCCGAGGCATTCTGCGGCTCAATGTACCCCTGGTGGACTGTGCTGGTGGTGAACTCCCGCTCCACCACCACGTCAGCCTGGGCAAAACCGGCTGCCAAGTCGCCCTGCTCGTAGCGGAAGTGGTTGGCGATGTTGCTGTGCTTGCTAGTTTTTTCCCCCAGCTCGGTGGTGGTCAGCTCCTCCAGCACCAAGGGAGCGCCTTCCTTCATGGCCGCCTTCACGTCCATCACCGGCGGCAGCACTTGGTATTCCACTTTAATCAGGGACAGGGCAGTCTCGGCGATGTGGGGGCTGACAGCGGCTACGGCAGCCACGGCGTGGCCCCGGTACAAGGCCTTGCCTCGGGCCATAAGGTTGTCCGAGGCAAACCTGGAACCCTGATCAGCTTTGGCCATCTGAGCCACGGGCATGTCCTGGCCGGTGATGACCGCTTTTACACCGGGCAAAGCCGCCGCGGCGCTGGTGTCAACGGAACGGATGCGGGCGTGGGCGTGGGGACTGCGCAGCACCTTGCCGTACAGCATTCCAGTGAGCTGCAAGTCTCCGCCGTACTTAGCGCGGCCCGTAACTTTGTCAACACCGTCGTGGCGGACGGGGCGGGTCCCTACAACCTTGAACTCTTTTGTGGAAAGCACAACGTTAGAGGCCACGGGCGATACCTCCCTGGTGCATAGTTGAATGCATTAGACTGTGGTGCGATTTTACCACACCGATACGGCTGGCGCTCTCCTGATATACAGCCTCCAGCAGCCAAGGTATACTGGCGCTGACACCTGGTGAGTACCCCCTGGGAGTAGACATGGAGCCATTGCGTGACCTGCGGGTCCTGGGCGTTACCGTGTTCCTGGCCGGGCCTTTCTTGAGCATGACCCTGGCACGTCTGGGAGCCGAGGTCATCAAGGTGGAAGCGCCGGGCCGGGGCGACCCGGTGCGCGGCAACGGCCCCTTCGTCGGCCCCCAAGGGACACACGCCGCCAGAAAGACGGAGCAGGACCTGTCCACCCGCTTCCTCAAGCGCACCCAGGGTGTAAAGAGCATCACCCTGGACCTGAAGCACCCCCAGGGCGGCCAGATGTTCCTGGAGCTGGCCCGGCATTCCGACGTGGTGATTGAGAACCTGGCCCCCGGCTCCATGAAGCGCATGGGACTGGGCTACCAAGAAGTGGCTGCCGCCAACCCGGGCATCGTATACTGCTCCATATCCGGCTACGGCCAGGAAGGCCCCTACGCCGCCAAGCCCGCCCATGACCCACAAATCCAGGGAATGAGCGGCCTAATGGACATCAACGGCGACACCGACGGGCCGCCTACGCGGGTGGGGTTCTACATCGGCGACCTGGTGACACCCATGTTCGCCGCCTACTCCATCCTGGCGGCCCTGCGGCAAAAGGAGCGCACCGGCCAGGGTCAGTACCTGGACGTTTCCATGATGGACACCCTGGTGTCGCTCATGTTCATGGAGAACCTGGAGGAAAGCCTGGAAGAGGGCCTGCCCCTGCGCATGGGCAACAACGTGCGGGGCGGGCCTACCGGCCTGTACCACACCACCGATGGCGACATCATTGTGACCGCCACCAGCGACGACCAATGGCGGCGTTTCTGCACCGCCCTGGGCGGGGCCGAACTCCTGGAGGACAGGCGTTTCGCCACCTACCGGGACCGGGGCGTGAACGTGGCGGCTTGCCGGGCTGAAATGCAGCGGCTTATTGGCCAGTGCACCCGCCAGGAGGCCCTGGAACGCCTGGAGCGGCACGACGTGCCCTGCGGCCCGGTGCGCACCGCCGCGGAAGTGGTGGCTGACCAGCATTTCTGGCAGCGGGGCACCTTACGGAAGCTGGCCCACGGCTCAATGGACGCGCCGGTGCCCGGCGTAGGCTCCGGCTTTCCGGTGTTGTTCTCCGGCGGCCTCTTGCCGGGCCTGGCGGGCGCGCCCACCCTGGGGATGCACAACCAGGAGATTTACGGCGGGCTGCTGGGCCTGACTTCCCAGGAGCTGGCGCAGCTCAAGGAGCAGAGAGTAGTGTAAACTGTAGGCAACGCTGGCACCAATACCAGGCCGTGAATCCCAGACCCATGTTTAGCCCTATTTAGTTGCGATGCAAGGAGGCAATATGCCCAACAAAAAAGGCACCGGACTGCTGCTGGTCTTCTGTGACGTCCCCGCCGACAAAGAAGCGGACTTCAACAAGTGGTACAACGAGGAGCATATCCCAGAGCTGCTGACCATTCCCGGTGTGCTCAACGCCGCCCGCTACGAAGCGGTGAAGAGCGGCCCCAAACACCTGGCCTGCTACGAACTGGAAAGCCCGGCGGTGATTCAGTCTTCGGCCTGGAAGGACCGGCCTCGCAGCGCCTGGGCACAACGCGTTGGCCCCCGTGTCATTGGCAAGAACCTCATCAACAATGTTTACGAGATGATCAGGCCAGCCCGGCTGACACCCAAGATTGCCCAGTCAGGCATGGCTCCCGCCCTGCAAATTGGCCGCATGGACGCAGCGCCTCAGCACGATGCCGAGTGGAACAAGTGGTACAACGAAGTGTACACGGCTAACTACGAAAAAGTGCCTGGTTGCATCCAGGCCCGGCGCTGGCGCGTGGTGCCGCCCGGGGCCCCCAAATATGCGGTGGTGTATGAGCTGAAGGACGTGCATGTTTCTGAGACCGCCGAGTGGGAGAAGCAGCGGGACATTAACCCCAACAACCCCAGGATGCGGTCTTACATGACCCATGCCCCCGGCTCGCCCGGCGTCTGGCAAAAGACTTTCCAGCCGTGAGGTCCTTGGCCCATATCTCCCGCCTGGCCGCAGGGGCAATGGCGCTGCTGTGGCTGGCCCTTGGGACGCTAGGTCTTGCCGTAGCCCAGGGGCCAGCGCCCCAGAACTCGCCAATTTCGGCTGGACCCTATGAAATTCTTCTGGAAGAGTCGCTGTCCAGCCTGTCTTTAGGCCATGCCGAGTTCACCATCACCGTGCGGGAGGCAGCCACGGGCCGCCCTGTTCCCAACGCCAGGGTCGCCCTATGGCTCCAGAGTCCCCGCTCCACGGACCGAACCCAATCCCTGGCCCTAGGCGGCCCTGATGCACCGGGGCGGTATGCCGCTACTCTGAACCTTGATGCCCCAGGCCAATGGCTGGTAGCCGTGGAAGTGTTGGGACCGCTGGGCGTGGGCCTGGCGGAAGCGCCGCCCATAGAGGTGCCCGCTACCCGCCGCTTCAGCGCGGGCAGTTGGGTTTTCATTGGAGTTACCCTGGTGCTGCTGGGCGGCTCTTTATACCTCTGGCGGAGTTCCGTGCGGGCCAGACGCAGCCTGACCGCAGGCAAGGCAGGCAAGCCTTGAGCCTCAGTTTATGGCTGCTGACGGGCATTGGGGCGGCCTCTGGATGGCATTTCTTGGCAGGCGCAAGCCCGGCGGAAGCCCACGGCGGCCTGGGGCCAGGACAAAGCGTTTGGACCGCCTGGAATTCTGACCCTTTGCCAGCCTTGGGCGTCTTTCTGGCCGCATACCTGTATTTCACAGGTCTGAGCCGGTGGAATAACCCAAGCCATCCGGTGAATAACTGGCAGCGCGTCTCTTTTGTACTGGGGCTTTTGGCAATCTTCGTTGCTTTGCAGTCGCCGGTGGATGCCCTGTCGGACCACCTGTTTTCGGTCCATCAGGCGCAGCATGCCCTGCTGCGCATGGTGGGGCCGCTGCTAGTCCTTTTGGGCGCGCCCATGACTCCCATGCTGCGGGGCCTTCCTCCGGGGATGTTGCGCAGCGTGGTGCGTCTTGTGGTAGGCAGTCCCAAGGTGCGCCGCGGCTACCAATGGCTGACCAATCCCGTAGTCACCACTACCCTGTACCTGGGCGCACTCTACTTGTTCCAGGTTCCCGGTCCCCATAACCTGGCACTGCGCAACGATGCCTTCCACCAGGTGATGCACCTGGTGATGTTCAGCACAGGCATGTTGTTTTGGTGGGTGGTGATTGACCCCAAACCCCATCGTTCCCGCCTGCACTATGGCTTGCGCATCCTCTACCTGGGACTGGGGGTAATTCCCAACACACTGCTAGGCGCGGCCATTACCTTCAATACCAATCAGCTTTACGCAGGCTATGCTGAAGTTGAACGCATCACCAGCATATCCCTGCTGCTGGACCAGCAGCTTGGCGGCCTGGTGCTCTGGGTAGCAGGAGATATGATGAACATGATAGCCGCCGGTATTGTGATGATCATGTGGTACCAGCGCGAGATGGAGAAGGAGCGCAAAGAGGCGGCCTCCGCCTAGTTTTGCGGCCCTCGCCCAAAACGCCCTTGACCGGAGACCGGGCGGCACTTAGCATGTCAAATGGCAGCACCTCCGTAGGAAACTGACTCGCGGCGGGAAGAAACAGTGGCAGCGACCAGAATGCGTCCAGAACCAATTTTCAACTGGTTTATCCCCATTGACGGGGACGGGGCCAGGGCCGGCACCCGCCGGGCCGAGCGCCCTCCCACCTTCGATTACTTGACACAGGTGGCAAGGACTGCAGAGGATTGCGGCTTTACATCCCTGCTGGTGCCCACCAGGTTCGCCAATGGACTGTTTGCCGAGGATGCTCCCCTGGCGGAGACCTGGACCACTGCCACCGCATTGGCCGCTGTCACCCGGCGCATCCGGTTTCTGGTGGCAGTACGCCCCGGGTTTGTTTCCCTGGGCTTGTTCGCGCAAATGGCTGCTGCCCTGGACCAGATTTCCGGCGGGCGGCTGGACTTGAATTTTGTCCCCGGCGGCATCCAGAACGACTTTGAGCGCCTGGGTGAAGTGAGCGACCACGCCACGAGGTACGAACGCGCCGAGGAGTTCATGGTGGCCTGCCGCAAGCTGTGGCAGGGGCCAGGCCCGATAACCTTCCAGGGCCAGTTTTATCACCTGGAAGAGGCCTTCTGCTCACCTGCCCCACAGGGAAGGAGTCCTCAGTTTTACCTGGGCGGCGTATCTGACCGGGCGCTGGCCCTGTCAGCGCGACAAGCCGACGTGCACCTGGCCTGGATTGAGCCGCTGCCGGAGATGGAGAAACGCGTCCAATCTTTGCAGCGCCACTTGGCCAAGACAGCACGCAGTCCGCGCTTGGGGCTGCGCACTCATCTGGTGGTGCGGGATACCGAATCAGCGGCCTGGGCGGCGGCACATGAGTTGATTGACCACGCTGACCCGGTGGTCAAAGCCCAACGGCAAGCGGCCATTGTGGGTACTCCTATGGTGGGGCAGCGGGCCCAGGCGCGCCAGGCCCAGGACCACCGGCTGGCGCCCCACCTTTGGAATGGCCTTTCCGAAGTGCGGGTGAACTGCGGCAGCGCCCTGGTGGGCACGCCAGAGCAGGTGGCTGATGAGTTGATGGCCTACTGGCGGTTGGGCATGGACGAGTTTATCTTGTCCGGGTTTCCCCATGTGGAGGAGTGCCGCCGGGCAGCCGCCCAGGTGGCGCCGCTGCTGCGCCAGCGGATACATGCGGCCCAGGGGAACAACTGACGAACGGCGCGCCTTTGGCGCAAGTTCAGGCGCCCTGAGAGAGATTCCCACCTCTCCCAGCCGTTGGTCTTGCACCTGACCCTGGAGGGCAGCAAGCACACGGCCTGAGAAAAGCAGGGTGATTTGCCCGTTGCCTCACCCTTGGCCTTATGATAAATTAGCCCCAGCGATTAGGCCCCTGGCAAAAGCCTGCGGCCCAGTGGACTGACTATTGAAAGGGGGGATTTGATGGCTTATGTAACACCGCGCGAAGGAGAGAATCCGGAAAGTCTGGTTAACCGATTCCGGGCCTCGGTACAGCACGCAGGCATCCTGCGGGAACTCAAAGACCGGCGGTTCTTCCGCTCCAAGTCGCAAAAGGAACGGCTAGCTGCCCAGCGCGCCGCACGCCGCCGCCGCCGCCAGCGCCGCTAGACTGGTAAACTACACCTTAGCCAAGTTCGGTTGCCCAGGCAGGCCCGTCGTTCAACGTCGGGGGGGCAACCACAAGACAAGTAGCGAATGGGGGGCTTGAAGCCCCCCCTACGTATTCCCACCGGCTCAGACCCTTATGGTCGCCGCCGCCTCATGTTGCTCATCGGCATGGTAGGAGCTGCGCACCAGCGGGCCTGAGGCTACGTGGCTGAACCCTAGTGCCAGGCCCGCTTCCCGCAGCTCGTCAAACTCCTGGGGCGTGTAGAACCGGTCAATGGGCAAGTGCTTGGCCGAGGGCCGCAGATACTGACCTATAGTCAACAAATCGCAGCCGGCCGCCCGCAAATCGGACATGGTCTCCACCACTTCATCCCGGCTCTCTCCCATGCCCACGATAATCCCCGATTTAGTTACCACTCCAGGCGCCGCCTTCACCTGGGCCAGCAGGTCCAGGGAAAGCTGATAGTCCCCCTTGGGGCGTACCCGCGGAAACACCCTCCGCACCGACTCGATATTGTGGTTCAGCACGTCGGGGCAGGCATCCAGGACTTTTGCCAAAGCGGAGCGGGAACCGGCGAAGTCGGGAACTAGCACTTCCACCTTGCAGCCAGGGGCCTTGTCGCGCACCTGCCGGATGCAAGCGGCGAAGATAAAAGCGCCGCCGTCGGGCAAGTCGTCACGGTTCACCGATGTTATGACGCAGTATCGCAGCCCCATCTGCCGCACCGTGTCCGCAACCCGCGCCGGTTCTTGCAAGTCCAGGCCCGCGGGACGGCCAGTGGTCACTGCACAGTAGTGGCAACGACGGGTGCAGATATCTCCCAACACCATGAAGGTGGCGGTGCCCCGCTCCCAGCATTCGCCGATGTTGGGGCAGTGGGCCTCTTCACACACCGTGTGAAGCTGGCGGTGACGCATCAGCTCCTTCAGCTCAATATAGCGGGGGCCGCCGGGCATTTTCACCTTGAGCCATTCAGGAAGGCGGGGGCGTAGCGCGGGCTGATTGCTCAGGGGCTGCATCCTATCTCCATAATCAGGGCGTGGCCATTGCCCAGGTAAGCCCGGCGCCGCAGCTACAAAAGCTGCGCCATCCGTGGCACCACCCGGCATTTCTCTGCGGAAATGATGGCATCAATCTCCGCCACAGCCTGGTGCAGACAATCGTCACGGTTTATGACCCGGTAGTCAAACCATCTGACCTGGGCCATCTCTTCCCGGGCAGTATTTAGTCTAATTTCCAATTCAGCAGGGGTTTCAGTCTTGCGCTGGCTGAGACGCTTTTTCAGCTCCTCGATGGAGGCGGGCAACATGAAAATGAAAACCGCTTCCGGAACTTTACGGCGGATAGTGGCCGCGCCCTGCACGTCCACTTTCAAGATTACGTCCTGCCCGGCGCGCAGGCCCTGGCGCACCTGGCTGCGGGGCACGCCGTACCAGCGGCCATAGACCTGGGCGCACTCCAGCAGTTCGTCCCGCTCTTGCATTTTCTGGAAGGCCGGGGCGTCCACAAAAATGTAGTCCACGCCGTTGCGCTCCCCCTGGCGGGGCGGGCGGGTGGTGGCAGTTACGGCAAAATGCCAGGGGCGCTCCAGCTTTTTCAGTTCCGCCAGGGCGGCATCTTTGCCCACGCCTGAAGGCCCGGACAACACCACCAGCAATGGGGGAGCCTGGTTTGCTTCTGGAACAATAAGCTCCACAGATCACTTCTTTTTGCGGCCCTGGTCCCGCCACAACTGAAAGACCTTCTTCTGAGCCTCGATCACTTTGCGGCCGGCATACATCTCGCCCATGCTCTCGGCAAAAGAAGGAATCTCAGTTTGAGGGCTGTATTCCCGGCCCCTGGGATCTACTGCTCCCGCCAGCCACTTGTTGCGGGCTTCCAGCGCCCGCTGGAACACTGCTTCCACCGCCTGCGGATCCGGCCCGTCCTTAGCGTCCAGCAAATTACGGAAATCATATAGTTCCCGGATAAAGGTATCTATCCAGGCCACAATGGGCTGGGTGTTGGAAAGGCAAATATCCCGGTGCATCACCGGGTCGCCAGAAGCCAGCCGGGTGATGTCACGGTAGCCGGTGGCAGCCACCTGGGCAATGTCCTCCCAGTTGGGACTCTTGGAAGTGCATTGCACCAGCATAGCCGAGAGAATAAACGGCAGGTGGCTGGCCGCTGCCACAAAACTGTCGTGCTCATCCACGCCGATGAACAAGGGCTTGGCACCCACGGCTTGGGCCAGGGATACTACTGCGGAAACAGCCCTCTGCTGGGCGCGCTGGCCGGGGATGATACAGTAAGTCTTGTTGCGGAACAGAGCACCATCAGCAGCTTCCGGGCCGGACTTTTCCCGCCCGGCCATGGGATGGCCGCCCACAAACTCCACCGACTTGGGAAGCAGGTCCTCCGCCCACTGCAATACCTCACGCTTGGAACTGCCCACGTCTGTGACTACGCACCCCTCCGGCAGTTCAGGAGCAAGGACTTCCAGCAGTCCCCGCATGGCCATTACCGGCACCGCCAGCACCACAATGTTAGCCCCTTCCACGGCTTTCATGAGGCGGTTCTCCACGCGGTGAAAGGCGCCCCGAGTCTCCGCGCCCCGGCGGGCCTGATGGTCGGCATCGGTACCCACCAATTCGAGGTCGGGCAAATTTGCCTGACGCAAAGCCAAGGCAAGGGAAGTGCCGATCAATCCAGTGCCAATGATGGCAATCCTGGGCATGGAACTCCTCAGAGCGGCGGCTGGAGCAGGGCTACCGTTCAAGCCACCCGTATGGGATTGAATTCATCTTACAACATTTGGCGCACTAAGGAAACCAAGGAGCCGCCCCGCCGGCAGGGCACATTAGAAAGACCAGGCGTGATTCATTCTCAGTGGGGTAGGGGCAGACTTATGTGTCTGCCCTGGGGTTGAAGGACCATGCCGGGACGCACCTCCGATTGGCTGGGAATGAACCGACCCTGGTAGAAAAGCCGATGTCGGTTGATTTTCTCAGTGCCCCAGTCTAAACTAATTACACTTACTGGAGGCTGCATGGCTACTTTTGCAAGAGTGTATACTGGCCCCGATGGCAAGTCCCACATCGAAGATATGGACCCTTCCTTCCGGCCCTTTGTAGATAGTGAAGGGGCGTGGGGGCAAGGAACTCCTTGGGAAAAATCCAGCGGCATCAGCTTCCGCAAAGCTCCTCCTGGTTACGTGCTCGAATGGCATAACGCGCCACGTCGCCAGTACACAATCACCTTGACGGGCATAGTGGAGATAGAAGTAGGCGACGGCACCAAACGCCAATTTGGTCCCGGCTCCGTGCTGCTGGCTGAGGATTTGACAGGCCAGGGCCATACTACCAGGGTGGTCGGTAGCCAGGAACGGGTATCCATTGTGATACCCCTCACAGAGTAGCATTACTCCACCAAGTCTCGCGCTGGGTTGAAATTTCAGCCTAGCGCAGACGCACCTACGGTTCATTTTCCAAACTAGGTACTGTAAACACGCGATGCCGACACCAGGCGACATTTCTGAATTGCTGGAACACAGCCTGGATGCCGTGTTCTTGGCCCATCCTGACAGCACCATTTATTATGCCAGTCCCGCAGCCTGCGCCCTGTACGGCTACACTTTGGAGGAGTTCCAGGCCCTGGGAGCCAACGGTGTCAACGACTATACCGAGCCTGGCCTGTCCGCTGCCCGGGAATTGCGGCAGGAGACCGGCCGTTTTCAGGGCATACTCAACCTGCGGCGCAAGGACGGCAGCCAGTTCAAAGCAGAGGTGGCCACGTCGGCTTACACCAACACCGAAGGGCAGCAGCGACTGGTGGCTTTTGTGCGGGACGTAACCCAGCGGGAGGATCGTGAGGAAGCGCTGCGGCGCACTAACGAAGAACTACGCCGCGCCCTGGCGGAAGTGAAGCAGCTTCAGGGCTTGCTCCCTATCTGCTCCTACTGCAAGCGCATTCGTGACGACCAAAACTACTGGCAACAAGTTGAAGCATACATTTCCGCACGCACCACAGTACAGTTCAGCCACGGAATCTGCCCCGCCTGTTATGAAAAGCACGTGGAGCCGCAACTGCAACGGTCAAAAAGAGATGCGCGCTAGGCATCTCCTTCTAAGGCCAGATTTGTCGCAGCCCGCCGCAGCGTGAATGGGCCGCGCCAGGTCTTCCAGTTGGTTTAGCGGCCCTCACTCCACCGCTGACTCCATCGCCCAAGCCAAGATGGCCATCACCAAAGGACTGGAAGCGCTGTGGCTCGCCCTGGTGGTTCTGATACCCCTGGCCTACCTCCACGGCGGCGATGTCCTGGGTTCTCCTGTCATCTTCTTTGGCGTAGTGCCCAAGCTGGCGCTCCTGCGGGCAGGGGCTGCCCTGATGGCTGCGCTGTGGCTGGCAGAGTGGGCTTTGCAAGCCGGCTTTCCAGCTTTCCGCGTTGGCCCCCCTGCGCTGGCATCGGTCCTGCCCAGGACCAAGCGGTGGCTGCAGGACCGGCCGGGCCGCTGGTTGCACTTGGCCGGCGGGCTATTCTTTTTCAGCACGCTGCTCAGCACCATCTTCTCCGCTTCCCCAGGCATGAGCCTGTGGGGAGAGGTGCCGGGCCAGGACGGCTACCCGCTCTACACCGTGGCTTGCTACCTGGTGTTGTTTGCCGTTATTGCCACCCACCTAAAGACCGCATCCCAGGTACACCGCCTCATGGGGGCTGTCATCCTTTCCGGAGGGTTGGTAGCTGCCTACGGAGTGTTACAACACCTGGGCCACGACTTTCTGAGTCTTATGGCCTACCCAGGGACCCAAAGGATCACTTCCACCACCGGCAACGCCACCTTTGCGGCCGCCTGTATTTTGCTGACCATGCCCATGACGCTGGCGGCAGCGGTAGCTACGCTAAATGTTCCCCTTAAGGGACTGCGTTTTTGGAGCAAGGCAATTCCCTGGTCATTCCTGCTGGCCGTGCAGGCCGCCGGGATGGCCTTCACCCTGAGCCGCGGCCCTTGGGTGGGCGGAGCCGCAGCCCTGGCGGTGTTCCTGGGCTTGGCGGCGCTGCGACTGCCTGCGCGCATTCTGGCCCGGACAATAGTTGTGGTGGCCCTGGCGGTAATTTTCACCGTGTTCCTGATAAATTTGCCGGTGAAGCTTTCTCCCGTTCCCGGAGGAACTGATGTTGCTGGGGGCGGTGGAGACGTGGCGGGACGCCTGGCGTCCATTGGCAGTGAAGTAGTCGAAGGCGGGCTGAATAACCGGCTCCAAATCTGGTCGGGTTCCTGGCAGCTTATGCTGCATCACCCTTGGTTTGAGTTTGACTCCCTTCACATGGGGTGGGTTAGGCCCCTGCTGGGTTATGGCCCAGAGCTTTTCCGCAGCACGTACCTGCTGGAAAGCCGGCCTGTGGGACCGGAACTTCAGGTGCTAAGCGGCCATGCCCATAACTATTTCATTCACCAGGGAGTGGAACTGGGCTTTCTGGGTCTGGCAGCGGCGCTGGCGCTATTTGGCGCACTGCTGCCGGGGGCGCTGGCACCGCTGTTTCAGCGCAAGCGCGGCAACGCAGTCATGCTTGACATAGTCACCATTGGAGTCCTGGCGGCATTGGCAGGACGCTCCGTGGAGCAACTGGTGGGTGTGGCCAGGGTCTCAGACCTGACCTTGTTCTGGAGTCTGCTGGCCATAACTACTGCGCTGCCTGCGGCCCTTAGTTTAAGTCAGACTGGCGAATCCGGACGCAACAAGGCAGCCCGCACCACGCACAGGCTGTCACCGGCGGCCGGGACCCTCTGGCCGCGGCTGGCAGTGGCGCTGGTGGCCGCGCTGGCCCTGGGATGGCTGACCTGGGCCAAGACCATCAATTATGCCCTGGCCGCTGGAGATGTGAACTCGGTTAATGGCCTGGTGCGTCAAGGAGACCTGGCAGGGGCTTTAGCCTCGGCGGACAAAGCCATTGAACTGGCTCCAGACGTATTCGTCTTTTACAATTACCAGGCTACGCTGTTTTCCATATATCAGTCCCGGAGCGGCGGAGAGCGGCCCCCCCAGTGCGCCAGGGAGCCCGCGGGCCAGAGCTACCGTATTTGCCTTGCCCGGCAGGCCTACCTGGCCAACCGCGAAGGCGTGGCCCGGCGCCCCTTACATTTCCGGGCGCATTTGGCTCTGGCGGATTCCGCGGCTGCCCTGGCCGCCCTCGACTTGGATTCCAAACTGGTGCATGAAGCGGCCCAAGAGCACCAGAAAGCCGCCAGCATGGCGCCGTACTTATGGACCTCCTGGGTGAAGCTGGGCGCCCTGCATATTCAGTTTGGGCAACCTCAGCAGGCCCTTGCGGCCCTGGACCGGGCGCTGGCCATTACTGGCAACACGACCTACGCCGCCGGCGTGCTGGTCTTTCGTGGCCTCGCCTATCAGGACATAGGACAGCCCGCCCAGGCGCTGGCCGATTTTGACCGGGCCATAGGGATCAACCCAAAGCTGGCTCTGGCTTACTATCACCGGGCGCTGCTGTACACAACCCTGGGCAAAGATGCGGACGCCGAGGGAGATGCGGCGCAGGTGGCTCTGCTGGGAGGCGACCCGGCAAGTGGGGTTGACGCTGCAACCCTGCGTGAGCAGATGCAAGCCCTAAAAGACCAGCGCGCCCCATCGCCGGGGGGAGGCTAATTATCTTAGAGCGTATGTGAGAAATGCCGTCTACCCAGCCCCCTCATCCTGAGCTTGTCGAAGGATGAGTAGCTTTTAGCCCGCTCATGGTTCGACAAGCTCACCACGAGCGGGAATTGTCACACACCCTCTTAGAGCGCCTAACAACAAAATGAAGGATGTCATTCTGAGTCCCGATTGCATCGGGACGAAGAATCTAAAATCCTGGTATTTTAGACCCTTCGTCCTTCAGCCGAAGGACTCAGGGCGACAGCTTCGGCATTTTGTTAGGGGGTCTTGGGAATGGGTCCAGTATAGGCCCGGAATTAGACCACCCGCGCACCAAGAATCTTTTTCACATGCCCCAGAGCCCAGCGATGGGCGTCGGGGTCAAAACTGGCTACACAGTCGGCAGGGATTTCCACCGCATAGTCCCGGTTGCGGGCGTCCGCCGTGGTATGCAGCACGCAGATATCGGTGCAGACGCCACAGATGATGACTTTGTCAGGATTAAGCTCCTCCAAACGCCGGGCCAGGTCAGTGTTGAAAAAGCCACTGTAGCGGTTCTTAGGTATAACGTTGCCGGCCTTCACAAACGGGGCCAATTCAGGAATTACTTCTGGTTCCGAGGTGCCCTTAACACAGTGCACTGGAAACATCTGAAATTCCAGATCGTCTGGGTCATGGTGGTCCGAAATGAACAGCACTGCACCCCCCTGGGCCGTTTGCCGTTCCAGTAACTGGCGCACTTTGGGAATAATCCGGCGGGCCTGGTCGCCGCAGAAAAGGTTATGTCCCGGCTCCAGGAACCCCCGCACCATGTCCACTACCAGCACAACGTCGGACATTAGCCGCCTCGCTCAAGAGCTTCGCAAGACATCATACTGCGCGGGCAGTGCCGCCTCAAGACCGGCCAGTAGCAGGACAGGGCACTTTCGTAGATCCTGCCAAGTCCGCTCGTCCTTCGACAAGCTCAGGATGAGCTTCCCGCGCTAATGATTCGACAAGCTCACCGTGAGCGGCACTATTGCCACGCCTACTTACAGCTCCCGGTAAGGAATTACCTGGACGCCAGAGGCGTCAATGGCCAGCAAGACCTGGCTGCCGGGCGAAGCTGCGATTCTTGCCTGCACCTCGTCCAGTTGAACATCGGTTAACCGGGGAGCCTCACCGCCATCCAGGCGCTGCAACACGCGAATGGTGACGCCCATACGAGACTGCAACTGCTCCACTAAAGCGCGGGCAGGCTCTGAGGCCAGGGCAGTTATGGCTTTGGACACTGGGATCGCCGGTGCGGCCGGCTCTTCCGGCGGGGGAACTGCCCGGCGGTCCTCTTGGAGGACCAGCCAGTGGTACACGCTGATGGCTCCGGCCATCAGCAGGGTCCCGATGCTCCATTTGGCATCTTGTATCAGCTTGAGCGACAGCTCTCCTTCCAGCAAGTCTCGCAAGAACATGAACAGGAAGGCGCTGAGGTTGGCCAGCACCAGCAGCGTGGCAATGCCAAACACCCCGTAAATGAATATCCGCCGGGAAAGGGAAGCGCGCTCCTGCGGTGAACCCTTCAAAACGTCACGCTGCAAGCCGAACCAGTGGTAACTCCAAACAGGGATTCCCACCACCAGCAGGGTAACACCCAACACCAGGGAATTCCGCCACCACTGGGTATCCAGCAACGGTGTGCCTGGTCGGGGAATTAGCAAACCCAGCACCACCAGGAAGACCATGACGAGGCCCACAGACAGGGTACCCAGGCCCAGCGCCGCCACCAGGTACCGGTACACCCTCCGCGCCGCCTGCCACCCCTGGGCGGCCAAGCGCGATTCTTGCTGCACCAGCGCCCAGTGGTAGCCCCAGAGGACAGTTCCAGGCACCAGCGCCGCAATAACGCCCGGCAGACTGCGGAAGTGGGCTGACGCCATCGCTGATTCCGGCTTGCCGAAAAACCACTGGAGCACCAGAAAGAGCAAGACGCTAAGGGACACTACCACCGTAGCTGCGCCGCCCAATACGGCAAACAAGTGGAGAAAGACCTGCCGCAACACCGAGTTTATGTCGCCCTTAGCTGCCCGGTGCCAGTGCCACCACCAACCCAGGCCGCCGGCCAAAGCAATAGCGATGCCAGTGCGGGCGGCGCCAGTCCAAATGGCGCTCCAAAAACCGACTACACTGGGTGCCAGGATTTGGGTGTCAAAGAGCGCTTGATAGGCCTGCTGCAAGACCACCCAGAGCACTAAGCCCACTCCCGTGGCCAGCATTGCCAGGCCATACAGGGCAGTAACATACCAGTACAGCCTTCGCACCGCCGCCCAAGTGTCTGCGCCACGGCCTTCCGCCTCCTGGACGTGCCAATGGTAGGCCCAGACGCCAAGCCACACCAGCGGAAAGGCTATGTTAAGGCCGTTGAAACTCTCCCAGCCCAACAACCATCGGAGGAAAGACACCAGGCCGAAGGCCGCCAGCGCGGCAGAAACCCCCAGCACTAGATAAAGGTAAATCTTGCGCGCCAGGGTGTGGGCCTCACCGGGCATCCGCTGGACCGCCCGCAGCGCCAGCTGCCAGTGGATAAACCAGATGGGCGTGGCGACCACAGTGAGGGCCAGCCCCAACGCCAGCTGGGTCTCGCTTCTATACAAAGCGGGCGACCCAAACACGCTGTCCAGCAGAAAGTCCAGCAGCACAATCAGGCCCGGAGCGGCCACCCCCAGGGCAATAAAGGCGAGCCCATAGAAGTA
The DNA here is from genome assembly GCA_016872385.1 of SAR202 cluster bacterium. Classification (GTDB taxonomy): domain Bacteria; phylum Chloroflexota; class Dehalococcoidia; order Lucifugimonadales; family UBA3495; genus SHYG01. The sequence continues at coordinate 14,008 of VGZV01000011.1, read as the reverse complement.
CACCCGCTTGAGGGTGCCGATGCCATTGTCCTCTCCATTGGCCTTGCCGCGCCGCCGCACCAACGCCACAATCCCATCAACTATGCCAACGATGACCAGGAGCGGAAACAGGGCGCTAATCAGATAAAACATGACGTATGCGTCCATGAGAATACTCTCTTGAAGCTTTCCTGAAAGCATTCAGGACCGGCGGGATTACTCCACCGGTATGACAGCCTGCTGGCTCACCTTGATTTTGAACAGCAATGCTGCGCACTACGCGCCGAAATCGCGCCGTTTATGGGGTCTTTGGGGGTTCAGGACACCAACCCATTGGCCAGGGCTGGCCCACAAACTTCCAGGCGCCGTCTTCCTTTTTCAGAAGATAGTTCTCGTTATGGGAGTATTCATTCACATTAAAGGGCGCGGACACGTTAAACTCGGTAATGCGGACTCGCACCTCCATGCCATCGTTGACCGCGCGCTCTCCCTCCAGCGCCACCTGGGTATCCCGGCTGTCGTTGGAGTCCTGGCGCACCAGCCACCTGGTGGACTCCCTGAAGTGGTCGTAGGTGCACCGATTCCGCAGGTCCTTGCCCAGGTAGTCGTAAGCCTTGCGGGTGTCCTCCTCCTGGATTGCCAGCAAGTACCGCTGCACCACGCCAGTGGGCGAATCCTCGGGGAATAGGGTCTGTTCCCGGGAGCGGTTGAACAAGGCCACGGCCACGCTGGCGATAATGAGGGCTGCTATTACCAGGGCCGCCCCAACCAGCCATTTTGATGATGTGCTGCGCATACGATTTTACCCTCCAACTGCGGCAAGGGGGAAATCTGTGTCCCGGCAGCCTGCCGGAAAGGTTGTGCCTGGCCTGGCGCGGATGGAACGCTCCGGCCAGGTGGCATTCACCCTTCCTTGCCATTTTATATCCGTGCAGGCGGGGACGGCAGGTACATTCGGACTGATTAAGGGTGGTACAACGGGACGGGCGCAGATGGGATGAGGAACACGGGGATACTAGGCGATAAGACCGCCATCAATCGTCAAAACCTGGCCGGTTATATAGCCTGCTGCCTCGCTGCACAAAAAGACCACCGCCTCCGCCACTTCTTCCGACGTGCCGAACCGGCCCATGGGGATACGGCCCAAAATTTGGCGGCGCGTCTCTTCAGGCAGGGCGTCCACCATGCCGCCGCTGGCAATAAACCCAGGGGCTAGGGCGTTGACCGTAACATTGCGCGATGCGACTTCGCGCGCTACGGCTTTGGTGAAGCCCACCAGTCCGGCCTTGGCGGCGGCGTAGTTGGCTTGGCCGGGGTTGCCGCTAAGGCCCACCACCGACGATATGTTTATCACCCTGCCCCGGCGCTGGCGGATTAGGTGGGGCATAACGAACTTGGTGCAGAGGAAGGCGCCGCGCAAGTCCACGGCCAGCACCTGGTCCCAGTCGTCGGGCGACATGCGCAGCAACAGGCGGTCCCGGGTGATTCCCGCATTGTTCACCAGAATGTCAATGCGTCCCCACTGCTCCAGCACCTGCTTCACCACTCCTTCAGCGGCGGCCTCGCTGGACACATCACCCCCCAGGGAGGCAGCCGCGCCGCCCGCAGCAGTTATGTCTGCCACTACCTGGGCGGCGGCATCGCTGTTGCTATGGTAGTTGACGCCCACTTTTACTCCCGCGGCAGCCAGCCGCCGGGCAATGGATGCACCGATGCCGCGGGATGCGCCGGTAACCAGCGCCACCTGTCCTGGGGCCAGCATTATGCCCTGCCCTGCCAATTCGGTCACAGTTGTCACCCGCCGCCGGACTGGGGGGCCATTGAGCTTAACTGCTGGTTAAGTTTGGCCAGCTCCTGGCGCATGTTTCCCACCATGTCCAACTCTACGCACCGCGCCGCGGTATCAATGGCGCCTGCCATGCCCTCAGCCTTGGACGAACCGTGGCCGACCACCACGTTGCCATTGACGCCAAACAGGGGGCCGCCGCCGCGCCGTGGCAAGTTGGTCAACTGCCACAGGTCGTTAGCCACACGCTCCACTGCCGGGGCCGGGAGCGTCCCAGTCAGCTGGGAACGCAAGTAGTGGGTCAAAGCGGCCCCAAAGCCCTCGGTATATTTCAGCAAGATATTGCCCACGAATCCGTCGCAGACCACCACATCTGCGCGGTCAGTGAAGAAGTCCATACCCTCCACATTGCCCACGAAATTCATCTGGGTCTGACGGAATAACTTGAGGGCCTCCTGCACCTGGCGGTTGCCTTTGGCGTCTTCCGACCCCACGCTGAGCAAGCCGATGCGGGGATTCTCCACCCCCAGGAAATGGTGGGCGAACACCGAACCCAGGGCGGCAAAACTCAACAGCAAGGACGGGCGGCAGTCTATACTGCTGCCCAAGTCCACCAGCACAGTGCGGGGGGCCAGGCCCAGAAACGGCCCGCCGATGCAGGGGCGCTCCAGCCCTTCCATAAGGCCCAGGGCTATGGTGGCCGCGGCCATGGATGCGCCCGTGGAACCCAGGGAGACCATGGCGTCGGCGTGACCAGCCTTCACCAGCCCGGTGGCTACTGCAATGGAGGACTGGCGTTTCTGCCGCAGGGCGTGGACTGGGTGCTCGTCGTCGCCGATTTTACCCACCGATGGCGCCACTTTAACCAGCCGGGCCGCCGCGCCATACTTAGCCAGCTCATCCTTCACTGGCGCTTCGTCGCCCACCAGAATCACGGCGGCGCGCCCACTCTCGGCGGCCCGTACCGCGCCTGGCACCATCTCCGGCGGACCAAAGTCGCCGCCCATGACATCCACCGCCACCCGCACCGGGGTGCCCTTCATTTGCGCACTTGCTGTGCTGACCATTGGCTCTTATCCCTCACTTCATTGCCGGGCTTCAGCCAGCATCACTTTGGCCGTACCGCCGATTAGCTCCTGCCCGGTAACCGAGTGCCGCAGCCCCACTGAACACGTCACTTGTCTGCCCCCTGCCAGGGCGCTTTCTTTGACAACGCTGCCCCAGGTCTCCACGGGAGAGTTCACCCGGGCCGCGCCTTTGAAACGCACCGACATAGCTCCTTGCTCCAGCCAGGGCCTGCCAAAGGCCTGGAGCATCATCTCTGAAATAAAGGCCAGGGTCAACATGCCATGGGCGATAATCCCGTCGAACTGGGTGGTGGCCGCAAAGGCGGGGTCCCAGTGCAGGGGATTATAGTCGCCGGAGACGCGGCTGTAAGCATCCAACTGACTTTGGGAAACGGTGCGGGCCACCACCGGCAGCCCGCTGGCGGCTGGAGCCTGGGTCACCGAATTGCCACTAGATTCGCTGCCCGCCGCCTCGACCGGCCCGCCATGTACCCTCAAAACCGTGGTCTTGCCAGAAGCCAGCGACTGGCCTCCCTGGTCTGCCAACTTGTAGACAATGCGCCTGAACTCCAGATTCCCGCGCCGCCTGGGCTGTTCCAGGTCTGCATCCCCGGCCACGGTCACACCTTGTTTTATAGGCCGAAGCGTGTCCAATTCTTGCAAGCTGTGAATGGGCCCCTGCGGCAGCGACAATTTTTGCAGCAACATGCCAAGAGTGCGCGCCGCCAGAGCCAGGGGGGGCGCCAGGCCAGTCTGGGCATAGGCCGGAGAGCAGTCGCCCACCGCCGCCAGGTACTGGGCGATCCAGTCAGGAGACAGATGCCAGGAGTCCAGCCGGATTTTGGACTGGCCCATAGATTCTGGAGAAACGCCGGCGGCCATCAGCCCAAGTCCCGCCAGTTAATTGGACAGGCCAAAGTTCTTGGCCGCCAGGCTGACGATGTGGTCGCCAATGGCCAAAGACGAGGTGGCCCCCGGCGAAGGAGCGTTCAGAACGTGAATGGCGTCACGGCCTTCAATGATGCTGAAGTCATCCAGCAATGCGCCGTTGCGGGCCACTGCCTGGGCGCGCACCCCAGCCCCGCCCGTCCCCAGGTCCTTTTCCCGGATTTCCGGCACCAGCTTTTGCAGGTCGTGCACAAAAACCCCTTTGCTGTAAGAGCGGTGCATCTCGCCCAGACCGGTCTTCCAGTGCTTGCGGCTCATGCGCCAGAAGCCTGAATAAGTGATTGTCTCCCAGGACTCGCCCAGGTCCACATCCCGTTTGCGGTAGCCCTCCCGCTTCAGGGCCATCACTGCATTGGGGCCGGCCTCCACCGGGCCGTTAAGGTGCCGGGTGAAATGGACCCCCAGGAAAGGGAACCTGGGATCGGGTACCGGATAGATAAGCCCTTTGACCAGATGCTGGCTTTCCGGCTTGAGGGTGTAGTATTCGCCCCGGAATGGGATTATCTGCACATCGGTCTTTTCGCCCAGCATCTGCGCCACCCGGTCAGCGTAGAGGCCCGCACAGTTAATCAGGTGTTTGGCCTGGAGCGCGCCGCCGGGCGTCTCCACTTCCAGCCCGGCGCTGGTGCGGGCGATGCGCTGCACCGGGGCGTTGGTGAAAATCTCGCCGCCGGACTGCTCAAAACGGGAGGCGTAAGCTTTGGCGACCTGCACGTAGTCAATGATGCCGGTGTTGGGCGACCACAGCGCCTGGACTCCAAAGGCGTGGGGTTCAACTTCTTTCAGGCGCTCCGGCCCTATCATCTCTAGGCCCTCCACACCGTTGGCGACGCCGCGTTCGTACAGCGTCTGGAGCCTGGGTATTTCGTCCTGGCTGGTGGCCACAATGGTCTTGCCGCATCTCTGGTATTCAATCTCGTTTTCGTCGCAGAAGCGGGTCAGCAGGCGGGCGCCCCCGGCGCAAAAATTGGCTTTATGGGAGCCGGGCCGGTAGTAAATGCCTGAATGAATGACGCCGCTGTTGTGGCCAGTCTGGTGGCGGGCCAGTTCGGCTTCCTTCTCCACCACTGCCACCCGCCAGCGGGGGGCGCGGCGTTTGAGCTGCATGGCGGTGGACAGGCCGATGATGCCGCCGCCGATGATTATCAGATCGTACTGCTTGGAGTCCATACTGCCTCGGTGGCCGCCGGGTAAATCCTCCAGCATCCTAGCATGTGGGGACACGGGTGTAAATGTAGTGCCTTCCCATACTTCTTCAATGCGGCTATACTCTAGGACAACTTGCCAGGCGCTACTTCAGGAGGCAGCGTATGAACTTCGGGGTGTTCCTGGATTTCAGCACCCGACAGGGCGGCACCCAGCCCGCAGCCTTCAGAGAAAATTTTGACCTGGTGGACCTGGCCGAGACCACCGGCCTGGACACCATGTGGCTGGGAGAGACCCACTTTAACGCCAACCGGCCCATTTCTGCCCCCACCGTGGTGGCCAGCGCCATCGCTGCCCGCACCCAACGGCTGCGGGTGGGCATGGCGGTGCAGGTGCTGCCCCTCATCAGCCCCCTGCGCATCGCCGAAGAGCTGGCTACGGTGGACCAGGTCAGCCAGGGCCGCTTTGAAGTCGGCGTGGGGCGAAGCGGCAACGTCCGTGCTTACGAGGTCATGGGCATCCCTTACGACGAGAGCCGGGAACGGTTCCAGGAAGCCCTGGACATTATTTTGGAAGCCTGGAAAGGGAAGCCATTCTCCTATCACGGCGAGTTTAACCAGATTGACAACGCCACCGTGACCCCTGAACCCTTTCAGAAGCCCCATCCCCCCATCCGCCTGGCCTCCACCGGCGAAGACAGCTTCAGCCGGGTAGGCCGCCTGGGTTTTCCCATCTTCCTGTCCATGCGTGGCATGGATGTGCACGACCTGGAGAGAAACCTCAAGGAGTACCACCGGGCCTGGCGGGAGGCCCGGCATCCCGGCGAGGGCGGCGACATCTCCGTGCGGGTGCCGATGTATATAAGCACCAGCGCCGAGGGAGCCAAAGAGGAGCCGCGAGAGACTATTGAGGCTTTCTTCACCCGGATGCGCCAGCGGTACGAGCAGGGCCGGGACGAAGAAGGGGGCGGCGGCTCAGCAGCCGAGCGGGCCGCCGCGCTGAAAATTCGGGCGGAACGGCTGGCGCGGATGACTTACGAAGAACTGCTGGAGACTCGGGTTATCAGCGGTACGCCCGAGGCAGTGGTCGAGCGGTTGCAGCAGTTCCAGGAGAGCCTGGGGCTGACCGGCTTTGCCGCGGAGCTTAACCCCGGCGGGCTGCTGCCTCCCGAAGTGGTACAGCGCAGCCTGCGCCTGCTCACCGAAGAAGTGATGCCTGCCTTCAAGTAGGTCTGCGTGAGGTAGTGTCCAATACTCCTTCCTCCGCAGGGGCGAGGCATGCCTCGCCCCTGCGTCCAGGAACTTATGTTAAGTGGTTGTTAATATTACTATGTGCACCCTTCGACAAGCTCAGGGCGAGCGGTTCTTCCCGCTCGCGGTGAGCTTTGTCGAACCGTGGCAGGCTATGGTCACACACACTCTCAGGTTTTGAAAGAAGGTCACTCGTCACACCGGCAAAGGCCTGTGTCCAGAAACAAGCGGAGTTAAGAAGCTTTCCTGGATTCCGGCATACGCCAGAACGACAAGGGTTATTGCAACACTATCTCAGGGTGATCGGTCCGGCACGCGAGGAGAGGACAAAATGGACTTTGGCATGTTCATGGAGTTCGGACGCCGCCAGGGGGCCAGCGACGCCGACGCCTTCCGCGAAGGCTTTGCCCTGGTGGACGCCGCAGAGTCCTGGGGATTGGACGAGGCGTGGCTGGCGGAACTGCACCTTAACCCAACCCGCTCGGTGCTGTCCTCGCCGGTGATGACCGCCTGCTCCATCGCCACCCGCACCAAGCGCCTACGGGTGGGCATGGCGGTGTACGTGCTGCCTTTGAACCACCCCCTGCGCATCGCCGAGGAAGCGGCCACCATTGACCAGATTAGCGAAGGCCGCTTCGACATGGGCATTGGCCGCAGCGGTTTCGCCCGCGCCTACGACTGCTACGGCATTTCCTACGCCGAAAGCCGCGACCGCTTCCGGGAGGCCCTGGACATTATCCTGGGGGCCTGGAAGGGCGAGCCTTTTTCCTACAACGGCAAGTACTTCCACATTGACAACGCCACCCTGTCACCCTTGCCCTACCAGAAACCCCACCCGCCGCTACGCATCGCCGCCACCACCGCGGAGAGCTTCCCTTTCATTGGCGCCCAAGGCCGGCCCATCTTTGTGGGACTGCGGGGCATGGACATCCCGGAACTGCGGAGGTGCCTCAAGGAGTACCGCCGGGCCTGGAAAGAGGCGGGACATCCCGGCAATGGGGACGCAGCTCTTCGCATCCCTGTTTATGCCGGTCAGACTACGGCGGAAGCCCTGGAAGAGCCGTGGGAGAGCATCAACGCCTACTTTGGACGCATGGGCAACCTGTACCGGGAATCGGCAGGGCGGGCAGGTATTGACGCCACCGAGCTACGCCAGGGCCGGGCGGACCGGCTGGCGGGTCTGAGCTACGACCAGATGCTGGAGACCAAGGTGGCCTTTGGCACTGGTGAGGAACTGGTGGAACGGTTCACCCAGCTCAAGGAAGACCTGGGCCTGGACAACGTGGTGGCGGAGCTGAATGCCGGCGGGCTGATTCCAGCGGACCGGGTCATGCGCAGTCTGAAGATTCTGACCCACCAGGTGATGCCGGAGTTTAAGTAGGATTCTGATGCTCGGCTCTCCCCCTCTCCCTCGATAGGCCTTGTTTCAAAAGTAACGATTTCGCTGGGAGAATACGGTTTTCATCCAATTCTTGTCACCCTGAGTCCTTCGGCTGAAGGACGAAGGGTCTAAAATTCCGGAAATTTAGATTCTTCGTCCCGATTGCATCGGGACTCACCCCAGGCCTCTCCAGCAAGGGGAGAGGATATTGGGCGTTGTCCGTAGATGGGTTGACCCAGATATAGGAGGTAAACCCCAGTGAAAGTAGCAATTCTGGACGACTATCAGAGCGTGGCGGCCAGCATGGCCGATTGGTCCAGGCTGCCCCCCGGCACCCAGGTGGAGTTCTTCCACGACCACCTGGCCGACCCCAACAAGCTGGTGGAGCGGCTCAAGGGTTTCCAGGTAGTCATGGGGATGCGGGAGCGCACGCCCTTCCCGCGGGCGGTGCTGGCCCGCCTGCTGGAGCTGCGGCTGCTGATTACCTCTGGCGGGCGCAACGCCTCCTTTGACACCGAAGCCGCCACCGAGCTGGGCATCACCGTGTGCGGCACCGGCGGCGCAGGGGAAGGCCCCACGGAACTGACCTGGGGCCTGATTCTGGGCCTGGCCCGCCAGATTCCCCAGGAGGACCAGCGGACCCGGCAGGGGCAATGGGGAACCACCGTAGGCGTGGGAATGCACGGCAAGACCCTGGGCCTGCTGGGCCTGGGGCACATCGGCTCCCAGGTGGCGCGGGTGGGCAACGCCCTGGACATGAACGTCATCGCCTGGAGCCAGAACCTCACCGCCCAGCGGGCCGCCGAGTGCCAGGCCACCCTGGTGGACAAGGACACCCTGTTCCGGGACGCCGACGTGGTGTCCATCCATGTGCGCCTCAGCCCCCGCACCCGCGGCCTGGTGGGGGCACACGAACTGGCGCTGATGAAGCCCACGGCCTACTTCGTCAACATCTCCCGCGGCCCCATTGTGGACGAGAAGGCCCTGCTGGACGTGCTGCGGCGCAAGGCCATTGCCGGGGCGGGCATTGACACCTTCGATATTGAGCCGCTGCCCAAGGACCACCCCTTCTTGACGCTGTCCAACACCCTGCTGACGCCCCACGTCGGCTACGTCACGGAGGAGGCCTACCGCGCCTACTACACCGGCACGGTGGACTGCGTGCGGGCCTTTGCCAGTGGGGAACCCATCCGGGTGGTGAACACCGAAGTTCTGAACACGCCCCAGCTCCGGGGGGCGGAGTAGGTGATAGCTAGGAACTATCATGGGGAAAGACCATTGGGGGTGCAAGGGCGCAGCCCCCGCCGGGGTTTGGGGTGTCCCCAATAGTCAACAATTCCCCCTCTCCCGTGTGCGGGAGAAGGGGGTCAGGGGGATGAGAGTCACAACATGAAAGCAGTGCGCATCCACGAGTTTGGTGATGTCAATGTCCTCAAGTGGGAGGTGACGCACCGGCCCAAGCCACGGGCGGGCCAGGTGCTCATCAAGGTGGAGTCCTCCGGCGTCAACTACGCCGACGTGATGCGGCGGCGGGGCGGTTACCCCGGCCCGGACCTGCCCTCCACCCTGGGGCTGGAGGCTGCCGGGTCGGTGGCGGAGCTGGGCGAGGGCGTCACCGGACTCACCGTGGGCCAGCGGGTAATGGCTATGGGGCCGGGCGGCAACGCCGAGTACGTGGCGGTGAACGCCAGTTACGTCTTTCCCTACCCGGAGACCATAAACCCCATCCATGCGGGCGGAATGCCGGTGGTTTTCTTGACTGCCTACCACCTGCTCAAGACTCGCGGCCAGGTGCAGCGGGGCGACACGGTTCTGGTGCAGGCCGGGGCCTCCGGCGTGGGCACCGTGGCCATCCAGCTGGCCAAGGCCTTCGGCGTGAAAGTCATCACCACCGCCTCCAGCCAGGACAAGCTGGAGTTGGCCCGCTCCCTGGGGGCTGACGTGACCATCAACTACACCGCCCAGGACTTTGAGGCGGCGGTGCAGAAGGAGACCGAGGGCAAGGGCGTAGAGCTGGTCCTTGAATGCGTGGGCGGGCCGGTGCTGGAGAAAAGCGTGCGCTGCGTCGCGTCTTACGGGCGGCTGGTCTCCTACGGCAACGCCTCGGGCACTCCGGCCACTATACCCGCCTCGGACCTGTTCCCGGCCAACCGGACCTTCATTGGGTTCAGCATGGGCCGCTCTCCGGCAGGCAAGCTGGACCACAAGAAAGCCTGGGCCGAACTGTTCCCCCTCGTTGCCCAGGGCAAGGCTCGGCTGGTAGTGGACCAGGTGCTGCCCATGTCCCAGGCGGCCAAGGCTCACCAACACCTGTCCAATCGTGGCAGCCACGGCAAGGTAATCCTTACGCCTTAACTGCTATGCTGGTGTTGCGCCAGGAAGCAGCATCAGGATTATTCCCTCCCCTTAGTAAGGGGAGGGCCAGGGCGGGGTGGTAGCACGAGCCTCTCCAGCCCCCTTGGCAGGGGGAGAATGGGTTCCCTTCGGCGCCTCTCAGTGACATTTTGCCCTTGACGGTCAGTTGCTCCCTTGCTGCTACACTGGTGTTGCAATACACAACGTCCAGGAGCTAGCATATGGTGCAAGCTGCGTCCGTTCATTCCGGCGACGTGCTGGTGATGGTTGGCACCAAGAAGGGGTCATTCCTCCTGACCAGCGACGCATCCCGTGAACACTGGCGCCTTTCCGGCCCATACAACCCCGGCGCAGAAGTATTTCATCTTGCCTGGGAGCCTCGCTCAAGCCAGTTGCTGGCGGCGGCCAACCATGCCGTGTGGGGGCCGCACGTGGAGTATTCCAACGACCTGGGGGCAAGCTGGCACGCCGCCAAGCAGGACCCAGCCTTCCCCCTGCCGCCAGAACTGCTGAACAAAATCGGCGGCCCCACCTGGAACACCAGTGACCAGCCGCCCCGCTTTGCCGCCGAGGGCGAGACCCTGAAAAAGGTATGGCACCTGGAGCCGGGGCGGGTCGAGTCTGCAGGCACCATTTACGCGGGGGTGGAACCGGCTGCACTGTTCAAGTCCACCGACGGCGGCAAGACCTGGCAGGAGGTCTCCGGCCTTACCCAGCATCCCAGCCGCAGCCAGTGGCATCCCGGCGCGGGCGGGCTGTGCCTGCACAGCATTGTCCCCCATCCCACTGATCCCAAAAGGATGTGGGTGGGCATTTCCGCGGCGGGCGTCTTCGGCACCAGCGACGGCGGCAAGAGCTGGCAGCCCCTGAACAAGGGTGTGCGCGCTGACTTCCAGCCCGACCGCTACCCGGAATTCGGCCAGTGCGTCCACAAGCTGCTGGTGCACCCGGCCCGTCCAGAGACCCTGTACCAGCAGAACCACTGCGGCGTCTATCGCAGCGACGACGGCGGCAGGCAGTGGCATGATATCTCGGAGGGGCTGCCATCCCGGTTTGGCTATGTGCTGGGGTTGCACAGCCAGGACCCGGACACCCTTTACGTGGTGCCGGAAGACACGGCGGTGGGCGACGAAGGCGGGGGCATCAACCGCTACGTCAGCGACGCCAAGTTCCGGGTGTACCGCAGCCGCAACAAGGGGCAGGACTGGCAGGCCCTGACCCACGGCTTGCCCCAGCATAACGCCTACCTGCACACCCTGCGGGAAGGCATGGCGACGGACCGGCTGGACCCCTGCGGGATTTACGTGGGCACGGTCAATGGCCAGGTGTTTTACAGCCGCGACGACGGCGACCACTGGGAGACTCTGATTGAGTACCTGCTGCCCATCAACTCGGTTAGTTGCAGCATGGTGGAGTAGACGGGACACAAGGAATCCCGGCACGCCCGCTCGTCCTGAGCCTGTCGAAGGACGAGGGGCCTTAATATGCAGCTGCATGCGCTCATGGTTCGACAGGCTCACCATGAGCGGACACCCATGTCGGCAACTTTACCGAGACGATACCCCTTTAAAACTCGCCCAATTTTGCTGTCAACGGTTGCAGGAGATAAGAGGTCTATTCGTCACACGTGCAGAAGCCAGTGCCTAGAAATGCACTAGGCAAACGTGCTTTACTGGATTCCGACTTGCGCCGGAACAACGAGTGCCCTGCGGGGCACCTTTGAGGCAATACTCATCAAGGGTTGAGAGTAAAATAGTAGGGGCGGGTTTGAAACCCGCCCCTGAGTAAATTCCCTCAGCGCGTAACGCCAGCCTTAATCTGCTCCAGCCACCACCACAGCCGGTCCCACACCATGCGCCGCTCCGCTTCGGCCAGGGGCCTGCCCAACTGGCGGCGGCACTCGGTGACTGCTTGCCCGGCCAGAAAGCCCCAGCAGCCCGGCTCATCCCGCAGCCAGCCTATTACCTTGGCCTTGTGGTTGCGCACCACGCCCTCCAGCAAGGCGTCCAGGGTGCTGGGCGTCAGACCGGCGCGGCCCGGCGGCGAAGGGTCAGTCATTCCTAGCCCCCGCCCACCGGCCGCACAATTTCCAGCACATCGCCCTGACACAAAGTAATCTCGGAAAACCGGTCTTTCTTCACCACCTCGCCGTTGTAGCCCACGGCAACAAACTGGAGGTTCACCCCAAAGGACTTTAAGTAGCTGGCCAGGTCGGTGGCGGCTTCCAAGGTGCGGGGCTTGCCGTTGACGGTCAGACTAATCATTGCTGCGTTGTTTCCTCCAGGCATCGGTGAGTACCTGCTTCAGTCTCCGGGCGGCCTCCCCAGGGTCCGGAGCGGCCAGGATGCTGCTAATCACTGCCACGCCCTGGGCGCCTGCCAGCACCACTTCTCCAGCATTGGCGGCGGTGATGCCCCCGATTCCGATGATGGGTATGGAGCAGGCTTGGGCCATGCGGCGCACCAACTCCGGCCCGGCGGGCGGCTGGCCAGGGTGGGACCCAGTGGCGTACATAGTCCCTGCCACCAGGAAGTCCGCGCCCTGAGCAGCAGCTTCCTTTGCTCCCGTGACACAGTGCACCGAACGGCCCACCAGTGCGTCCGGCCCCAGTAAAGCCCTGGCCTGGGCTACGGGAAGCGCTTCTTCGCCCAGTTGCGCGCCATCGGCCCTGCAAGCCACCGCCACGTCCACCCGCTCGTTAATCACCAGCAGCGCCCGCCCGGCGATGGCCGTCTTCAACGACTGGGCTAGCTCCAGGAGCCTGGCGCCAGGCAGGTCTTTTTCCCGCAGCTGCACCATGTCCACGCCGCCGTCCACGGCCTGCACTACCCGTTCCACCAGGGCCTGGCCTTCCGCAATGCGCCGGTCGGTCACCAGGCACAGACAGGGCTGGGGCAGTCGGCGAGGCATCGGTTCTAGCTGCGCACCGGCGCAGGCTGGGGCACGTCAGCCGTGGGACTGCTGGCAATGGCTGAAGTGCGCGTGGGGATGCGCCCCGCCAGGAACGCCTTGCGGCCCGCTTCCACGCCATGCTTGAAAGCCTCGGCCATCAAGGCTGGGTCCTTGGCCTGGGCGATGGCAGTATTCACCAGCACCGCTTGAGCGCCCATCTCCAGGGCGGTGGAAGCATCCGATGGCACCGCCAGACCGGCGTCCACCACCACCGGCACCCGGGCCTGCTCCAGGATAATGCGCAACTCTTCCCGAGTGTGGATGCCCTGGCCAGAGCCGATGGCCGAACCCAAAGGCATGACAGTGGCGCAGCCTGCTTCTTCCAACTTTTGGGCCAGCACCGGGTCGGCGTGAATGTAGGGCAACACAATGAAACCTTCGGCAATAAGCTGGCGCGCCGCCTCCAGCGTGGCCGCAGGGTCAGGGAACAGGTAGCGGGCGTCAGGGATGACCTCCAGCTTGACGAAGTCGGTGCGGGTGACCTCCCGGCCCAGGCGGGCCACAAAGACAGCTTCCTCAGCCGTGCGAGACCCGGCAGTGTTGGGCAAAATATTGTAGCGGGTCCAGTCAATGTAATCCAGGATAGTCTTTTTAGAGGGGTCGTCCAGGTCCAGGCGGCGAATGGCTACAGTCACCATCTCCGTACCGGAAGCATCCAGGGCATTGACCATGTCTTCCATGGTCCGGTAGCGGCCAGTGCCCACAATGAGGCGGGACTTGAAATGCTTTCCAGCGATTACCAGGTCGTCGGACATGCTGCAACTCCTTGTGCACCGGCCTTAATAAACGTGCGACCGCCAGGTAATGGTCTGGCGGTCGTAAACAACCCTTGGACTTTCCTCCCTGCGCCAGCATTATCTGGATCAGGTACTAACGGTCGTCCCGAAGTTTCGGGACCTCTCAGCCTGGCTGCCCCAAGCTCCCGCCGGAACATTACGTATTCAGTTGATAGCTGAATTTTAGCACGGCGGCAACCGGAAGTCAAAAACGCGAATTGACTCACAATAAAAGTTACCTAAGGAGGATACGTTGCCTCAAAATGCGTGTTACCGAAGGGGAGGTAGACATGATGACCCGAGGCAGCGTGGAAGAGTACGTGACGGCGGTACAGGAAAGGTATAGGCGGGCCAGCCGCCGGGAGAAG
>VGZV01000010.1 GCA_016872385.1 SAR202 cluster bacterium | reverse complement strand
ATCAATTTCAGGTACTTGCGCCGTTCATCCACGGTCATCTTCTCTTCACTCGCCATGATTCCCTCGGTAACATTTCTAGCTGAGGGAACCATACCCCTTTGGGTAACATTTTAGGTGAGTGAATACGGCAACTTTTAACAAGCTTTGGAGTGTGCTATACTTGCAGTCACCCCACTCAACTGTCGGGGTGGTCTGCTGGCTTCGGCAGGCTGCATTTCAGCTAGGGAGATACGCCGGTGAAGGTCACCAGGGAATCTGCCACCCCCACGGAAGTCACCCTCAATGTTCAGATGGAATCGGGCGATGAGGACCAGTTTCTCAACCGCTCCTATCGCCGGGTGGTAGGGCGTCTCCGCATCCCCGGTTTTCGCCCCGGCAAAGCCCCCCGGTCCATTGTGGAAAGCTACATTGGCCGCACGGGCCTGGTTCAAGAAGCCCTGGAGTTCATGGTCCCTGAAACCCTGGATAAGGTAATCAGGGAAGAGAACCTCAAGGCTTTTAGTGAGCCGCAGATTGAAGTGACGGAAATGGAACCGGTTTCCTTCAAGGCCGTGGTGCCGTTGGAACCGGTGGTGGACCTGGGTGATTTCCGCGCCATCCGGCTCAGGCGTGACCCGGTGGAAGTTACGGAAAGCCAGATTGGTGAAGTGGTGGAAAGGCTCCGCCGGGACTCAGCCCCCTGGGAGCCTGTGACCCGCCCGGTGCAGTTCGGCGACCTGGTGAACCTGGACGTCACCGGGACCATCGGGGAAGAAACAGTGCTCAAACAGGAGTCCGTGGACTACCTGCCGCAGCAAGACAACGCCCTTCCATTCCCTGGTTTCTCCGCGCAATTAGAGGGCATGACTGAAGGTCAGACCAAAGAGTTTACTTTGCCGGTCCCCCAGGACTACCCCAACGCGGAGTATGCGGGCAAGGAGTGCGCGTTCCACGTGGCGGTCAAGTCCCTTAAGGAGAAGAAGCTGGCCGCGTTGGATGATGAGTTTGCCAAGGGCGTTGGTGAAGGTTTTGCGGACCTGGCGGCGCTGAGGGCGCATTTGCAGGACCGCATGACTAAGGAAGCGGAAAATATCGCTGACCGCAACCTGGAAGAGCGCAGTCTGCAGGAACTGCTCAAAGTTGCTTCGCTACAGGTTTCGGATTTGCTTTACCAACGTGAGGTGCAGCAGATGCGGGAAGAGCGGGAACGCTCGTTGCGCAACCAGCGCTTGGACATGGACACCTACCTGTCGTTCATCGGTAAGAGCGATGCTGAATACACGGAACAACTGCGGCCCCAGGCGGAAGAGCGGCTGCGGCGTTACATGGTAATGAAAAAGCTGGCCGAAGTGGAGAACGTCCAGGTTTCTGCAGAGGAAATCCAGGAAGAAGTTAATAACCTGGCAGAATCCTCTGGCGAGTCGGCCCAGGCTATGCGGCGCGCCCTGGCTTCCTCCAGCGCCCAGGAGTCTCTCAGGTCGTCTATCCAGATGCGCAAAGTGATGCAGCGGCTGTTGGAAATAGTGCAACAGCCGGACGGCCAAGGCAGCCCTGCCGAGTCTCAGCCTTCGGCGGCGGCCCCAGCCGCTGCTGACCCATCTAACCCGACTGCTTAAGGAGTTTGCGGCACATGCTTTACAGGCCTGAAGACACGCCATTAATCACTCCCTCGGGCATTATTCCCATGGTTATTGAGACCAGCCCCAGGGGCGAGCGGGCGTTTGATATTTACTCCCTGCTGCTGCGGGAGCGCATTGTGTTTCTGGGCACGCCTATCGCGGATCCGGTAGCCAACCTGATAATCGCCCAGCTCCTTTACCTGGAGCGGGAAGACCCTGAAAAGGGCATCAGCATGTACATCAACAGCCCTGGCGGCGTCATCAGCGCCGGGCTGGCTATTTATGACACCATGCAGATGATTCAGCCAGAAGTTTCCACGGTGTGCTTGGGCATGGCGGCCAGCATGGCCACCGTGCTGCTCTCCGGCGGCAAGAAAGGCAAGCGTTACGCCTTGCCTAACTCCACAGTGCATATGCACCAGCCCATGGGCGGCGCCCAGGGGCAGGCCGCCGACATTGAAATTGCGGCCCGCGAGATTATCCGCCTGCAGGACAAGATCCGTACCATGCTGGCCGAGAATACCGGCCAGAGCTATGAGAAGATTGCCCGGGACACGGACCGGGACTACTACCTGACTGCTCCCCAGGCCGTGGAGTACGGACTGGTGGATGAGATCTTGGGGGCCAAGAAGCAGAACCCGGGTACAGCCTAGACCTTATTTAGTAATTCGCGGGGCGAGTAAATACCTCGCCCCACAACGTTATATTCAGGAGCAGGCCTTGCCCAGCGCCAGGAACAGTTCCAGCACTCTGCATTGCTCGTTCTGCGAAAAGTCCCACAGCCGCTCTAACCTGATTATGGCAGGCCAGGGACGGGCGGCTGTCTGTTACGATTGTGTGCGGGTGCTGGGCCAGCTTATGGAGTCGGATCCCCAGGCGTCCGAGCGTCCCGCCAAGGCGAGCAAAAAGAGCGGCTTACTGGTGCCCCGGGAAATTAGGCAGAGCCTGGACTCCTTTGTGGTGGGCCAGGACAAGGCCAAGAAGACGCTGAGCGTGGCGGTCTATAACCACTTCAAGCGCGTCTGGAACGGCGCGGCCAAGTCCGATGTGGAACTGCAAAAGGCCAATATCCTGCTGATTGGCCCCACGGGCTGCGGCAAGACCTTGCTGGCGGAGACTCTGGCCCGCACTTTGGAAGTCCCCTTCGCTGTTTGCGACGCCACGTCCCTTACTGAGTCGGGGTATGTGGGCGAAGACGTGGAGAATATTCTCCTGCGCTTGATTCAGGTGGCCGATTGGGACGTGGCGGCTGCGGAGCGTGGCATCATCTATATAGATGAGCTGGACAAAATTGCCCGTAAAGAGGGCGTCAACCGCTCCATTACCCGCGACGTTTCCGGCGAGGGCGTGCAGCAAGAACTACTGAAGATAATCGAAGGCTGCGTGGCCAATGTGCCGCCCCAGGGTGGCCGCAAGCACCCCTACCAGGAGTTCCTCCAGGTCAATACCCGCAATATCCTGTTCATATGCGGCGGCACATTTGAGGGCCTGGGCGACATAATTTCACGGCGGGTTGCTTCCGGGGATTCCCGGCTGGGGTTCCTGGCTTCCAGCCGCCAGAGCAAGGCTGAGGCCGACGCTAGTTTCTTCTCCCAGGTGACTCCCCAGGACTTGATGGAGTTTGGGATGATTCCAGAACTGGTGGGACGCCTGCCGGTGGTTGCGCCCCTGGAACCCCTGGACTGCGATGGATTGGTGCGGGTGCTCACCGAGCCCAAGAACGCCATTGTCAAGCAGTACCAGCGGCTTTTCAGCATGGATGGGGTGGAATTGGAGTTCACTCCGGCGGCCCTGCAGGCGGCTGCGGAATGCGCCCTGCGGCACCGCACCGGCGCCCGCAGTCTGCGCTACATTGTGGAAGAGACCTTGATGGACGTGATGTACGAGCTGCCTTCCCTGGAAGGAGTGGTCCGCTGTGTGGTGGATCGGGAGACCATCGAAGGGGCCGCTGCACCGACCCTCATAACTTCCGATGGCGCGGTGGCCAGCCCCCTGCCCCGCCCCATGCGCAAGTCCGCTTAGCTCGCTGGTACTGGCAAAACCCCGTGTCTATTGGGTGTTCGAGACTATCAACGTGAAGAGCTACGTTTTCAAAGTGGTTGTTGAGCCAGATGAGGAAGGGTGGCACGCTTACTGTCCAGTCCTGGAAGAAAAGGGGGCGGCCACTTGGGGATATACTAGAGCAGAGGCACTGAAGAACATACAAGAAGTGGTGCAGTTAGTGGTGGGAGAGTTGGTTAGGGATGGAGAACCTCTGCCAGAGGAGCCGCTTGAGGAGGTGCAGGTCTTCCTGGAACCGCGGGTAGTCGCGACCGTCTAGTATGCCCGTTGATTATACCCGCCTCCGCACTCTCACGGCGCGCCGGTTTGTTGGGGCCCTGGTCCGGGACGGGTTTGAGTTGAGGAATCAGATTGGTAGCCATCGTCATTACCGTCATCCTGATGGCAGAAGGGTGACGGTTTCTTTTCACCATCCTGGGCAGACCTTCTTTTTCACAACGCTTAAGAAGATGATCGAAAGTCAAGCCAAGTGGACTGAAGAGGACTTACGGCGGCTGGGGTTGATTAGGTAAGACCGAATTCGATCCAGGGACATTCTTGAGCGTTCAGGGGTCGGCCGTATCTTCCCGCATGGCCTGGTCAATTTCCGGGTCCAGGCACATGCCGAAGGGCATGGTGGCGTAAAGCAGCCGCCCCGACCAGTCCCAGGCTTGTCCGTTCCGCACGTTTATCTTGCCCTGCGCAATCACCCGCAGGGTTTCCATTAGCAAGTAAGGCTCCCGCCGGTACTCCGCCTGCCGGATTAACTGGAACAAGGGGAAAGCCTCCCCCTGGGCTGCTTTGACCTGCGCCAGTTCCAGACTGTCCAGTGCTTCCCAGTGCGGGTCAAACTCCTTGCCCACTATGGGCGCCGTACAATAGGAGATTACCGGGCCGCGGTCCACGTCTTCCGTCGCCAGGTGCATCATGGCGCCAGTGCGGAAGGCCCGCTGCTCAATCAGCTTCCAGATGACTTCCTGCCAGGTGCCGGTGGGGCCGTCGGGCAGCGCCGGGTGCAAGTTCAGCAGCGGGTAAGTGCGGCACAAGGCAGGTCCCACGATGAGCATGTAACCGGCCAGCACGCACAAGTCGGGCCTGTAGTCCCGCAGCAGGGCCATTGCGTGCTGGTCGTACTCCTCCCGCAGCCTGGAAAACGGGCGGCCGCGGGCACGCCTGAACTCCGCCGAAGACAGGTTCAACAAAGGCAGGCCGTACTGCCTGACTTGCTGAAAGAATCGGTCAGAGCCTTCTGCTTCCCCTGGCTGCCGGTTGCTGAATACGAACTGGATTTCTGCGTCCAGCTTGCGCTGCTGGATGCGCTCCTGAATGAAGCGCAGCAGTCCTAAAGACCCTTCCCCCCGCCCGGTGGAAAACCAGCCCAGCCGCAACACCTAGTTCAGTTCCTCCAGTTCCTCTTCTTCCGGCTCCGGGAACAACGGTTCGTCTGGCTCGGCCCCCGCAAAGGCGTCCCGTAACTGGGTAATCTTCAGTTCCGCCTGGTCCAGCAGTTGGTTGCAGTGGCGCACCAGTTCCATCCCGTGCTGGTAAAGGCTGGTAGCCTGGGCCAGGGGCAGGCTGCCTTGCTCCAGAGCCTCCACCAGGTTGCCCAGTTGCTGGAAGGCCTCCTCAAAGGAGAGGGGCGTGGATTCAGGCTCCGGCTGGGGGTCTTTCCTGCGGCGGCTGGTCATGGCGCACTAAATGAGCCGCTCCATGACAGGAGCTTTGGCTTGAGGTTTCCTGGCGGGTTTCAGAGCAACAGGATGGGCGGGTTGCATTGCGCCGCCCGCGGTGGCTGGGATTGTGCCATCGGCCACCGTGATGGTCAAAGGGTCTCCCGCAGCAACCTGGCCGGTGGCAGTAACCACCTGCCCGTCGGACGCCTTTTGCACCACGGAAAATCCCCGGCGCAGCGTGGCCCTGGGGTCCAGGGCGCGGAGCCGGTGGTCAAATCCCGCCAGGTTGCTGCGGGTTAATTCCAGGCGGTGGACCAGGGTATTGTGGGCAGTGCGGGCCAGATCATCTATCCGCCGCCGCCACACTGCCAGGTCGGGCAGGCCGCGCTCCAGCCGGCGATCCATGCCTTGCACCATTTCCCGCCGCCGCTGTACCTGGCCCAGGGCCGCACTCCGCAACCGGCGCTCCACCTCAGCCAGCGTGCTGGACAAAACGCGGCCATCGGGGGCCACCAGTTCTGCCGCCGCCGAGGGTGTAGGCGCTCGCATGTCGGCCACCAAATCAGCGATGGTCACGTCGGTCTCATGGCCCACGCCGCTGACCACCGGGATGCGGCTGGCGTAAATTGCCCTGGCCACTACTTCCTCATTAAAGGGCCACAGCTCTTCCAAGGAACCGCCGCCCCGGGCTACTATGATGACGTCGGCTTTGTCCTGCCGGTTCAACGCCTCAATGGCGGCGGCAATCTGGGCAGCGGCTTTGTCCCCCTGCACCTGGGTGGGCGCCAGCACCAACTCTGCCAGTGGATACCGGCGACGGAGGACGTTCTGGATGTCGTGGAACACCGCCCCAGCTGGAGAGGTTACAACCCCAATGACTTTGGGGAACCTGGGCAGGGGGCGCTTGCGGGAGGCTTCAAACAACCCTTCTGCCGCCAGGCGCTGCTTCAGCCGCTCCAGTTCCAGGGACAGCTCGCCCGTTCCCTGGGGCAGGGCCAGGTCCACCATGAAGTCGGTGGAGCCGCGGGGTTCGTAAAAGGACATGCGCCCGTGGGCGGTAATGGCTGCTCCCGGCAAGAGGAGCTGGGTGCCGGGCTGTCCCTTGAACATCACGCACTGCAGGACGCTCTGGCTGTCCTTGAGGGTAAAGTAGGAATGCCCGGCGGCAGAGGCGCGTAGATTGGAAACCTCTCCCACCACCCACAGGTCTGCCAGGAGGGGGTCTCCATCCAGAGTCTCCTTGAGATATGCCGTCACCTGGCTGACGGAATAGACTGCCACTGCCCTAGCTGACCCGCTCAGTATAAGCGCCGGTCCGCGTGTCTACCCGGATAATTGAACCATTGGTGATGAACATGGGTACGTTAACGCGCAGGCCCGTTTCCAGCGTGGCGGGTTTGTTGCCGCCCTGGGCGGTGTCGCCCCGGAAAGCTGGGGGAGTGTCCGTCACTTTCAGATCCACGTGGGTGGGCAGGTTAACGCTGATGGGGTTGCCCTTGTAAAACACAACCTCAACAATCATCTCCTCTTTCAGGTATCCCAAGGCGCTGCCCAGCGTCTCTTTGGCAATCTCGTACTGCTCGTAGTTTTCCTGGTCCAGAAAGTGGTAGAAACGCCCGTCATTGTAGAGGTATTGGGCCTCCCGGTTTTCTACCTGGGCTACGGCGAAGGAAGTCTGGTACTGTTGGAAAGCCCGCTCTACTACCGTACCGTTAAGCAGGTTCTTCATCTTGATGCGGGTGACTGGAGCGCGCTGCTGCATCTTGTGGCGCTCATAGTCCATAATCTGCCAGGGCGCGCCGTCTAGTTCAATCACCATGCCCCGGCTCAAGTCGCTAAAGTTAATGCTCATTCTTTACTACCTCGTGTTTTTGGAACCCCTTTACTCTTAATTGTAACCCCTGGGCAGGCGTTGTGGCCTGCTTTGGGACTAGATGGTAGTGGGTCAATTGGCTTTTCTTCATTCCGGCGCAAGCCGGAATCCAGTAAAGCGCACC
The DNA here is from genome assembly GCA_016872385.1 of SAR202 cluster bacterium. Lineage (GTDB taxonomy): Bacteria > Chloroflexota > Dehalococcoidia > Lucifugimonadales > UBA3495 > SHYG01. Next base: position 53,532 of record VGZV01000010.1, on the reverse strand, counting down.
AACCTAGTGCATGTCTGGGCGCCGGCGAAAGCCGGTGCGACGGTTGAACCCTAACTTTCTGCCACAGCAAACTGGCCCACTACCGACTAGATGACGCTATTTGGCGGCCTTGCTCAAGGGTGTGGCGCCGCCCTCCCCCAGAATCACAATGTCCTCGATGCGCACGCCGCCCCAGCCCGTGATGTAGATGCCCGGCTCGATGGTAAATACCATGTCCGGCTTGAGCTGGTCCGGCGACTTGGGGCCAACTCGCGGGTACTCATGCACCGCCAAGCCCACGCCGTGGCCCAGGCTGTGGCCGAAGTTGTCGCCGTACCCTGCCTCGGCAATGATGGCGCGGGACAGGCCGTCGCACTCCTCTCCGGTCAGGCCGGGCTTCACCGTATGGATGGCGGCCAGCTGGGACCCCAGCACAATATCGTAAATCTTGCGGAACATCTCGTCCGGCTCGCCCACCACCACCGTGCGGGTGATGTCGCTGCAATAGCCCCCCACCCGCGCGCCCATGTCAATGACGATGGGTTCGCCGCGCTTGATGACCTGGTCGCTGGGCCGGTGGTGGGCCATGGCCCCGTTGGGTCCTGCAGCCACAATGGTATCAAAGCTGGGGGCGTCCGCGCCGAAGTCGCGCATGGCAACTTCCATGCGCCAGGCCACTTCCTTCTCGGTCATGCCCTCGCGGATGGCCGGGCACACCGCTTCCATCGCTGCATCGGAGGCGTCAATGGCCTTCTGGAGCAGGGCCAGTTCCTCCTTGTCTTTAATTATGCGCAGCCCCTCGGTCATGCCGGTGGTGGCCACCAGGGAGACCTGGCTTAACTCTCCTTCGCCCTGGAGGGCCTCCAGCAGGGCGTTGTAACTGGCCACGGTGACGTTCTGGCTTTCAAAGCCCAAGCGCCGGATGTCCTTGGCCTTCAACGAGTCCAACAACCAGTTCCAGCCGCCGCCTTTTACCTGGATGACCTGGTAGTCCGGGGCCTGATGGGCGGCCTGCACCGTGTAGCGGGAGTCGGTAAACAGCTCCGGCTTTTCCCCCTTGGCCAGCAGCAGCCAGCCCGCGGATCCGGTGAACCCAGACAGGTAGCGGCGGTTCTCCGGCGCGGATATAAGGACAGCGTCCAGCTCCCTTTCAGCAAGCTGGGCGGTCATTTGCTCAGTGCGTCCGTTCATGCTTCTGTTCCTCCTGCACCAGGGCGGCCAGGATGTCTAAGGCCGCAGTATAGCTTCTCCATCCAAAGCCCGCAATCTGGCCCCGGGCGGTATCGGCAATTACGAATGCCGCCGCCACTCTTCTCGAGCATGAATGTTGCCCAGGTGGACTTCTATCACTGGCACTGCTGCGTCAATCAGCGCATCCTTCAAAGAGTAGCCGTAATGGGTCAATGCTCCTGGGTTAATTATAATGCCTTGAACCTGGCCCCAGTGCTGTTGGATGCAGTCTATAAGTTGGCCTTCCTGGTTGGACTGGTAGCAGACTATATCCACGCCCAGGGCCTGGGCTTGCTGCTCCAGGACATGGACAATTTCATCCAGGGTCTTGGACCCGTAGATGCCGGGGTTGCGGCGGCCCAGGAAGTTCAGGTTTGGCCCGTTCAGCACCAGGAATCGGTTCATGCCTGCGGCTTAGTCTCCTCGTTGGCCCGCGGGTGAAAGCTCATGTAGGCGTGGCGGGCTTCCTGCTTGGTTATGTGGGTATAGACCTGCGTGGTAGTGGGGCTGGCATGCCCCAGCAGTTCCTGGATTACCCGCAGGTCTGCCTCTCCTTCTAGCATATGGGTGGCGAAGGAGTGGCGCAAGGTGTGGGGATGCACGCCTTCCCGCAGTCCGGCCTGGGTGGAGTACCTGGTCACCAGGTTCTCAATACTGCGGCGGGAAAGGCGTTGCCCGTACCGGTTTAGGAATAAGGCGCTGGTTTCCGGCCCTTGGGCCAGGTGGGGACGGCCTTCCTGGATGTAACGGCGCAGCGCCGCCTCGGCAGGGCTTCCAAAGACTACCAGCCGTTCCTTGGAGCCTTTGCCCCGCACCAGTATCTCCCGACGGCCAAAGTTGACGCTGGTCAGGTCCATGCCCTCGATTTCGGCCAGGCGCACGCCGCAGGAGTAGAGCACTTCCAGAATAGCCCGGTCCCGCAGGCCCAGGGGATTGGTTTCTTGCGGAGCTTCCAGCAGGCGGGAGGTCTCCCTAATTCCCAAGAAGCCGGGCAAACGCTTTTCCACCTTGACCTGAAAGCTGCGGCCCGAGGGCACTGGACTGGTGCGGAACAGGCCCCGCTGCACCAGGTATCGGTAGAAGGAGCGCAGCACCACCAGCTTTCGGGCCATGCTGACCCTGGCATAGCCCTGGCCATCTTTGCCGTTGGTGGCCAACCAGGCCAGGTAACCGCGCACCATCTGGAGGTCCATCTGCATGACGCTCTGCCCGTGGCTGGACAGGTACTCAAAAAAAGCGGCCAGGTCCGTCAGATAAATGCGCTGGGTGTTGGCCGACAAACCTCGCTCGCCCCCCAGGAACTGGGCGTATCCCGGCATGTAGGCAGCTGCCTCAGATGAGGGGGCCGGGGCGCTCCCTTCACTCCTTTCAAGAAGAACATTGGGGGCGGAGCTACGCTTAATCGCCAACGCCGGCCAGTTCCTCTGCTGGTTCGCTGGTCTCGCCTTTCCAGGCGCAGTTGGTGCAAGCCACCGTGTCCTTGTTTTCCACCACCATCAGGCCGCCGCACTCCGGACAAGGAGTGGGCGCCGGACGTTTGTTGGAAATGAAGTCGCACTCCGGGTAGCGCGAGCAGCCATAGAAAGGCCGTCCCCGTCCCCGGGCCTTGCGCTCCAGCAGGTCGCCCCCGCAGCGGGGGCAGTGGACGCCGGTCTTGTGCACAATGCGTTTGGTGGTCTTGCACTCCGGAAAGCCGGTGCAGGCCAGGAACCGGCCAAACCGGCCTATTTTAATGACCATGGGCTTGCCGCAGTTCTCGCAGACCTCGTCGGTGGCCTCGTCCAGGTTTACCCTGGGCATGGATTCCTGGGCAGTCTCCAGGTCCTTTTCAAAGGGGCCGTAGAAATCCCGCAGCATGGGCACCCACTCACGCTCGCCGCGGGAGACCTCGTCCAGCTCGTCCTCCATGCGGGCGGTGAAGTCCAGGTCCATCACGTCGGTAAAGAACTGCACCAGCAAGTCGGTGACGGTGCTGCCCAGCTTGGTGGGCAGCAGCCGGTTCTGCTGTTTTTCCACGTAGTTGCGGTCCAGCAACGTACCGATGGTGGGCGCGTAAGTGCTGGGCCTGCCGATGCCCTTTTCTTCCATAGCCTTGATTAGTGTCGCCTCGGTGTAGCGGGGCGGCGGCTGGGTAAAGTGCTGCACGGCATCCAGTTTGGGGCAGCGCAGCGCCTCTCCCGCCGTTAGCTCAGGCAGCGCCCTGCGGCCATCTTCATCCTCCGAGTCGTCCCGGCTCTCCAGGTAAAGGGTCCGGAAGCCTGGGAACTTCAGCACCGAGCCAGTGGCCCGGAAGATGTAAACACTGCCGGATTTGGGGCAGGCTGCTTCGATGTTAACCGTGGTGGCGTCGGAGCGGGCGTCGGCCATCTGGCTGGCCAGCATCCGTGACCAAATTAGACTGTAAAGGTTGAACTGCTCGGTGGTCAGATGGGGCTTCAGGGCCTCCGGCGTCCGCCGGATGGACGTGGGGCGTATGGCCTCGTGGGCTTCCTGCGCCCCCTTGGTGCGGGTCTGATAAACGCGGGACTTCTCTGGCAGGTACTCCTTGCCGAACCGTTCCTCAATGTATTGGCGGGCTTCTTGCACCGCCGAGGCCGCCACCTGGGTGGAGTCGGTGCGCATGTAGGTAATCAATCCCACGGAGCCCTCGCGGCCCACTGCCAGCCCTTCGTAAAGCTGCTGGGCGATGGCCATGGTGCGCTGGGCAGTGTAGCGCAGTTTTCTGCCTGCCTCTTGCTGCATGGTGCTGGTGGTGAAGGGAGCGGTGGGCCGCTGGCGCACCTCCCTCTTGCGCACGTCAGCTACGGTATAAGCAGCGCCCTCCAGTTCCGACTGATAGGCGCGCGCTTCCGCTTCTTTGGCAATGGCCAGCCGCTCGCGCTTCCCCTTGAGGGAGTGGAGTGCTGCGGTGAACAGGTTGGATGGCTCGGCTGGCAGGGATGCCTGGTGGAGCTGGGCCTCCACTGTCCAGGACTCCTCCGGCACAAAGGCGGCAATCTCCCGTTCCCGGTCCACCACCATGCGCAGCGCCACCGACTGCACCCTTCCGGCAGAAAGCCCCCGTTGCACCCGCCGCCACAGCAGCGGGCTGAGCTGGTAGCCCACCAGCCGGTCCAGGATGCGCCGGGCCTGCTGGGCGTTGACCAGCCGCATGTCAATGTCCCGGGGGTGCTGGAAAGCCTCCCGCACCGCTTCCTGAGTAATCTCGTGGAAGACCACCCGCTTGGGCGGCTCGGTGCGCTGGTCCCATTCCGCCGAGGTTTGCAGGTGCCAGGAGATGGCTTCTCCCTCCCGGTCCGGGTCGGTGGCCAGGTAAATTTCGCTGGCGGAGTCGCCGGCCTTTTTCAAATCATTAACCAGCGTGCGCTTGGCTTGCATCACCACGTAGGAGGGCTGGAAGTCCTGCTCCAGGTCCACGCCCAGCTTGCCCTTGGGCAGGTCCCGCACGTGGCCCTGGGATGCAGTGACCACGTACTTGTTGCCCAAAATCTGGCCCACGGTGCGCGCCTTGGCTGGCGACTCCACGATGACCAGGGGTTTGCCCCTGGAGTTGAGCTTGGCGGCGGTCTTTTTGGTTGCCGCCGTGCGACGGGTAGTCTTGGCCTTGCCCTTGGCGCTGGTCCTAGTTGCCATAGGCTGCCGCCGGTTCGCGAACTTTAATATAGTGCATACAACCCACTTGCTTGACTCTCCCTTGAAGCTCCATCAGTGTCAGAGTGCTGCTCACTGTAGTGATAGGCAGGCTGGTCCGCCGAAGGATGTCATCAATATGCATTGGTTCGTGGTCCAACTGCGCCAGCAGAAGTCCGGCAGCATCGTCCGGCACGTTCTGGGGCAGGGTCATGGGCAGCTGTCTGGCCACGGTGGTAAGGTTCAGTTCTTCCAGCACGTCGGTGTAATTGGACACCAGCTTGGCCCCCTCTTGAATTAATCGGTTGGTCATCAGGCTGGCGGGCGAGAATATGCTGCCCGGCACGCAAAATACCTCCCGGTCTTGTTCCAAGGCGTGGCGCACCGTCCACAAAGCGCCGCTGCCTTCTCCTGCTTCAATAACCAGCGTACCCAGGCTGATGCCGCTAATCAAGCGGTTGCGCCGGGGAAAGCTGCGGGCATCCGGCCTTACGCCCAGGGGGTGCTCACTGATAACGGCCCCCTGTTCCCGCGCTTGCTGGGCCAGGCGGGCATGTTCCTTTGGATACACAATGTCCAGGCCATTGGCTACTACTGCAATGGTCCTGGCGCCGTGCTCCAAAGCTGCCCGGTGGGCCACGCCGTCAATGCCCAGCGCCAGGCCGCTGACAATGGTCAGTCCGGACCTGGCCAGGCCGCCGGTGAGGATGGCCGCCGCTTCCCGCCCGTAGGCCGTGGGGTTGCGGGTGCCCACCACCGCTACCGAGCGTTCATCCGAAGGGCGCAGGCTGCCCTGAAAATATAGGACCGGCGGCGGGTCAGGAATCTCCTTGAGCCGCGGAGGATAGTCCTGACTGTGCCAGTTTACGACTCCGACTCCCGCACGTTCCAGCCGCTCCATTTCCGCACTCGGGGAAAGTTCCTGCTGCGCCGCCGCCACCGCTTGGGCCACTTTGTCTTCCAGCCCGGCGGCTTTGAGCGCACCGATGCTCGCCCGCCAGGCGTGCTCTAGGGACCCAAAGCTGGCCTCCAGCTTGCGGAAGCGCACCGTGCCCAGTTGGGGGACACGGTTTAGCGCGGCCCAGTATTTAATATCATCCATGTTTTGGATTCTAGCATAGCCCTACTGGCCGAACAACGCTACGACTTCCGTTGGTTTCGCCGGTAGTTTACATTGACAATAGGGTGGGCCGATGCTATATTCAAGCCGTTGGGTCACAGTACGATTTCATAGCTGGCAAGACGCCCGCTATTTCCATCACCAGATTATCACAGCAGTTAGTTTGCGCCACCGTGGACAATGGGGCAGAGCAGTAATTCATTCCAAGCGCCAAAGGTCGTGGAATCCCCAAACCCCTGGCCTCTTCCAACTTTGTGCTTTCCTTCACTAATGGCGCTGCCCAGGCCCATTCCTGGCCGTCAGGTGCCGCCGCGACCTTCTGAGCAGTAATCCGGAGGACTTCAGAACCATGCAGATGCGCGACTTTGTGGTTAGGTTTGCCGGAGAAGGCGGCCAGGGAGTGGTCACCTCGGCAGAGGGCTTGGCCCAAGCTTCCACCCAAGTGGGCTATCATGCCCTTACCTACGCCACTTTCCCTTCCCAGATATTGGGCGGGCCCACCTGGACTCAGGCGCGAATCGCCGTTGCGCCCATACTTAGTGCTGGCGATGCGGTAGACGCGCTGGTGGCGTTCAACCGGGAAGCTTATGACACCCACAAGTCTGATGTGCGGGACGGCGGGGTTATCATATTTAACTCCAACGATTTTCAGTTGGAGGGGGATGGTCACAGCTTCGGGGTGCCGATAGACGAACTGGCCCGCTCCACGGGCAACGCCCGCGCCGCCAACATGATTGTCATGGGAGCGTTGGCCCACCTGGTCAATATGCCCCAGCAGTATCTGGACCAGTTTGTCACCAAGCGGTTCAGCCGCGGCCGCACTGGGGATGAAGAGATTGTCGGTTCCAACATTAAGGCCCTTAAGCTGGGGCGGGAGCACGCTGCAACCAGCGGGTTTGTTTTGGGAGAATTGGCCCCGCCCCAGATGCCGGAGTACCAGCAAATTATGCTGAAGGGCAATGAGGCCATATCTCTGGGCGCGTTGGCTGCGGGCGTGCAATTTTACGCAGGCTACCCTATTTCCCCTGCCACTACCATACTGCTGTTCATGGAGCGCAACCTGGTGGGGCCGGGCAAGTTTGTTTACCAGGTCAGCTCGGAGATTGAGTCCATTACCACCATCCTGGGTGCGGGCTACGCTGGCAAGAAGTCCATGACCGCCACCGCTGGGCCGGGGTTTTCGCTGATGAGCGAGGGCCTGGGTTTGGCCTGGATGGCAGAGATTCCGTTGGTGGTCGTGGACGTTCAGCGCGGCGGCCCGGCCACCGGACTACCCACCAAGACCGAGCAGTCGGACTTGATGACCTGCATGTTTCCGGCCCATGGCGACGTCCGCCTGCCCATCATCGCTGTGGGCACAGTGGAAGAGTGCTTCTATGGCGCGGTCATGGCCTTTAACTGGGCGGAGCGGTACCAAGGGCCGGTGATCCTGATGACCGAGATGGCCCTGGCAGAGCGGGTGCAGAACATTCCCCGCCCGGACCTGTCCAAGGTGAACGTGGAATCCCGGGTGACTTACCAGGGCAACAATGGCTACCTGCGCTACAACGGCTTTGAACTGTCGCCCATGCCCATTCCCGGTTCGCCCGGCGCTTACGTGGCCAACGGCAGCGAGCATGACGAGATTGGCGATACTACCCACCTGCCCAGCCGCCACGTCCAGATGACGGAGCGCCGCTTCAGCAAGCTGGAGTTGCTGAAGGAAAACGTTTTTGAACGGGACAACCCCGGTGCGCGGATTGCCGTGGTGCCCTGGGGCGGCTCCAAGGGGCCGGTGTGGGAAGCCTACCAGGCGCTGCGCCAGCAGGGGCTGCCCATAAGCTGGTACTACACCATGTTCCTTAACCCGCTGCCCCCCAAGATGTTGGAGGAACTGCAAAAGAAGGATCTGGTCATTGTGCCTGAGTTGAACTATCAGGGCCAGTTTGCTGGCATCTTGCGTTCCCTGGGCGTAAAGGCGGAGGCCATTACCCAGTACACCGGCTTGCCCTTCCGGGTTAGCGACCTGGTGGAACGCATTGGCGAAAAAGTGCAAGCCCATCGGAAGGAGATGGTCAGGGCATGAGCAAGAAGAATCCAGAATACGATTTCAAATGGTGCCCAGGGTGCGGTGACTTTGGCGTGCGCCGCGCTCTGGAGTTTGCCTTGATTGACCGCATGGAGCGCACTGGCCAGCCCATGGAGAACAACGTAGTGGTGGCGGGCATTGGCTGCTCTGGCAACCTGGTCCACCTGATAGAAGGGCCGCAGCCCTACGGGTTCCACGGCATCCACGGGCGTACCCTGCCGGTAGCTATGGGCGTGAAGATGTCTAGCCCGGAATTGAACGTAGTGGTGGTGGCGGGCGACGGCGACTTTCTTAGCATCGGCGGCGAGCATATTGGCCCCCAGGCCGCCCGCAACCTGGACGTTTGCGCCGTGGTTATGGACAACGGGGTGTATGGTTTGACCAAGGGGCAGAGTTCCCCCACCAGCAAACTGGGTGTGGTCACCAGTTCTACTCCCTACGGCAAGATTGAGGCTTCGGTGAATCCGCTGGAGCTTTATCTCACCCAGGGCGTGTCCTTCATCGCTTCGGGCTTTTCTGGCCAGCCCAGGCAGTTGGCGGCCTTGATTACAGAAGGTATGGAGCACGAGGGCTTCGCCATCATCCAGGTGCAGTCGCCATGCACCAGCTACAATGACACCTTCGAGTTCCTCAAGGGCAACGCCAAGAAAGGCATCGAACCGGCCCTTTACGAAGTGCCGGAGGACCACGATGCCTCCAGCAAGGCGGCGGCTTACGAGCTTTTGCAGCGGCCTGGCGTGCCGGTGGGCGTGATTTATAAAGATGCCAGCCGGCCTACTTTGCAGCAACGGGTGGAGCAGCAGTGGGGCCGGGTCAAAGAGCGGAGTGTGTCGGAACTGGTGGACTCCTTCCAGTTCTAAAGCGCCCGGCTCTTAAGGTAAAGCAAAAAAGAAGGCTCCCTGTTGGTTGCGGGGAGCCTTCTTTTTTAAGCCGAGTAAATTTTTCAGGCGTGCTTTAGGAACGTCCCTTGCTGGTATTCCCGGAAGGCCGTAACCAGTTCCTCCCTGGTGTTCATCACCACCGGGCCGCGCCAGGCCACCGGCTCGCGCAGCGGCTTGCCGGAGACCAGCAGAAAGCGCACCGGCTTCCGGTCGTCGGCCACGGCCACTGAATGACCGGGACCGTACACCACCAGGCTGGCCTCGCCGACTGGCTTGCCGGGCTGATTGGCCTGAGCTTGGTCAAAGTAGCCCGCACCTTCCACCACGTAGGCAAAAACCGTGTGTTCCGGATTAACCGCGTGGGCGAAAGACTGGCCCGACGCCAGGGATACGTCCAGGTACTGGGGCTCGGTGACTATCTCCTGCACCGGGCCGCGCACCCCCGCCACTTCCCCGGCAATGATCCGCACCACTGCGCCCTCGGGCGTCTTGACCACCGGGATGGTAGCCTGCTTCACTTCCCGGTAGCGCGGCTCCATCATCTTGTGGGCGGCGGGCAGGTTAGCCCAGAGCTGAAAGCCCCCCATGCGGCCCCGGCGGTCGCCCCTGGGCATCTCCTGGTGGATAATGCCGCTGCCTGCGGTCATCCACTGCACATCCCCCGGTGCAATCAGCCCACCGTTGCCCAGGCTGTCTCCATGCTCCACCTCGCCATCCAGCATGTAGGTAATGGTTTCAATGCCCCGGTGAGGGTGCCAGGGAAAGCCCATGCGGAATTCCTCCGGATTTTCTGACCGGAAGTCATCCAGCAGCAGGAAAGGGTCCAGCCGGGGCACTTCCTGGAATCCGAAGGCCCGGCGCAGGTGAACGCCCGCCCCTTCCAGGGTTGGCTGGCTTTGCCAAATGCCGGATATGCGGCGGATATCGCCGAGTTCTTTTTTGTCCATCACCACGTTGATCCCCTCAGGTATTTCTAGCCCTGGTTCTGAGCCTCTTCCAGCGCCTGGTACTTGGAGGGGCACTTCACCAGAATGTTGTCGGTCTGGAAACGGTGGTCTGCCCCGTACCGGCCTTCCAGGATAATCTCCGAGTGGGGATTGAAGAACAGGTCAGGCACCACGCCGGTATAGGTGGCATGCAAGTATCCTCCCGCCGAGCCAGCGGTCTTGTCCACCAGTTGGAACTGGGCGGTGGTGGTGTCGCCCTGGCGTTGGAAGCTGCCGTCCACCAGCTTGCCAGAAACGCGCACAGGTTGCCCAGTTTGGTAGTTGGGCTGCTCCAAGAACTCGCTCACCGTCAAGAAGTAGCGGGTGTTGCCGGGAAAGGCTGCGTAGGCCATATAGGCCACCGCCAGGGCCACCACTGCGCCCAGGATAATAAAGCGCCAGCGGCGTCCGCCCCCGGAGCTTTCCTTGAATGGGCCGGGGATCGGTCCCGGACCCAGGTCAGTGCCTGCCAAGGGTATCCTCCAGCTACGTATCAGAGATTGTGCGGGGCTGCACCCAGGAGATGCACTCCAACCCTTACAGCCATGATACCATCACCGGGTTGGCCTGCCAAATTACGGCTTCGCTGGGTAGTGGGTCATTTTGTTGTGCAGTAAAGGAGAACGCTGCTCGTCACACCGGCGAAGGCCGGTGTCCAGACATGGGCATGGCTAAGACGCACCGCTGGGTTCCGGCTTACGCCGGAACGACGAGGGCCAAATTGACCCACTACCCTTCGCTGGGTACTGGCTTAACCGGCCTCATGCCATTCCGGCACGGGCCGGAATCCAGTGGAGAACAAGTGTATTCTGTATCTGGGCACCGGCTTTTGCTGGTGCAACGGATAGACCTCTTTTCTGCCGCCACCGCAAACTGAACCACTACCCAAATTACGGCTTCGCCGGTGTGATGATTGGAACTCCGTCTTTCTGCTACAGCAGACCGGCGCACTACTCCCTACTGCGGGGAAGCTCCGTGGATGGGGATGAAGCTCTAATTTCCCTGGCCAGGGAGTTGGCCCGCCAGGCCATAAAAAGTGCGTAGCCCAACAGCACCGCCCCGGTGAGCACAAAGGCCGCCGCCAGATAGGGCATGTTTTCAGGAGCCGCTTGCGACTGTAACAGTGTGAAGTCCATGTATGGCATCCCTCACGGCGCGCCAGGGCTGGCCTGACCGCCGCTGGCCAGCCGGACCCCGGCCGCCTGGTCTTCCAGTCGGCGCACGGCGATGCGCTGGAGCAACAAGTATAGGAACACGACCAGGAATGCGGCCAGCGAGAAGAGAAATATCGCCAGCATGATTGGCTCCAGCGCCCCGGCTTCGGCCAGGGGGCCGACGACGGGCGCAGGATGGATGGACCGCCACCACTGCACCGAATAGTACACGATAGGCACGTCCGCAAAGCCGATGATGCCCACCACGGCAGCATAGACGGCCCCCCTGGAGCGGCTGGGAGCGTAGGCCCGCACCATCAGGCAGGCCACGTAAATCAGCCAGAGAATCAGGGTGGTGGTCAGCCGCGGCTCCCAGGTCCACCACACGCCCCACACCGGCCTGGCCCAGATGATGCCTGTTAATAGGGCCAGCGTCACCAGTACCACGCCTATCTCGGTGGCGGCGTGAGCCAAGCGGTCCCACCGGGGAGTGCGCCTCATCAGGAATACCAGACTGCCCACAAACACCAGGAAAAACGCCAGAAAGGACAGCACCGCCATGGGCACGTGGATGTAGAAGATTCGCTGCACCTGTCCCAGCACCGCGTCGGCAGGGGCCACCAGGAATATCAAGTATAGATCTGCCAGCGTCAGGACTAGGGCCAGCAGTCCCAGCCAGCGGGTTGTCTGGCCTAGGGGCTTGGCCGGGGATATTCTTGCAGTTACTGCATCGCTGCTCACGAAAACCTATTCCTCCATAATTGCGCCAAAAGCCCAGGGACATAATACCAGAAACAGAGCGTCGAAAACCCCCATCAGCGGCAGCCAGCGGCTGAAGCCTCCTCCGCTCAGCGCATGGGCCGAGGACTCGACGGCGCCGATGAGCAGGGGCAAGATAATAGGGAAGAACAACACCGGAAGCATGATCTCCCGGGAGCGGGTCTGCACTGCGATGGCGGAAAACAGAGTCCCCAAGGTGGCGAAGCCCAGGGTAGCCAGCACTGCGGTGACCGCTATCCCGGCAGACAACAGAGGCGCGGCCAGCAGGGCGGAGAAAGCGGGCAGCAGCACCGCCTCCACCGCCAGCATGAACAGAAAACTGGTCAAGGCCTTGCCCAAGAAGATGGCGTCGCGGCTGGCTGGCGTCAGCAGCAGCCCTTCCAGTCCGCCCTGTTCCTGTTCCCGGACAAAGGTGCGGGTAACCGTTATGGTGCCGCTAAAGGCCAGGGCCACCCATAAAATGGCTGGCGCCAGTCGCGCGCCCTCTCCAGGGCTGGGCTTCAGCGCAAAGCTAAAGAGCAGCGCCACCAGCAGCCCAAATACCAGCACGGAGACCAGGATATCCCTGGAACGGAACTCCAGCTTCAGGTCTTTCCACACCAGGACCGCCACTGTGCCCAAGAACTGGGTCAACTGCGGCGCTCCACTTGCACAGCGTCCTGCTCATGGATATGGCCGTCTGCCAGCACCACTGCCCGGTGCGCCCAGGCTGCGCCCCGCGCCTGGTCATGGGTGGTCATGACCACGGTGCCGCCCTGCGCCGTCCAGTCCTTCAGCAATCCTTCCAGCAAGTTTACCGAGTCCCGGTCCAGTCCAGCCTCCGGTTCATCCAGCAGCAGCAGGACTGGCCGGTGGAGGATGGCCCGCGCAATGGCCAGCCGCTTCTGCTGCCCGTGGGAGAGTGTGCGGACCCGCTGGCTGGCGTGGCTGTCCAGGGCCAGCCTTTGCAGTGTCTGCCTGGCTTGGGCCACAGGATCGCTCAAGGAGAAAAGGCGGCCGTAAAAGACCAGGTTCTCCAGGCAAGTGAGGTCGTCGTAAAGCAGGCCGCGGTGGGAGACCACGCCAATGCGGCGGCGCACCGTCGTGGCATGTTTGGGGAGGGAGCAGCCCGCCACCATTACGCTGCCGGCGTCGGCCCTGGCCTGGCCTGAGAGAATACGCAACAGGGTGGTCTTGCCCGCCCCGTTGGCGCCAAACAAAGCCAGGAAGCTGCCCTGCGAGACCTCCAGGTCCAGGTCACGCAGCACCAGGCGGTCGCCAAAGCTTTTGCTAAGGCCCCGCACTTGAATGGCTGGTGGATTAACGCCGCTGGGCTTGTTGACCATCGCCACCATGATACGGTGAGGCGAAGGGTTGCACAAGCAGGACCGATGCTCCCAGGGTGTTCCCGATTCAATCGGGACGCCGAAGAATCTGGGATGAGGGAAACGTCCACTGCCCCAGACCCCTTCGTCCTTCAGCCGAAGGACTCAGGGTGACAGCTTCGGCATTTTGTTAGTGGTTCTATTGGCCTTGCATTAGTTGCTAAACTCCGCTACTAGCCCGCTCACCCTGAGCATGTCGAAGGCCGAGTGGGCAGCCGCTCATGGTTCGACAAGCCCCGACCTGGTCGGGATCCCGATACGTCGGGACTCACCACGAGCGGTTTAGACATTAATGCAAGGGTCTGTAAGTGCTCCTCCGCCATCCGGCATTGCGTTGTTGACAGGCTTTTGGGATGGCGGCGGGCTTAGGAAGCCCGGAGCAGGGCGATTAGTTGCAGTCCCGGATGTAGCTGAGGACTGCCTGCACTCTGGGGTGCATGGGGCCGTTGTGGTTCAGGTTCAATTCCTGGTAGATGGCGTTGATATAGTTTTCCACCGACTTGGTGCCCAGCACCAACTTGTCGGCAATGGCGGCGTTGTTGTAGCCTTGGGCCATCATGTTCAGCACTTCTTGCTGGCGCGGGGTCAGCCCGGCGATGGCCGAGCTTTTGCGGGGCTTCATGCTGTTTACCACAGTGGGGTCCCATGACCACCAGCCCTGAAGCTGCGCCTTCAATAGCCCGGGCCAGGGCTGCGGCATCGCTGACCGACTGTTTCAGCAGGTAGGACCACCCTGCCGACTCATCTACGGTGACGAGGTTGACGTACTGGCGCTTCCGGTGGCCGGAAAGGATGACTATGCCCGCCTCAGGCTTGTGTTTCTTAATGCTGCGTCCCGCGGCAATACCATTGGGTTCTCCGCCCAGTTCAATGTCCATCAACACAACATCGGGGTTAAACTTTTCTGCGGCTTCCACCGCTGCATTGCCGTCCCCCACGGCATCTACCACTTCCAGGTTAGGTATGGCCCCCAGGGAGATTTTTAGCATGTCTCTGAGGAGACCCTCATCCTCTAAATTAGAACCTTGACCATGAAAATGCCCTCAAACTTTCCTTGTGAAGCTAATGCGGCGAAAGGTCCGAGTTCATGAAAACTTCACTTTTGCCTTCTGATTTGGATTCTATATAGCCCCCCAGATAAAATCAAGGACATGCTAAAGGCTGAAAAAGGCCGTTTTGAAGGGGCACAAGCCATATCATAAAAGTCCCAAGCCGGTTAGTGAAAACCGGTGTTTGCCGGGCGACTAAAAGCTAAGGCCCCAGGGCGTTGTATGCACCTGGGGCCTTTCTTTCTTGCGGGTACCGGTTTATTGCGGGCCGGACAGCCCAATGGGGTCAGGGCGATTTTATGCTGAGGCCGCCGTCCACCGCCCAGGTCTGGCCGGTGACATAAGCAGCCGCGGGCGAGGCCAGGAACACCGCCAGGTAGCCGATCTCCTTCAATCGGCCCGTCCTGCCCAGGGGTATCTCCTTCTTTGCCCGTTCTTGTCTGCCCTGGTAGGCCACTGGGGTCATCTGCTCCGGGTCTGGGAAGCTGCCGGGGGCAATGGCGTTGACCCGCACGCCAAAGGGCGCCCATTCCTGGGCCAGGGACTCCGTGAAGCGCATGACTCCAGCCTTGGCGGCGTCATAGGCCGCAGACTCGGCGCGCCCCCGGAAAGCCGCCCAGCCGGCAATGTTAATGACGCAGCCCTGGCGGCGCGACAGCAGGTGCGGCCCCAAAGCACGGCAGCCCTGGAACGCCTCGGTCAAGTTCACGTTAATGATGTGGTGCCACTCGTCTTCGGTCATGCCCTCCAGGGTACCGCCGGGCAGCTTGACCACCGGCTTGCGAATGGCGTCGCCCACGCAGTTGACCACCGTATCCACCCTGCCAAACTTGGCCAGCACCTGCTGGGCGATACGGTCCATGTCGGCGGCCTTGGTGGCGTCGCCGGTCAGGGGCAGCGCCGAGCCGCCCATGTCCCGGATTTCAGTGGCGGTCTGGTTCACCGCCGTGGGGGTAAGGCCGGTAATAGCCACCTCCGCACCAGCCTCCGCAAAGGCCATGGCAATGCCCTTGCCGATGCCCCGGCCTGCGCCAACTAGCAGCACCCTTTGTCCGCTAACCTCAAACTCTTTAAGGGCCATAATCTTCTCCTTAATTATCTGCCGCGGCAACTGCACGACGGTCTTTTGCCCGGAAGTGGGGAATTACGTACTTGCCAAAGAGCCGGATGGAATTCATTATCTCCTGGTGGGTGGCGTGGCCCGCCTGGAAGATAGGCATGACTTCGTCCACGCCCATGCTCTCGAACTCTTCAATGGTTTTGATGCAGGAGTCGGGGTTGCCGATACAGTACCCGCCGCCGGAAATCAGTTCCTGGGGGGATGGCGGGTTCACCTGCTGGGAGTCCAGCATCCGGGAGCCGCCCTTCATATAAAATCGGTAGCTTTCCGGCACGGAGTTGGGGTCCACGCCTGCCCACTCCAAGGTGAACCGCTGCTTGCTCTGGTTCAAATACCAGGCTGCCATCTCGGCGCCCTTCTCCCTAGCCACGCGGTCGTTCTCGTCGCAGTATCCCATGGTGGAAGCCACCACCTGCTGATTGACGAACTTGCCCACCGGCTTGGCCTGCTGGATGGCTTCCTGGTACACGTTCACCAGCTTGCGGGTCTTTTCCGGCCCGCCCAGGGTGTTCACCAGGCAGCCCAGGCCCAGCTCGCCGGCCAGCCGGAAGGTGTCCTCCTGGGTGCACGCCATCCACAGGGGCGGATGGGGTTTCTGCAGAGGGTGAGGTATAACTTCCCGGGGTGGAATGTTCCAGTACTTGCCCTGGTGGGAGAACACTTCCTGGGTCCACATCCCCGGCAGGCACTTCAGTGTTTCCAGCATCATGTCCTGGGTGTCGTCCACCTTTACGCCAAAGGGAGTCAACTGGTACGGCCCCTTGGTGCGGCCCACGCCCACGTCCAGCCGCCCGTTGCTAAGGATGTCCAGAGTGGATACCCGCGCCGCCACGTGCAGCGGGTGGTGCACCGGAGCCAGCACCACGCCAAAGCCCAGGCGCATGGAGGTAGTATGCTGGGCCATCACCGCCAGGGTCACTTCCGGCGCGCTGGAGTGGGCAAACTCGCTGAGGAAGTGGTGCTCTACCAGCCAGACGTGCTCAAACCCCATCTCCTCGGCGTAGCTCACCTGCTTCACCGCCTGCCACAGCGTGTCGTACTCGCTGGTGGCGGTCCAGGGTTTGGGCATCTGCAATTCCAGGAACAGGCCGAAACGCATGGGCGCAACCTCCGGGGCCTCAACTGGCTGGAAGTGTAACCAAGATGCCCTGGCCAGTCAATGTGGATAATTCTGCCGCACTTTGACGCCGCCTCCTGTGCAGGGTAATATGGCGGCCAGCAGACCCCATCGCATTTCCAGGAGGCAGCGCCATGAAAGCGGTCTACATTGCCCAGCACGGCGGCCCGGAAGTTTTGACCTACGGCGACCGGCCCAACCCGGAGGCAGGCCCTGGTGACATAACCTTGCGGGTGCGGGCCAGCGCCCTGAACCGCCTGGACTTGAACTTGCGGGACGGCAAAAGCTACAAAGGCCCGCTGCCCCGGGTTATGGGCTGCGACATTGCCGGGGAAGTGGTCGCCATCAGCCCCGCGGCCCGCACCGACCTGAAAGTCGGCGACCGGGTCATTCTGGACAACCGCACCAAGTGCGGCGTCTGCGAGGCCTGCCGCATGGGCCTGGACCAGAACTGCTCCAATCAGAAGCGCCTGGGCGTGGACCTGGACGGCGGCCATGCCGAATACGCCATTGCCCCCGCCAGCAACGCCTACCGCATCCCCAACGCCATGAGCTTCACCGAGGCCGCGGCCCTGCCCATCGTAGCCCACACCGCCTGGCACTGTCTGGTTACCCAGGCGCAAATCAAGCCCTGGGATGATGTGCTAATCCAGGCGGGCGGCAGCGGCGTGGGCAGCATGGGCATCCAGATTGCCAAGATGATGGGTTGCCGGGTTATCACCACCGCGGGCAGCGACTGGAAGCTGGAGAAGGCCAAGGCCCTGGGCGCGGCTGAGGGCATCAACTACCGAACCACCAAGGACATCAGCCAGCGGGTCAAGGCGCTCACCGGCGGCAAAGGCGTGGATGTGGTCTTTGACTGCGTGGGCGCGGATACCTGGGAACAGAACCTGCTGTCGCTGAAGGCGGGCGGGCGTCTGGTGATTACCGGCGTCACTTCCGGGGCCAAGGCCACCATGGACCTGTCTTTGCTTCAGGGCAAGCCGCTGAACCTGATGGGCAGCGGGGGCCGCAGCCGCCGCACCTTTGCCGACATGATGAAACTGGTGAACCAGGGTTCGCTGCACGGCGTAGTGGACCGGGTCTTTCCCCTGGATGAGGTGGCGGAGGCGCATAAAGTGCTGGAGAGCCGGGAGTATTTTGGCAAGCTGGTGATTGAAAGCTAGCCTGAATAGCAGTCCTTGGCTGGGTTGCGCCCTTCGACTGGCTCAGGGCGAGCGGCGTTTTTCCGCTCATGGTGAGCATGTCGAACCATGAGCGTGAGGATTTTCCTTCCCATGGCTCGCCCTTAATGCCTATCCTAAGAACTAACCGCCGAGTACGCGGATACCGCTGAGATAAAGGGAATCCAATTCAAACTCTCTGCGTTCTTTGCGCTCTCTGCGGTTATTAGGATAAAAGTAGTGTATCAGTTTGCTTAAGGACTCCACTCGTCACACCAGCGAAAACCGGTGTCCAGAGACGGTTGTAATCGAGAGTAGCGATAGATTCCGGCTGCCGCCGGAAAGACGAGGGTCTGGCTGATGGTGGAGAGTTAGGCTTAGTAGCCAGGTTGGGCCAAAGCCGCTACAATAACCTGCGCTGGCTGTCCCTGGGAAACCTTCACATTTAGATTAGGTTAGTTAGAGGAGGCGCCATTCCATGAAGTATGTCAGGTATCAGGCTGACGGCAAAGTCAGCTACGGGGTACTGGAAGGCAACACCGTCAAGCAGATGGCGGGCAGCCCTTTCAAGCGGGGCAGGCTCACCGGCAAGACCCACCGCCTGTCGGAAGTGAAGCTGCTGGCCCCCTGCGAACCCACCAAGATTCTGGCCATTGGCTTGAACTACTCCAGCCACTTGCATGGCCGGGAAGCCCCTAAGGAACCAATGGTGTTCTACAAGACCCCCACCTCGATAATCGGCCCCGGTGACACCATCATCCGACCCAAGGGCACTGCCAAGCTGGACGCCGAGGCCGAACTGGTGGTGGTCATCAAAGACCGCTGCCGCAACGTTTCCAAGGCCGACGCCATGAAGCACGTGTTTGGCTATACCTGCGGCAACGATGTCAGCGCCCGGGACTGGCAGCGGGACGACCGCAACTGGTGGCGCGCCAAGTCCTCTGACACCTTCTCCCCCGCTGGCCCCCACATTGAGACTGAACTGGATCCCAGCAACATCCGGGTAGTGGGCAAGATTAACGGCAAGGAAGTCCAGGGCGAGAGCACTCGCTACCTCATCTTTGATGTCCCCACCCTGGTGGAGTGGTGCTCCAAGTTCGTCACCCTGGAGCCGGGGGACATGATTTACACCGGCACTCCCGGCGAACCCGGCGAGATGAAGGATGGCGATACCTGCGATATTGAAATCCAGGGCATCGGCACCCTGCGTAACCCCATCAAGCTAGAGCGGTAACGAACTCCAGTAGGGGCGCACGGCCGTGCGCCCCTACCTCTTTCTCCTGGTGTCCCGCCATGGGGCCACCAGCATTCCCTGCCTTAACTCCGGCGGCCACACCGCCAACTTGCGCCCCTGCTGCCACTGCACCAGCACCACGGAACGGCCCACTTGCCTGCCGCTGTCCGGGTCAATCCGAAACCTTCCATAAAATGTGGTCATCTCCAGAGACCCAGCTGCTTTGCGCATGGCCAGTGGCTCCAGCGAGCCTGCTTCCTCGGCACACCGCTGGGCAACCAGGCCAGCGGCAAAGGCCTGGACCAGAGGATAATCTGGAGCGCTATCCCCCTGATGCGCCAAATACTCCAGCGCCTCTTGCGTGCCAGGCCCATAGTCCACTGGGTAGCGGACCGGCGCCTCCCACTGGCTGGGGCCAACAAAGCCCTCGGCTTCCTGGCCCAGGGCATCGCAGAACTGCTGGATGGGGGCAGCCACCACCGCGGAAACAGTGATGGGCAGCCTGCGGGCGGCAAGCTGTTGGGCAAAAGCCAGGTCGTTGTGGATGCGGCCCACGGCCACCAGCACATCTGGCTGGGCCGCCGCCACGGCGTCCAAAATACTGGCGAAGTCCTGGGTATCCGCGGGAAAATTCTGGGCCAGCACCGTGTGGAAGCCCAAGGCAGCGGCCCAACGCTCCAGCCCTTGTACCACGGCTTGGGGAAACTCCCCGGTGCTGGCCCGCACCACCGCCAAGGTGGAGGCCTTTGGAGCGGCTACCCGCACGGCAGGCAGCAGCCCCGCCAGGTACTCAGATGCGGGGGTAAGTATCCCCACAACCCATCGGTAGCCCTGTTGGAAAACCCGCTCCGAAGCTCCGCCCTGGTTCCACAACACCTGGTTGCGGGACTCAGCCACGGCGGCCGCGGCGGCGGTCAATACGCTGGAATAGGGGCCGAAGAGCAGGTCAACCCGGTGGTAGTCAAGCAGCCTTTGGACGGCCTGTTGGCACCGGTCAGCACGGCTGGCGTCGTCGTAGTGGATAACCTCCACAGGCAGTCCACCGCCAGCGCGGGCTACCCGCAGGCCGCCGCGCCGGTTCACCCACGCAGCCCAGGCCTGCAGCCCGGCCAGCGCTTGCCGTCCCTGGGTCTGGAACTGGCCGGAAAGAGATGCAGAAATCCCGGCTTTGATTGCCCTGGCCTGGTGCGCCATTGCTCAAGGGAATCCGGCGGACGCTACTCTTTGGCCCTGAAAATGCCGAAGGAACTGGTGTAGCCGTGCAGGAACGTAGTGCCGCCCACCGGCCCAATCTCACCGTTGCAGAAGAAGCCGCCCAGGGGCACGGTTCCCAGTTTGCCCTGGAAAATCTCGGTGTCGTGGTTTGCCCGTCCATACAGGTACTGGCCCCGGCCCAGACATGAAAACAGCAGCGCGCCCTGGGGCTGGTTTTCCCGATGGTCGCCCACAAACCGGTCCAGCACCGCGGTAAGGTCATCGGCGGAAGTCTGGGCATCCCGCAGGTGGAACTGCACCAGTTGTCCTTCCTTAAGCATCTCACCAATGGCAATTACACCGCTGCGGGCATCCATGCCCACCACGTTGCGGATTAAGAAATCGCCCTGCTTGGGTTGGTCCAGGAATTCAGTCATCACCACGCCCAGGAACAGGGAGTGGCGCATCAGTTCCTGGTCGCGCTGGTTCAACCGTTGGAACAGTTCCCGCAGCACCGCCAAAGGCGGCTCGCCGTCCAGTTCCTGCAGCAGGTTGCGGCGGCAGGACGTGATGCGCATGGGCTTGCCAATGGGGCGGCAGCCCTGGGCCACCACCGTGTCCACAGTAATATTGCCGTGCATTGCCACGCCGATGGCGCCGGAGCGGTGCACCTGGTCGCCCAGGAACAGGGCGTTCTCTCCCGGCTGCTGGCCGCCGCTGGCCAGACCGCCAATCTTGGCGGCTTTGGGGAAGGCGTAGTCCAGCCCCAGCAAAAGGTTTTGCACGGGGAAGGAAAATGGGTCCGCCAGCAGCACAAAATGGGGATCTTGGCTGCTGGAAGCCTTGACCAACTCCTCCCAGGACTGGGGCGGAGCGTCCAGGTCCGGTAGGCTGTCCCCTGCCAGGTGAAAGGCTGAAAGATTTACTCCAGGCATGCTAGCCGCAGTGATAGACACGGCAGGGCGCTGCTCCACCTCCTGGCCGTTGCCGATGATGCCGCCGCCGGAGCATCCGATGATCAGGGCGGGGCCAAGATGCTGGCGCACCAGAGCCGGCACTGCGCCAAACTCAGCGCGGTAATGGTGGGATATAAAAAGAGCCGCCAGGTCGGCAGAAGAGTGGCCCAGGGACTGCCTGACCTTTCCCGCGGACTCGGTAATGGCCTGTTCCAACGGGGTCGCTTCAGAAAGGGCTGATGCCCACTGCATAAAACTTCACCTCTCCAGACAAGGACACAGTGCCCCACAGTATAACAAGGCGGGCGGCGCCTTGAAACCGCAGAGAAAATGGGGGAGCTACTCCGTTAGGCCCGTATTTAGAAAGCGCCGCACCGCCTTTCTCCAGACCAGCAGCACCGCAAACCACGCCAGCACCAGCAACCCTGCGGCTTCCTCCGGCGAGGATGTAAGCCTGGCGTAGTGAAAAAGCAGGTATTCCTGCAAGGTAGTGGGGCCTTGAGGAAATTGCCAGCCCAGAAACGGCCACAAAAAAATTACTGGGCTTTCCCACATCAGATCCAGCAGCAGGTGGGCAATGCTCCCCAGGGCCAGCGCCAGCCACCCCGTGCTGCCGCGCAGTCGTAGCAGCAACACAGCGGTGGCCAGCAGAGCGGCGTTGAAAACCAGGGTATGTCCCAGGTTGCGGGTATTGGCGTTGACCAGGTCTGGGGCCAGCCAGAACGCCACCGGCTTGTCCAGAATGTCCGGGAGCAGCGCCCCCAGAAAGAAGAGCCGCAAGTCCAGCCGTAGCTGCCGCACTGACCTGGGCAGGTTCAAAAGCGGATTTATCAGGCGGGCCAGCCCTCGCGGTGGCGTCGCAGGACCGGCCTGCGGCCGGCGGAGCATGGCGTCTGCTAAGTAGCCTGCGGCTGCCAGCCCGGCCAGGGTCAGGCCCAAGTGCCCCGGAATGTTCATCGTGTGTAGTGTCCCTGGGCCGCATACTTGCCCAACATGAACTCTTTGGCGGCCATTTCATTCATTGTAGGCCAAGACTCTAATAATTCCCACACATAGGTCATACGGGACTCCCTAACTTCCAGCCCCAGCAGTGTCACAGCCACGGCCTGCTTCCGTGATTCAAGTGTTACGCCTCTGATACTTTGCCCCAAGGCGTATCTGGAGGCGGAGGTTTCAGGGTGCCGCCCCACTTCGCACCAAGGGTGTCGTCCCATCGGAAGTGGACTACAGGCAGAGAAATACTTAGGTGACAACCAGGAGGAGATTGGTAAAAAATTGCCTTGCCTGGATGATGGAGTGGTTAAGAATGGTGCTGGCGATATGAAGTGCCAAGGGCAGTTGGGGATTAAATGCGGCAGGGCCAGGCGCTGGCGGGCGCGCACGCCAATTTCCTGTGTTCCACCATAGGCCGATGTATGCAGGCCAGGACACAAACTCCATGAGCGAATGTTGTGTAAAGAAGCCGCCGGCGTTAAGCCAAAGCTAGTTCAGGCAGCGCCGGCACGGCCGGAATGGAATCAAGACCATTCCTGGCGGGGAGGAATCAAGAAATGAGACCCGGGATAAAACTCTTAGCGACACTGGTTTTGCTGTTTGCAGTGACCGTGACCTATTCCCCGTGGTTCAGCACGGAGCCAAAGGACGGGCATCAGGGTGGTCATGGGCATGGCAATGTGGCGGCAGCCACGTCTGTTTCCAGCCTTAGGAGCGGCAACTGGTCTGACCCCACGGTCTGGACCACTGGAAAGGCACCCCAGGCTGGCGAAGGTGTGGCCATCAAGCCAGGCCATGTGGTCACCTATGACGTAGCTTCCACTGCAGTGCTGGGGGACGTGACGGTGGAGGGCACCCTCAAGTTCTCCCGCACCATCAACACGCTTTTTAAGACGGCAGGCAACTTCTTGGTTCTTAATGGCGGCTACCTGGATATGGGCAAGGAGGGAGACTACATCCCCCAGAGCACCCGCAGTGAGCTGGTGTTTGTGCTCAGCCAATCCCAGGCCGACAGCTTTGTGGGCGGGCCGGCCTTCCAGGTGGCGGACAAGGGCCTCTGGGTCATGACCGGCGGCCGCTGGGACGCCTTTGGCGCTCCGCTGCTGCGGACCTGGTCCAAACTGACCCAGGAAGGCGCTGCCGGGGCAACTATGGTTGTGGTGGAAAATGATGTCACCGACTGGCCAGTGGGTGCCACGGTGGTAGTTACTTCCACCCGTGAGCCGGTGTCCGGCGATGTTTCACAAAACGAGCTGCGCACCATCAAGGCGGTGGAGCGTCTCTCTGACGGCAAGACCCGCATCACCCTAGACTCCGCGCTGAAGTACCGCCACCTGGGGGCAGCCCCCCTGCGCGGCGAAGTGGCGCTGCTGACCGGTAACGTAGTCTATCGCACGGAACTGGTGGGCGTCCCGGAAAGTTCCTTTGTGAACGATGTCCGCACCCGCAAGTTCGCCCATACCATGTATATGTACGGCGCCAAGGGCGACCTGCAATACGCCGAATTCAAGTACATGGGCAACTACGGCAGCCTGGGCCGCTACGCCATCCACCATCACATGATGAACGAGTCCTCCCGCGGCATGGTGGTGCGCGGCAACTCCGGATGGTTTAACGGCTTCCGGTGCGTGAACCTCCACAGCACCCAGCAGGTGCTGGCGGAAGACAACGTGTGCTACAGCTCCGCAGTAAACTCCTTCTTTGTGGAGCTGGACGAAAACACCGGCCACAATCTGGACAACGTGTTTGTCCATAACATCGCCATCGGCATGTTGCCCAAGCACTATGACGACCGGAACAATCCGGCCATTGCGGGTGAGTCTCGGCGGGCCGCGGCGGACTTCTGGCCTGGCATTGCCAACCACGAAGCGCTGCTGGGCAACGTGGCCGTGGGTGATGGCGGTCCGGGTGACTGGGATACCCAGGGATATCACTTTATGGAGATAACTGAGGCCCAACTAGGTGTCGGCGGAGTCCTGCCCTGGACCATGGTGCATAACGAAGTCCACAGCAAGATTACTGCTGGCATCAACTCCTGGCAGAACCCTGTCCCCTCCCGCGATATCGTGGATACTCTGGTTTGGCACAATACCAGCAGCGGCATAGTCTGGGGCGCGTACAACCAGCGCAACCGCTACCACCGCGCCCAGCTGTTGGAGAACGGCGTCTTTGGCATTGACGCCATCTCCACCAACACCTTTATCCAGGATAGCGCCATCTCCGGAAATGGGGCGGCCAGCAACGTGGGCTTCCGCGTGGGCGCTTACCGGTTGCCTCAGTACCCCAACACTCCAGCATGGGTGGTGCGCAACACGTTCAAGAACCTGAAGTCCTCAGGCATCAGCCTGATTCACGACGCATGCCCAGATCCTGCGTTGGAAGTACGGCCCGCCATTGCCGAGAACTGCGGCGCCATGTATATGGTGCACATGGGCAACACCTATGACAATGTGCCCAAGCCTTTCGACTATGGCTGGCAAGCCAACGCCAACTCGTTCATAAAGGTGGTGGATTGGAAGGGTCCCTCTGTTGGGTACACCAACTTTGTTATGCTGCGCAAGGACCAGCTGGAATCGGCCAAGCAGGGACCCATCTCTCAGAAGCTGGTCGGCGGGCAAACTTTCTACTCCAGCGTGTCTGATGCCCTGGTAACCCCGGCCAGCGCACTGGCCACCAGCATTAGCTATGTTGGCCTGACGAATAACCGGCCCGATGTGGAGCCTCCTTTCACCTACACTTTCACCACCGGGGTAGACTACCCGCCCACGGTCAGCATGGCTGTGACTTTCAATGGCACCCAGGCCACTCTGAAAGCTACGCCCGCCGATGATAAGGCTGTCACCAAGGTGGACTTCTTTGTGGACTGGATTAAAGTAGGCACCCGCACGGCGGCTCCCTACGAAGTCACGGTGGATCTGGCCAATCTGCCTGCGGATGGCTCCTCATTGCCCGAGCGGCGCTACGCCTACCTGTATGCCTGCGCCTTTGACGGCGTTCAGCAGATTGAAGGGTATGATCAGCGCGCTTATTCCCAGGTAGTGGAAGTGGGGCCGGAGGTGCTGGTGCCCCAGGCTCCTGCCCCGGCTCCTGAAGAACTGCCCAGCGACACCAACCATGCTCCAGCAGTAAGCGCTGGCTCGGACCAGACTGTGCTCCTGCCGGGTGTGGCTAACCTGGACGGCACTGTGACCGATGACGGCCTGCCCAAGGGTGCGGCTTTGACTACTACCTGGAGCAAGGTCAGCGGCCCCGGCAGCGTCACCTTCGGCAACGGCAATGTTGCGGATACCACGGCTAGCTTCTCCGTGGCCGGCGTCTATGTGCTGCGGCTTACCGCCAGCGACAGCTTGCTGACTGCCACCGATGACGTGACGGTCACCGCCAGTGCGCCGGTAGTTTTGAACCAGGCCCCGGCGGTGGATGCTGGCGCCAATCAGACCATCACTTTGCCTGCATCGGCTACTCTGGACGCTTCCGTGACCGATGACGGCTTGCCCAAGGGCACCACAACTACTGCTTGGAGCAAGGTCAGCGGCGCAGGCACGGTAACTTTTGGCAAGGTTTCCTCCATGGACACCACTGCTTCCTTCTCGGAGGCAGGGAGCTACGTGCTGCGGTTGACCTCGGACGACAGCCAGTTGGTCGGCAGCGATGAAGTGACCATTGTGGTCAACGCGGCAGCGCCGGCAAACCTGGCTCCCACGGCCAATGCCGGGGCCAATCAGACCATTATTTGGCCTGGCTCGGCTAACTTGGACGGCACGGCAACCGACGACGGCCAGCCCAAGGGGGCAACCCTGGTAACTTCCTGGACCAAGATAAGCGGCCCTGGGTCCGTTACCTTTGCCAATCCATGGACTACCGATACCACGGCGAGCTTCAGCATAGAGGGCACTTACGTGCTGCGCCTTACCGCCAACGACAGCCTGCTTGTCGCTACCTCTGACGTCACCATCACGGTCAACCGGGCAGTTTCCGTAGTCAATCAAGCCCCGGTGGTGAACGCTGGGTGGGACCAGGTGGCGACCCTTCCCAATCCAGTAACCCTGGACGGCACCGTTACTGATGATGGTCTGCCCAAGGGCGGGGTTAACACCAGCTGGAGCAAAGTAAGCGGCCCCGGGACTGTAACCTTTGCCAGCCCCGACGCCGTGGATACCACCGCCACCTTTACCGCTGCAGGGACCTATGTGCTGCGGCTCCAGGCCAGCGACAGCGAGCTGTCAGCCAGTGATGACGTCAATGTGGTGGTGGAAGCTGCTCTGCAGCAACAGAGCAGCGCCATTAAAGTTGCGGTTCAGGTGGTGGGCAATCCCAAGCCTGGGCAGCGGGCGAACTTTGTGGTCAATGTGACCGACCAGTTTGACAAGCCCGTAGCAGGAGCGGCAGTGACCCTGTACTTCGACAATGGGGATGCTGACCAGGAGGCTATGTCCTTTCCGTACCAGATGGGGTCTTGCCCAAGGCTGGAGCAAGGGTCGGCGTCGAACCAGTCACCCTGGACCAGCGGTATCCAGGGCGGACTATTTCCGGGTGTTTGCGCCCGTCCACCGCCTGGCACTGGTCCAGAAACAAGTGGCCTACCACGGCCCAGGTGGCGCGGATCTGGTATTTGTCAAACAGCGCCAGGAGCCGGTCAATAAACTCCCGCTCCGCCTGGTAGGAGTAGTGGCGGCCCACGTCCCGGTGATGCACCGACCCCCAGGCCATCTCGGTATCTATTGAGATAAGGAAAGCGCCTCGCTGGAGCACGTTATCTATCCTACGCCTGCTGAAGCTTATAGTCCACTGCCGCGGCCAGTTGCTTGGCAGGGCGGTGTCTGGAACCGGCGGCGGCCAGCCTGCGTGGGCTTTCCTCAAAACGCGGCATGGTCCTGCCCAGCCGGGCGATGCACAGCACGGCTTCAGCCACCCGGTCCGGGTCATGTTTGAAGGGCAGGCGGCCATTGGCAACCGACGATGCGAATACTGCCGGCACGTGACGCCGTACCATGTCCAGGTCAGGCGTTACCGGCCCAGACCCTTCCTTAGCGTAGGCTTCCTTGACCTTGTCGGGCACGGGCCTGATGTTGATTAACGCCCAGTCCAGGTGGGAGCCGCCGCAGTACTCGGTAATGGCCCGGACGAAGTCCGAGGCAGCGTATCCATCGGTCTCGCCCACCTTGAACATAAGGTTAGAGACGTACACCCGCGTGGCCCGGCTGGCTGCAATGGCTTGGGCAATGCCATCCACCAGCAGGTTAGGAATTATGCTGGTGTAGAGGTCTCCGGGGCCCAGCACCACCAGGTCGGCATCCATAATGGCCCGCACGGCCCCGGGATTCGTCCGGACTGGCGGGTCCAGGAACATTCGCCGGATGGCCGGAAGCCGCTGGCGGCGGGTGTCAATCTTGGATTCGCCCAGGATGACCTCGCCGCTGGCCAGTTCGGCGCAGAGGTCCGACCGCTCCAGGGAAACCGGAATGACTTGGCCGGTGATGCGCAGCAGCCGCCCCATCTCATCAACGGCGCCTTCCAGGTCAAGGCCAATAGTGGTGCGCCCAGCAGCAAGTTGCCCAGGCTGTGGCCCTGGAGACTGCTCTCCTGGCGGAACCGGAACCCCAGCAGCTCTGGGTTTCCACGTGGTCTTCGCACAGGCCCAGCAGGCACTGGCGCAGGTCGCCCAGCGGCGGGTAGCCGAACTCGCTCTGGAGCAGTCCGGAACTTCCCCCCGAGTCAAACATGGTAACCACTGCAGAAAGATTGGGCGTGAACCGCTTGAGTCCCCGTAGCACCGCGGAGGAGCCGCTGCCGCCGCCGATTACCACAATCTTGGGGCCGTGGGTATTATTATCCATAACCTTCCATGGGGCCGGGACTGCTCTGCCAAAGGGAGTGCCCCGGCGCTATTCATTTGCTTTCCAGTAACTTGCCAACGCACTGGGCTGTTAGGGGACCGTTACCGACTTGGCCAGGTTGCGGGGCCGGTCTATGGGGCAGCCCCGCTCCCGGGCAGTATAGTACGACATGAGCTGGAGCACCACCGTCTGAAGCACCGGAGCCATAAAAACGTCGCTGCGGGGTATGGGAATCACCACGTCGGCGAAAGCGGCGGTCTCTGCATCATCCCGGTCTGCCACGGCGATGACCTGGGGGCCACGGGCCTTGATCTCTTTGATGGCCGTCAGCATCCTGGTGCGGTGCTGGTCGTTGCCCACCAGCGCAATGACCGGAGTGTTCTGGTCCAGCATGGCAAATGGCCCATGTTTCAATTCTCCGGCGGGATACCCCTCGGTATGCAGGTAGGCCACCTCCTTAAATTTAAGGGCGCCTTCCATCGCCACGGGCACGCCCAGCCCCTTGGCTACAATGAACATATGCTGGAAAGGAGCCAGGCCCCGTGCCGCCGCCTCAATGGCTTCGGTGTTGGCCAGTATTTGCCCCACCTTGCTGGGCAGGGACCGCAGTTGCTGGCGGATGCCTGCTGCCTTAGCGCGCTCTGGCGCCAGGTGCAGGGCCAGCAAATACAGCGCCACCACCTGGGACACAAAACTCTTGGTAGAGGCCACCGCCACCTCCGGGCCAGCCCTGGTATAAAGGGTGGAGTCGGCCAGGCGGGTGATGCTGCTGCCCATGACATTGGTAATGGCCAGGGATCGGTAGCCAGAGTCCTTGGCCCGGCGCAGGGCGGTTATGGTGTCGCTGGTCTCCCCGGACTGAGAGAAGGCCACCGCCAAGCTGCCAGGGCCTTGGAAAGCGCCTTCGTGCAGTTCTGAAGCCACCCTGGCGCTTACCGGGATGCCCAGCATACTGGACAGGACCTGCTCCCCCAGCAAGGCGGCGTGGTAAGAAGTGCCGCAGCCCAGCAGCAATACTGCGCTGGGGTCCTCCACCGGGAGCATTGGGGTAGCGCTGGCCTGGCCGGCGGCGGGCAATCCTTCCGCAGCAGTGTCGTGGATGGCCTGGGGCTGCTCGTGAATCTCCTTCAGCATAAAATGGTCGTACCCGGCCTTGCTAATCTGGTCGGCGCTCCAGGCCACCTGGTGCACTGACCGGGTGACTTCCTGGCCGCTGTTCCATACCGTGATGCCGGATTCCGAAGCCAGGGCAATGTCCCCATCTTCCAGATAAACGACCCTGTGTATGTAGGGGAGGATGGCAGGCACATCGGAAGCAACAAAGGTCTCCCCTTCGCCCAGGCCAATGACCAGCGGGCTTTCCCGCCGGGCCACCACCAGCTGCCGGGATGGCCGGTGCAGTACGGCGACGGCCAGCGGGCCTTCCAGCTCCTTTAACGCCTTCTTGGTGGCCTTCACCAGGGATTGGCGTCCGCCGTGGGCTTCGATGAGGTGGGCAATGACCTCGCTGTCAGTCTCCGACTTGAAGACGTGGCCCTCCGACTGGAGGCGCTGTTTCAAGTGGCGGAAGTTGTCTATGTCCCCATTGTGGACAATGGCGATGTCGCCGGTGCAGTCCATATGGGGGTGGGCATTGGCTTCTGAGACGCCGCCCACGGTAGCCCAACGGGTATGGTCGATGCCAATACTCCCCTGCAAGTGCTCGGCGCGCTTGCGGTGCTCTTCCACGGTGCCCAGGCTCTTGACCATCTCGATGCCGTTGTGGTCCACCAGGGCCACGCCAAAGGAATCGTACCCGCGGTAAGTGACCCGTTCCAGGGAGTTGAGCAATACCGGCACCGCTGGGCGATATCCTACATATCCGAGATTCCGCACATAGACTGACCTCCGAAAACCAGTGCTTCCTTTTCCGATGGCAATTTGTTGATAGCGGCGTTGACCGCTCAGGGAGGGGTTGACCTCCGGTCAACGGTCTCCGGCACTGTCAACCGGACGGTACACCTTCAATACGTAACCGGTTCCGCTTCGGTTCACTATTTCTACGTCGGGGCCGCAATAGGTCCGTACCTTGCGGCGGAGCTGGAACACGTAAAAGCGCAAAGAATTATCCCGGCCGCGGGGGCCCCACACCTGGGCCAACAGCTCTTCCCGGGACACCAGTCGGTTGGCCCGGGCCAGCAGATACCCAAACAACCTTCGCTCGGTCCTGGTGAGCTGTGCAAACAGATGCTCAAACTCGGAGTCGCCTCCAGTCCGGCCAGTTGGGGTATCGTGGCGCTCTTGCCAGCGGCCTTTGGACCGGCGCACCAGCGAGTGGAGGCGAGCCGCCAGTTCCCGCTGATGAACGGGATAGGTCAGATAGGCATCGGCTCCTTGTAACAAGGCTAGTGGCAGAGACGCGCTGGAACCATTGCCTATGACAACAATAGGGCAGGATGTGGAATTCCGCAGCGTTGTTACTAATGGAGCCTCGTCAACCCGGGGCGCCTCCTCGTGCAATAAGACCAGGTCTGGCGAGTGTTCCAAATGCGCTAATGAAGTTAGACTGGTCTCGGTATCCTGCTGCACAGAGAAGCCGCTGGTTTCCAGGTCTGTCACCAGATCAGCAAGCTTCTGACCGTGGTTCAGGACCAGGACACGCATTTCCGTAGAATGGCGGTTCCACCGGTCTGCACGGTTGTTCTTAGAGCGGTGCCTATTGGTGTGAAAATTGTTTGCAGTCAACACAAATATGATGATGCTTTATGGAGGTCTTGAAGGTGGGGCCCACTTAGGGGCGACTCGGAGAATATTGCGTGACAATATAGTGACCCTAACAAAACCAAAAGAAACCTGGTTGGTAACGGCATGGGGCAGTACAGGCGTTACGGGCGTCGGCCTATGCAGTCTACCGTTAATACATAGAAAGATTGGAATTGGTTCATTTTGGGCCTGGTTATTCAGAAGGAAGCCGGAAACCAGATAGGAGTATCAACTATGCTTGTATCCGGACATCGGCTTTCGCCAGTGTAACGCGTCGAGTTTCTGCGCAAACCAAAGCATTACTGAGGCGCTGGCCGGAGGGAGATTGGTGCAATGCCTAGAGGCCAGTTCTCAAGATACCAAAGTCAGTAGTAAGGGGCTTTCCTCTAGCTCTAGTGGCTTTTGCCAAACGACGGGTGGAAGTCAACCCATCGCACGAGGTTGTCACTGGGGTGTTACAAATGTGCGTAGGATTTTTGATAAGGCCCTAAGCCTGACCAGGTGGCGGGCCAATAAACCGGTAGCCCACGCCATGGACGCTGGCAATCCAGCGGGGGTCCCTGGCGTTGTCCCGGAGCTTGCGGCGGAGCCGTTGCACGTATTTCTTGACCAGGCCGGCGGTATCTGCTTGTTCCCCCCAGATGGCCCGCTCCAGCGTGTGGTGCTGGACCACGGTGCCCCGGTTGCGCACCAATAGGTAGAGGAGCCGGAACTCGGTGGAAGTCAGGCTAATGCGCTCCCCGCGCAGAAACACCTCGTAAGTCGAGGGGTTGACCATCAGCGGCCCGCTGTGCAGGGGAGTCTCCTGTTCGCGGGTTGGCAGCAGTCCCGCCCGCCGTTGGAGCGCCCACACCCGGGTCATAATCTCTGTCAGGTCGCAGGGAAGCCGGACATAATCGTCGGCGCCCGATTCCAGGGCGGTGATTACCTCCATCTCGTCCTGTTGATAACCCAGCACCAAAATGGGCAGATTGGTAAAGCGGCGTAGTTCCTGAATGCTCTGACTAAGGGTAAGGTCTGTGAAGTCAGGATGCAAGAACACAATGTCAGGGGAAACGCTTTCCACCAGGTCCATGGCAGCATTGGCGGAGCCGGTGGTCTCCACCTCGGCGTCGGGCCAGCGCAAGCGAATGCTCAGGGTGGCAATTTCGGCGGCCCGGGGATCGTTACCGATGAACACCGCTTTCATCCTTCTGTCACCTTTTAGTGGTTTGGCATGAGCATCATCCGTGGCCTACCTCGTCGGACGGATAATGACGGTCAGATGCTGCGGGCAGGCGTCCCAGGATAGTGCAGAATGGTAACGAACAGGTAAGGGGCTGCTAATCCAGCGCCACCCCTGCCTTTCGTTGCCTAAAACACTATCGGGCACGGGTGAAATCTGGGGTGAACAGCCTATGACGGTCAGTGGCAAAAGGTTCTGAAATATGACCTGGACAGTGGAAGGGTGGGATGATTGGGGGCAAAATTCGATAGAAGGTGCTGGCGCTGGGCTGCACAGTCCTTCCAGATTCACTGTGTTGGCATGGGCTAGTGCTGCCTAGTGAACAACCTGAGATGGTGGAGCGAAAAAGCGCCCCGCCGGAGGCTGGGGGGGCGCTGCGGAGGCTGGTCAGGCCTGGGGAAGGAAGGGGGTTATCTTCCGGCCAAGACCGGCTGGAGCTCTTCCTGAGCTGCGGGAGTGGGACCTATGAACCGATACCCTACTCCGTGGACGCTGGCAATCCAGCGCGGTTCCCGGGAATCGTCCTCCAGTTTCTTGCGCAGGCGCTGCACGTATTTCTTCACCAGGCCGGAACTGTCCGACTGGTCTCCCCACAGGGCGCGTTCTACCGCTTGATGGGACACCACAGTGCCCCGGTTCCGCACCAGCAGGTATAGCAGCCGGAACTCGGTGGAGGTTAAGGCAATGCGCTGGCCGTCCAAAAAGACCTCATAGGTTGCCGGATTGACTAAAAGCCGCCCGCTCATCAAGGGGCTTTCCCGCTCATGGGAAACCGCTACTCCCACCCGGCGGATAAGCGCCCACATGCGCGTGGTCATCTCGGTGAGGTCGCAAGGGAGGCGGATATAGTCATCGGCGCCGGATTCTAGGGAGGTCACAACCTCCATTTCGTCCCCCTGCCGTCCCAGCACCATCAAGGGCACGTTGGAAAACCGCCGCAATTCGTGAATTGACTGGGCCAGTGACATATCGGTGAAATCAGGGTGAAGGATCACCACGTCGGGAGCCACGCGTTCTACCAATTCCAGGCCTTCGGAAGCGGTGGAAGAGACCAGGGGCATGGTGTCTGGCCACCGGAGCCGGACGCTCATCAGGGCCATTTCCGATATTCTGGGGTCAACCCCTATGAAAACAACCTTCATCTCTGGCCTCCTGCCTCAAGCAAATAACGTCTTATTCGGTATTTTCGGTGGCCTGGTGGGCCATCCCCGGTGCTGAAATGGGTGGGGACTCTCTGGTGACCCACGTGCCTCCACCGGATAATGAGCAAATCGAAGTGTGTGGTTGACGTGCTCTAATCCAGGAAACTGGCACACTCAATTCACACATTTTTCACACTAAATTCATTTTTATTTAAAGTCAAGTATTTATGTTCCATATTGACGGCAATAAATGGAGGGCCTTTCATGGGGGTTGGAACCAGGCGTTCTGATACCGAAATAATCCGGGAGATACTGGCCACTGGAACAGGCCGGACTACTGAATTGCGCCATGCCGTCAACCTGAGCCATCCTCAATTGCAGAAATACCTCACTTTTCTGGAGCAGGCCCAATTAATTAAATTGGAGAGGCGCCAGACAAAGAGTCTGGTTTTTCAAGTAACCGGCAAAGGCGACGCAGTGCTGGCGTTGTTGGACCAGCTTTTTGAAGCGTTGTCCGTGGGCGGGGCGTCGGCGGCGTGGAACGGCAGCCACATTTGTTGACCTGCGCCCTGGTTCTCAGGGTTAGTCCTAATTTCCTGGATGTTCGCAAGCCCTTTCTTTGGAGGAAAGGGCTTCATCATGTCTGGCGCAAGGGACGCCGGTTTGATATCTGGCTGAGAGCTTGTGTGGGAATTCCCGCTCGTGGTGGGCCTGTCGAACTATGAGCGGGTTGGCGTCCGCACATCCTGAGCTTGTCGAAGGATGTGCGGACAGTGTTAAGGGCAATTCCCACACACCCTCTGAGACTGGAAATTGTTGACACCCTGAATTGAGTATATTATTCTAAGTGCTGCATTCCAATAAGGGGAGCAGTGTGTCTAACGGGATAAAGGAAGGATTGGGGCAGGGTGGGGCGCCAAGTCCCAATGGGGAATGTGGGTTTCATAACGGGCTCTACTGCTGATGCCGGTATCCGGTGAATAAGGAATAATAGCGAGGAGGAGCGCATGGCTGAACACGATGTCGCCCTGATGGCCCATTTGCTGCGCCGCGCTGGGTTTGGAGCCAGCCGAGAGGAAATTGAGGCTAAGGCCGCCCAGGGGTTCACGGCCACTGTAGAAGAGCTGCTTAACCCCGAGACTCAGCCGGGGATGGAAGAAGACCTGCTCATGCGGTATCAGCCAGCCTACAATGAACCCGCCGCTATTGAGACCAACGTCCAGCAGTGGGTTTATTACATGATTAACAACCCCCGGCAGCTCCAGGAAAAGATGGCCCTGTTCTGGCACATGATTTTCTGCGCCGGGCATAGCAAGATTGACAGCGGCCAGGAAATGGGCCGGATGATTGCCATGTTCCGCCAGTACGGTATGGGCAACTTCAAGGAGTTGCTGGTCAAGTTGTCCACCAACCCCGGTATGGTGTACTACCTGGACAACTGTGAGAGCCACAAGACCGCGGTAAACGAAAACTATGGCCGGGAACTCCTGGAACTCTTCTCCATGGGCGTGGGTAAGGACACCGAGTTTAACTACTCCGAGGACGACGTGAAGGCCTGCGCCAGGGCCTTTACCGGCTGGAATATCGCCCCCGCCTATCCTCCCTTCCCTTATGGCCGCAGCGCCTGGGAGTTCCGCTACGACCCCGCCGACCACGATGATAACGAGAAGACCTTCTTGGGCCAGACGGGCCGCTGGAACGGCGAAGATGTCATAGACATGATTTGCCGCCAGCCAGCTACCGGGCGGTTCATCGCCCGCCACCTTTACAACTTCTTCGTGGCCGACGAAGTGCCGGTGCCCTCCTGGCGGCTCACTCCGCCTCGGGACCAGGAAGCCCTCAGACAAATGGAGGACGAGTACTTCCGCTCCGGGTACGACATTCGCGCCATGCTGCGAGTTCTGTTCAACTCGGAGTTCTTCAAGTCCGAGGTTGTCCGTTACGCTAAGGTCAAGAGCCCGGCGGAGATGGTGGTTGGTCTGATGCGCCAGGTGGGCGAGCATCGGGAAATCAAGCCCGGCATTTTTGAGGTCTCCCAGGAGCCCAAGTACATGGGCATGGACATCATGAACCCGCCCACGGTAGAAGGCTGGCACACCGGCCGCGAGTGGATTGACAGCGGCACTCTGGTGGAGCGCATCAACTTCGCTTCGGAATATCTGGGCAACACCCAGTTGCCGGGCGTCAAAGATATGGTGGACCGGCTCATGGCCCGCAGCAGCGCCCCACTGTCTCCGGAGGAATTTGTGGTGGGCTGCCTGGACCTGGTTGGCCCCCTGGAAGTAGCTCCGGAGACCATGCAGGAACTGCTGGCCCACGCCCAGCGCGGCGGGGCAGCCAAGCACCGCACCGGCGCCGATAAGGCGGAGTTTACCCGCCGCGCCGGTGAAATGTTCCAGATGATTGCGGCTACTGCCGAATTCCAGTTTGCCTAACCTGCTAAGGGAATTGTAAGGAGGAATTTCAACATGGTATCCACCAAGAAAGACCGAGTCCTGGCGGTGCTTTCCCTTTCGGGAGGCAACGATGGACTCAACACGATTATTCCCTATACCAGCGGCATGTACCGGGACGCACGGCCTACCCTGGCCATTGCGGAAAACCAGGTAATCCCGCTGAACGACCAGTTGGGCCTGCACCCCACCATGAAGCCCTTGAAGCGCTTCTGGGATGAAGGCAAGTTGGCCATCTTCCTGGGCATCGGCTATCCTACACCCAGCTACTCCCATTTCCGCTCCATGGACATCTGGCACACCTGCGAGCCGGAAAAGATTGGCACCGAAGGCTGGCTGGGCCGGGCCATCAAAGAGCTGGACCCCAAGGCCGAAAACGTGCTGACCGGCGTAAACTTCGGGCGGGGCTTGCCCCGGGCCTTGGCCAAGGATGGCGTGCCCGTGGCCTCCGTGGGCAACCTGGAGACCTACGGCCTCCTCACGGGTATTGAAGGGCAGGAACAGCGCATGGAGGCCCTGGATGTCTTCGGCCGCATGTACTCCCCCACCGTGGGACGCGATGCGGTAATGGACTACATCCACCGCACCGGCTCGGACGCCCTCAAGGGCGCTGACATCCTGGCCACCGCCCCCAGCAAGTACTCCTCTAATGTAGAGTACTCCGCCAGTGTGGTGGGCCAGTACATGAAGAACATCGCCCAGACCCACCTGGCTGGGTTCGGCAGCCGGATTCTGTACACTACCTCTCCGTACAACGGTTTTGACACCCACGCCAACCAGGCTTCTGCTCACGCGTCCCTCTGGACCGACGTTTCCAACAACGTCCAGACCTTTGTGGACGACCTGCGAGAGCATAATGCCAGCGAGGAGACCCTGCTGTTCATGTTCTCCGAGTTTGGCCGCCGCATCACCGACAACGGCTCCGGCACCGACCACGGCGCAGGCAGCGTGGCCTTCGCCATCGGCGACCACGTCAAGGGCGGTTTCTACGGCGTGTACCCGTCCCTGGATCC
This sequence comes from SAR202 cluster bacterium, assembly GCA_016872385.1. GTDB lineage: Bacteria > Chloroflexota > Dehalococcoidia > Lucifugimonadales > UBA3495 > SHYG01. Next base: position 17,102 of record VGZV01000010.1, on the reverse strand, counting down.
CGGCCGGCAGGAAGAGGGCGGCAACCTCAAGTTCAGCATGGACTTCCGCTCGGTGTACGCCACCATCCTGGAAGACTGGCTGGGCCTGGACGCCAAGCCCATCGTCAACGGCAACTTTGAAAAGGCCCGGTTCTTGCAGACCGCTTAAGGGAAAGCTAACGCAGGGGTGTTCCGATAGCATCGGAGCGCCCCTAAAATCTGCTGCGAGGTAAGTTCCATGAGCACCCACTTTTTTGGCATCAAGGACCGGGTGTTCGGCTATAGTCACACCGTAGGCCGCAACGAGTTTGCCGGCACTGGGTTTCGTAACCCGGTGGACTTGGCCTTGGGCGCCGACGACGTGGCCTACGTGCTTAACCGGTCCTATGAGAACCGTCCCGACGGAGTGCGTGTCACCGTCTGCACGCTGAACGAGGAGTATATTTCTGAGTTCGGCAGCTATGGCGAGGGCGACGGGCAGTTCATTTGGGGTTCATCCATCGCTCTGGATAAGGACGAGCGCATTTACATAACCGACGAGTGGCTGAACCGGGTCACCATTTTTAGCAAGGATGGCGAGTTCCTTGGCAAGTGGGGCAAGGGCGGCAAGGGCAACGGGGAACTGGACCGGCCCGCGGGCATAGCCATCAGCCCCGAAGGCGTGGCCTTCATCACCGACAGCCGCAACAGCCGGGTGCAGAAGTTCTCCCTGGACGGCAAGTACCTGGGTAAGTTCGGCAGCGCGGGCAGCGGCAACGGCCAGTTCAACATGCCCTGGGGCATTGCCTTGGACAAGGAAGGCCTGGTCTATGTGGCTGACTGGCGCAACGACCGCATCCAGCAATTCAGTCCCGATGGGAAGTGGCAGGCCAGCTTTGGCCGGTCCGGCAAGGGTGTGGGCGAGTTCAACCGCCCCACCGGCGTGGCGGTGGACAGCGACGGCGACATCTATGTTGCCGACTGGTTCAATGACCGCGTCCAGGTCCTGTCCAAAGAAGGCAGGTTCATCACCCAGTTAACCGGCGACAACGTCATTTCCCAATGGGGCAAGGACAAGCTGATTTCCAACCCGGATATGATCCGCCAGCGGCAGATTGCCCAGGCCCACAGCACAGACTTTGAGAAGAAGTTTTCCCACCCCTGTGCGGTCAAGGTGGATGGCAAGGGCCGTATTGCCGTGCTGGACCACACCCGGGGCCGCATCCAGGTCTACCAGAAGTCCCGGGAGGCCGCGCTGGTCTAATCCAGCCAAGTTCAACCCCCGGAAACGTTCAGGGGCAGGCTTCAAACCTGCCCCTGTCTTGTTATTCAGTGGCTAACTGCCTTGGCTGCTGCTACGGCGGCGCTTCGGGCATACCGTTGTCAATCCAGGCAATGATGGCATTTAGCTCTTCCTGGGTCAGGAATGGGCCTTTTAACGGCATACGGCCTGTTCCCCTCACGCCGCGGGCCAGGGAGCGCACCAGGTTGGTGTCCTTGCCCGGCACCCCAGGCTCGATGGCCCGGTGGCCGGAAAGCACCGACGCCTGTAATTGCTGGGGAGTTGCCCAGTAGTATTCATGGATGCCGGGGAGGGGCTCCCGGCCCCACCGGGCTTTCCAGCGGTCCATAATGCTGTCCAGAATGGCTTTGACCTGCGGCCAATAGACCGTTTGTTGGCTGGTAGGTGGTGTGCTCATAAGCTTCCTTAAGTCAAGGCAGATTAGGTGGGGTGCTGGCTGACCACTTCTTTGTGCAGCAACTCCAGGGCATGGGGCAGCACCGGCTTGACCACCTCCAGGCATTCCCGCACGCCTTTGGGGCTGCCGGGCAGTGTGATGATGAGGGTCTTGCCCCGGACGCCCGCCACGGAGCGGCTAAGCATTGCCATGGGAGTAAACTGCAGGGTGGCGGCCCGCATGGCCTCTGCCAGTCCGGGGACTTCTTTGTCCAGGATGGAAAGGCAGGCTTCAGGGGTCACATCGTGGCGGCCCAGTCCAGTGCCGCCGGTGCTGACAATCAGGTCCACCTCCGGGTCGTCGGCCCACTGGGCTAGCTTGCGGGCGATAATGTCCCGGTCGTCGGTGACCACCTCGTAGCGCACGGTGGCGTACTCCGGAGGGGCCAGGGTTTCCTGGATGGCTTGGCCGCTGGCATCTTCCTTGCGTTGCCCCTGGGCGCCGGAAGTGCTGATAGTCAGAACAGCAAGGCGGAACATGGTCTCCTCCGGCAGCAATAATACCATAAAGAGTAGCCAGCCATCAGCTTTCAGTTATCAAGCCATACCCGACCCCGTGGCGTAGGGGCTGACTGCTGATTGCTTAGTCATTGACAACCGTATGCCTGCCCCTTATGCTCCCAGGGCAAACACCACCATGAGGTGCTACTCACTGTGCCCGAATCTGCCCCTTGTGTGTTCTGTGAGATTATAGCGGAGCGCTCCCCGGCCCGCGTCCGTTACCTGGATGAAGACATAATCGTCATAGTGAACCGGCTGACCTGGGTGCCTGTAATGCTGCTGGTCATGCCCAAGCGGCACATGAGCCAACTGGAGTTGTGGAGCAGCGACCTGATGGCCCGCCTGGGTCCAGTGGCGGTGGACATGGGCTGCATGTACGCCCCCAACGGCTTCCGTATCCTGTCCAACTTTGGGCATGACGGCCTGCAAAGCCAGCCCCACGGTCACATCCACGTCATCGGCGGCACCAACTTGGGGCCATATGCGTGAGATCTATCAAGGGTTCAGCCATCAGCCGTCACCGTGTTTCAAGCTGAGGGTTGGAGTGGCATGGCAACTTCTTCGAGGGAAGGATGAAGTCGTACATCTTCGGCGTGGTCATTGAAGAGGATGCCTTTGAAACTGGGGAAAAGGCATTCCACGCTTACTGCCCCGGCCTAAAGGGATGTCATAGTTGGGGCCATACCTATCAAGAAGCCCTGACCAATATCCAGGAAGCGGTACAACTCTATATCGAGGATTTGCTCGAAGCTGGCGGCAGCATAACCCCAGATGACGCAAAAAGTGTGGTGGAGATGGAAACCCCAGCGGTTGTGGTAAATGTCTAAATGGCGCCAGTGCATCGTGGCGTTACTGCTGGGCAACTTATCGGTGGGTTAAGGCAGGATGGATTCGTACTCGGACGGACGCGGGGAAGCCACCCATCTACAGGCATTTGGACGGTAGGAGAGTAGTGGTAGCCTATCATAGGCTTGGCGATCAATTCCCAATCGGTACCTTGCAAGGCATGATTAAAGATGCAGGGTGGACCGAGGCAGACTTGAAGCGGTTGAACCTCAGCCAATAGTGTGGCAAGAAAGGATTTACCATGCCAGAAACAGTCCTTTACGAAGTGCAAGATCAGGTGGCCCTCATTACCCTTAACCGGCCCGACGCCCTGAACTCCATCAACCGCCAGCTGCGCCAGGAGCTGTCCGAAGCCATCACCCGCTTTGACGCCGACGAGGACGCTTACGTGGCCATCATCACCGGCTCAGGCCGCGCCTTCTGCGCCGGGCGGGACCTGAAGGAGCGCGCCTCCGACAACGCCCAGGGCGTCCAGGCCCGGGCTTCCGCCAGCATGATGCCGGACCGGCCCTATATGTGGCCCCAGACCTGGAAGCCCCTCATCGCCGCCATCAACGGCTACGCCCTGGCCGGTGGCTGGTCCATTGCCCAGATGTGCGACCTGCGCATCGCCTCGGAAAACGCCCGACTGGGCATCACCGAGACCAAGTGGAGCCTGCTGCCCCCCTTCGGCACTATCCTACCCCGCATGATTCCCCTGTCCGCAGTGCTGGAGCTGGTGATGACCGCCCAGCCGGTGACCGCCCAGCGGGCCTACGAAATGGGCTTCCTGAACAAGGTGGTGCGCCCAGACGACCTGATGTCCGAGGCGCTGGCCGTGGCCAAACAGATTACGGAGAACGCCCCCCTGGCGGTGCGGTACTTCAAGGAACTGGCCTACCGGGGGCTGAACATGTCCGTCCAGGACATCTCCGCCCTGACCTACCATATGTACGACCAGCTCCTGGAGACCGAGGACTCCAAGGAAGGCCCCAAGGCCTTTGCGGAAAAGCGCAAGCCCCAGTGGAAAGCGAAGTAGCTGATAGCTATCAGCTTTCAGTAGTCAGCCATCAGCCCCCGCCCCGGCCAGTGGGGGTGGCGGGTACTGAAAGCGGACAGCTGATAGCTGTTCGCTGACCGCCAAAAAAGGAGGACGGTATGTTTGGCGTAGTGGTCACGGTCAATATCAAGCCGGGAGTCAAGGAGCAGTTCATGCGTGCCTTGCTGGAAGACGCCCGCGGCTCGGTGACGCGGGAGCCGGGCTGCCTGCGATTTGACGTGCTTCAGGACACCACCGACCCCAACCGCGTGTACCTGATGGAGGAGTACAGGGACGAGGCGGCCTTTGAGACCCACACCAAGCAGCCCCACTTCACCAAGTTCTTTGAGGCGGCGCAGGCCTGGCTGGCCACGCCCCTGGAGATTCGCAAGGTTTCGGCGGTGTATCCGCCCAAGTAGCTGTAAGCTGCCAGCTATCAGCTTTCAGGCCCACCCAGCCCTGGTGTGGGTGGGGTCTGAAGGCTGAAGGCTGACTACCGACAACTAACGAGGAGGCATGTCATGGGTGACAAACTGCAACAGGGGGAACGGTTCCCTGCCATTACCCTCAAGCTCACCGACGGCAGCACGCTGACGCTGCCGGAGCAGATGCCGGGCCGCTACGTGGCCCTGCTGTTCTACCGGGGCCACTGGTGAAGCTACTGCCAGCGGCAGTTGGCCGCTTGGTCGCCCAAGACCCAGGAGCTGGCGGCCCTGGGCTGTTCGGTGTACGCCATTAGTGTGGATACCAAGGAGCAAGCCCAGGAGATGGCGCGCAAGGCCGGTCTGACCTTCCCCGTAGCCTACGGCCTGACCAAGGCCGAGTCCGATTCCTTTGGCGCCTGGTGGATTAATGACCAGCACGGCGAGCACAACCAGCCCACCGAGTTCCTGCTGAGCCGGGGCAACGTGGTGCTGGGGTCTGTGTACACCTCCGGCCAGGTGGGGCGCATGGCCCCGGAGGAAGCCATCCGGCTGATTACCACCCGGGAGCGGCGCAGGCTGGAGCAGGAAGCAGCCCAGGCCAAGGGGGGAGCTTAGCCCTGCGGTGGCAGGGCTTCCACTGAGGTTCAATACACGGTCAAGTTCAAGGTGGTGCGGCCGCCAGCCAGCCAGGTTGCAGACTCTCTAGCTAGTTTGTTGCCTATCCGAAAGGCGATTAGCCGGCCTGAGAACTCAACTCCAGGTGGTTGCTGCACCACCATACGATAGCTTCCGCCAGCACTCCGCATGTCAGTTTCGCCAACCTTCTTGTCACCAATCCAGGCAGTCAGCTTTAAGGGAATAACGTCAAAAGAGGTCACCCTGCCTGTAAATGTATGCGTCAAGGATGGGGTCAATTGATGGGTGGTTCCGTCAGGCAACTGTTCAGCAGCCGTCAAGTCCAATACCCTGGCACCGCCTGACTGCCATATGGCGGTCTCTTTCGCAACGCGAGTGATGCCTTGGCTGGGATCTACCATAGCGAACAAGACAGTCTTTCCAACAAAAGAGGCACCTGGTGGTTCTTCTACTATTATCGTGTATTTGCCGCGAGTTACTTGCGCCGACGCCTTGGGAACCGGCGTTCCGTCAACATACCCAGTCACAATGGTCTCCTCCCGCGCACGTTGGCCGCTAATGATTGCCGTGCCGGTAAAAATGTGCGGCGGGCCAGGAGCTTGTGGCCGTGGAGATGGAGGGTCTGTTCTCAGCCCTGTCACTGCCTGTTGTACACCTCTGGCCACATCGGTAAAAGCTTCGTCCTGATTGTTCCAACTGGTGACAGGTTTGCCGTTCTTGGGCAGTGCCTGAATCTTGGCGAAAGGCGACCCTTCCCATAGGCACGCCCGAAGAATTATGGGAATGACACAGGCTTGCCCTGAATGGTGATTCTGGAGTGCCCTAAGCATCTCCACGTCGTAGCAGTAGTCAGAAGCCAGAAAGTCGGAGCTGACCAGCAGCAGGATTATCTTTGCACTGTTCAGGTGGTCATCAATAGGTATGTGCCCAGGCCGATGCCGCCGATGAAGTCCCGCAGGACCCCCTGGGGAATATCATCCCAGCGGTGGGAGCGCTCACTCAGGTTGATGACCAGGGCCTTGCCGTGGTAGCCGTGCATGGCTGCCGTCTCACCCTCCCGCCTGGTTGGACAACAAAAGTAGGGCATCGCCAGGCCGCAGGTTCACCTGTTCCCCAGTGAGAAACCTTGTGCCGTTAAGGTTGAACAAGTAGCCTTCCGCCGGCCCGCTCAAGTCCTCCCGAATGGTATGGGCCACCAGGGCAGGACACGCCTGACCCAAGGCCGGCGCCACGTCTCTCAGGCTGACCTCGGCGGGTAACAGCAACTCCACCATCCGCTGTCCGCTACGCAGCCGGGGCAGGCCAAAAAGCTCAACCCTTATCAGCAATTCCGTCTGCTGGGAGGTTGTCATTGCTGTAAGCTCCTGGTCTAGTCTGCCAGTCTAAGCGCCTGGGCCAGGTCCTCCGGCGTGTTCACGTTGAAAAAGCTCAGGAATTGGGGATCGATCTGGGCTATTTCCGGCTCTGGAACGTAGCGCACCCGCACCAGGTCAAAAACCCGGAGATTTTAAGCTCCTGGGCCTGAAGACGCTGCTCGATGAATGGCAGGCAGGCTTTGGCGTACAGGGCGTGGGTTGGTTCCGGGCGGCCTTCCACCACTGGCACCACGGCGTCGGCACCCTGCCGCAGGGCCAGCATGTGGCGCAGCAGATCAGCGTTAAGAAAGGGCATGTCGCATGACACCACCAGGGACCACTGGCTGGATGCTGCAGCGAGGCCGGAAAAGATTCCACCCAGGGAGCCGGAATTGGGATAGAGGTCCAGGGCAATCCGGTGATCCGCGCCCACCGGCAAGGTCCTGCCCCGGGCTGCATCTGCCACTACCACAACAGCTTCAGAGATTACTGGGGCAATGCGTTGCAAGACCCGCAGAATTAACGGCTGGCCCAGGAAAGGTTCGACGGCCTTGTCTCTGCCCAGGCGCCGGCTTTGTTCGCCGGCCAGGACTATTCCAGATACCGGCGCATTGGCCCAGTCCAGCCGCGACCGCGACATTATGCGCCTCCTGCCGTATGCCATTTGATACTGAGGCCAGTATAGCACGGCATATGCAGAGGCCGGATTTCTTCCCCTGCCGGCGCTGGGGCGAGTAGTGATCCAGTAGCGGGAGATAAGCGGACTATTCGTCATCCTGCCGGGGGCCGGTGTCCAGGAATGCACTGGGATAATGCGCTTTACTGGATTCCGGCGCGCGCCGGAATGACTAGTCCCAAAGTGAGCCAGTGACCAGGCATGAAAATTCCTGCAATCAAAACATATATTTGTATTGACTCAAATATTCTTGGTTAATAAAATATATTGAATTGAATTAAGTACCGGAGCACAAACGTGGCGCTGAGTAAGGAACAACTCACAGAGAAGTTTGTGGAACTGGTGGAACAGATTAACCAGCAGGTGCATTCCCGCCCGCTGGAAGAATGGTCCGACCTGGAGTTGACCATGCCTCAGATGCGAATTCTGTGCCTGCTGCGGCAAAAGCCCCAGCGTATGGGCAACATTGCTGCCTGCCTGGGCCGGGGCCAGTCCTCGGCCACCAGCATGATGGACCGGTTGGTGGACAAGGGGCTGGTGGAAAGGGTGCCGGATCCAGAGGACCGCCGAGTGGTGCTTTGCCGGTTGACTCCTGAAGGCCAGAGCGAGGTGGAGCGGTTTTGGCAGGTGGGCCGTCAGAGCATAGTGGAGATGGTCAAACCCCTGTCGGTGGCGGAGCTGGAGCAAGTAGTTCAAGCCATTGAATTGCTTTACCAGGCGGGCCAGAGGGCTGTTTTGGATACTGGCGCTGGAGCGCAGGCATGAACCATTTGATTGGCTTGGCGCTGAAGCGGCGCTCGGTAACCATACTGATAATGCTGCTGACCTTGACAGGCGGCGTGCTGGCTTACCGGAATCTGCAGAAGGAGCTCTTCCCAGAGATAGAGTTTCCCAACATCACTATTACTACGGTTTATCCGTCTGCCAATCCGGAGGCGGTGGAACGGGACGTGACCAAGCCCATAGAGGAGGCCATCACGGGCATGGATGGCCTCAAGGAACTGCGCTCCATTTCCTACGAAGGGTTCTCTCTGGTGCTGGCTACCTTTGAATTCGGAGAGGACATGGAGGAGGCCAAGCGCGCCATTGAAGGCGAACTGGGCAGCATCAGCTTCCCGCAGGAGGTGGAAGACCCCATTGTAAGCCGGATTAATAATAACACCTTCCCGGTGTTGCAGCTGACCTTTAGCGGGGACCGGGACGTGCCGTCCCTGCAGCGCCTGCTGGATGACCTGATTATCCCCAGGCTGGAGCGTCTGCCCGGCGTTTTTGATGTGCAGGTTCTGGGCAAGGTCAACGAACAAGTCCAGGTGACGGTGGACACTGAGAAACTGGAGGATGCGGGGATTACGGTAGCCCAGGTTGCTGCGGCGCTGCGGGAAAACAACGTCAGCTTCCCAGCAGGTAATATTGAAACTCGGGGCACCGCCTTTACGGTGCGTACGTCCCACCAGTTTGGTTCCCTGGAGGAAATCCGGGACCTGGTGGTGGGTTATGAGTTAGCCCCGGCCTCGGCTGGACAGCCAGCCAAGTTGCTGCTGGACCGGCCAGTCCGCGTTTCAGATATTGCTGAAGTGGGCCTGGGCACTGATAAATCGCTTCGCATCTCCCGCACCAACGGCAAACCCAGCTTGACACTGGCGGTGATTAAAGACCCCGACGCCAACACCGTGGAGGTTACTGACGAGGTCCTGGCCATTATGGCCCAGGAGACGGGACTGCCGCCGGATATAGAGATAGCTACGCTTTCCAATGATGGCCCGGAAGTGACCAAACAGCTTGGCTCCGTGGAAAACGACGCGGTGGTGGGACTGATCCTGGCGGTCATTGTGGTGTTCGCCTTCCTGGTCAATTTCCAGCCGGGTGTAGTGCAAGGCGCGCTGCTGACCATCCGGCCAACGCTAATAATCGGACTGTCCATCCCCTTGAGCATTTTTGCTGGGGTATTGCTGCTGGCGCCCGCTGGCATCTCCCTCAACTTCATGAGCCTGGCGGGCCTGGCGGTCTCCATCGGCAACGTGGTGGATAACAGCATCGTGGTATTGGAGAACGTCTACCGGCACATGCAACGGGGAGATGAACGCCTGGAAGCGGTGTTTCAGGGGACTGCGGAGGTTGGCTCTGCCATATTCTCCTCCACCATGGCAAACATTGTGGTGTTCTTGCCGCTGGCTTTCATTCAAGGTTTGGTAGGCTCATTCTTTACTCCCTTTGCGTTGACCATTGCATTTGTCTTGCTGGCTTCGGTCATTGCCCCGTTGACGGTAGTGCCAGCGCTGTGCGCAGTATTCCTCAAGCCAGGAGACTTCTTTCAGGATGATGCCGTCTTGGGCAGGCGCAAGGAACCGTTGTTGCAGCGGCTTTACACGCCGTTGCTGCGCTGGTGCCTGGCCCACAAAATAATCACCGTGTCCATTGCCCTGGGTTCTGTAGTCGGCAGCCTGGGATTGCTGGCTTTCATTCCAGTGACATTGTTCCCCAGGAGCGCCCCCCAATACTTGACTATAGACCTGAAGCTGCCCACCGGGTCGGACGTGGGAAGCACGTTCCAGGAGGCGCTCAAGATTGAACATGCCCTGGAGCATCTGCGGGATCAGGGGTTAGTGGACGTCTACCACGTTACCGTGGGCACCTCCAGCAACAAGTTTGGCCCCGGAGCCGGCGGCGGTGGATCCCACCTGGCCAGCGCCTTTGTGTTGTTGAAAGAGGGCGCTCCCCACGACATTACAGACATTGTGCGGTCAGAGATGCCTTCCAGTCCCAATGCGACGGTCACCGTGGCCGAAATTTCCTCCGGGCCGCCCACGGACAACCTGGAAATTACGGTGGTGGGGAGCAACTTTACCAACGTTTCTGCTGCCGCCCGGCAACTGGAAGCCGAGATTGCCACGATTGATGGCGTTATCAATGTCAAAAACGACGTCAGCGAAGCCAGGGACGAGGTGGTAGTCAGAGTGGACCCAGAGGCAGCGGCCCGGTATGGACTAACCGCCAGCCAGGTGGGACTGCAAGTCGGTCAGTTTGTGGTGGGACGCAAGGTGTCCGAAGTGGACATGGAAGGCGAGACCCTGGACCTGGTGGTTAGGGGCAAGCCGGAGGATGTCAACGATATTGACCAGTTAAAGGATTTGACTGTTGAGGGGTCGTTGGGCAGGGTAAAGCTGGGAGCCATCAGCTACATCGCTGTTGACAAAGGCCAAGTAAGTATCAGCCGCTTCGATAGTGAACGATCGGCCAGCATCCTGGGCAATATCACCGCGGCCAACACCCAGGCGGTGGGGCTGGCTGTGCAGGCCAAGATAGATGCCCTGGACCTACCCCCAGGTGTGGATGTGGTGACTGGCGGCATCTTCCAGCAAATTGCGGAGGGATTCCAGGATATCTTTCTGGCTATTGGCGCTGGTATAGTCCTGATTTACTTGGTCATGGTGTTGACCCTTGGTTCCCTGCGCGCCCCCTTTATTATTCTTAGCAGTTTGCCCCTAGCCCTGGTTGGTGCATTGGCGGCGCTGGCAATCACCGGTCGCTCTCTGAGTCTTTCCGCCCTCATGGGGTTTCTCCTCCTCGTTGGCATAGTGGTAAACAACGCCATCGTCCTGCTTACATTTGTGGAGCAGCTGCGTGAGGAAGGCAAAGGAGTTTATGAATCGCTGTTAGAGGCCGGGCGGGTTCGGTTACGGCCCATCTTGATGACCGCTTTTGTCACCCTCATTGCTCTGGTGCCGCTGGCCTTGGGTTCCGAAGACGAAGGGGTGCTCATTGGCGCGGAACTGGCTACTGTCATTATTGGCGGCCTCCTCAGTTCCACGCTGCTGACTCTGGTGGTAGTCCCCGCCTTGTACGCTGGTATTCACGTAAGCCTGCCCCAGTTCTTCGGCAGTGTTGGCGCACTGATCCGTCGGACCGGCACGGTACGGGGCAGCCCTCCCATTATTCCTGGTCCGGCGGGTGATGGAGACGGCAATTAGCGGTGATTTCCAGGTTGAATAGCTCGGTAATGTTTGCCCGCCTTAGCTGCGGCCAGACAAATCCGTATCCTTACAGGCGCCAAAAGAGATAACCGCAATTGAGGTAACGCAAATGCGCGAACAGGGACTTGGTGGCTTGGTAGCCCGCCGCTGGTGGGTGGGGCTGCTGGCGCTGGCAATAGTTATTGTAGTCGCTGTGGGGGTAACCGTCCTCCGGAATAAGGCAGTCTCCCAAGGGATGCCGGCAACACCGGAGGTAATTACCGTAACCCGGCAAACCCTCATCCGGGAAATACCTGTTTCGGGCAGCTTGGTATTTCCCAACACCGCTGAACTGACTTTTGATGTCAGCGGCAAAGTTGGCGAAATTCTGGTTTCCGCCGGGCAGCGAGTGACTGCGGGCCAGGAATTGGCCCGTCTGGATGCGGTTGCTTTGGCGTCCCTAGCCGCAGCGGCAAGTCAGGCCAGCTTGTCGGTTGACCAGGCCACTGACAATCTGGAACGGGCGCTAAAGCGCTTTGCCACTACCCCGGTGGACCGGGCTAAATATGAGGAAGCGGTGGCCCAAGCCAGAGTTGCTCTGAAGGATGCCCAGGAAGGGCTGGATGACTTTTTGAACGACCAGCAGGAAGCCTTGGCGGTGGCCCAGTGGTCGCGGGCCGATGCCCAGGTATCTGTAGACCAGGCGGAGGATGCCCTGGCGGACTACCGGCAGGAGCACAGCCAGGAGTTGGCCGTGGCCCAATGGGGGCAGGCCGACGCTGAAGTTGCCCTGGACCAGGCCCAAAAGTCTTTGAACGCTTTCCTCATTGACTACCAGAAAGAGCTTTCGGCGGCGCGCAAAACTAGAGCCGATGCACAAGTGGCGCTGATTGATGCAGGAGACGCCTATACCGACTATATCCGGCCTCTGGGAAGCACCCAAGTCCTGGACTCCGACGCCTCAGCTGAGTTGGAACGCCGCCGCCTGGCCGTGGAACTGGCTCAAGTCAGCCTTGACAAGGCCAATGATGACCTGGCCAAATTGGAACCCGGGCCCGACTCGCTAAAGCTGCAGAGGTTGCGGGCCGCGGTCCAGGTAGCCAAGGAAAATTTGAGCAACGCTGTGCTGGCAGTGACGCGGGTGGGGGAGACCCCCGATTCCGCAAAGTTGCGCAGGCTGGAAACCGCCGTTTCCGTGGCTCGCGCCAATCTGGTGAAGGCAGAGGTGGAATTGGCGCGGGAACTTCCCGGCCCCAGCCAGCAGGAACTGGTCCTGAAACAAAAGAAAGTCGCCACCGCCCAGGCCGAACTGGATGATCTGCTGGATGAGCCGGACTCCTACAAAGTCGCAGTCCGGCGCGCTGAACTGGAAAAGGCTCAAGCGGTGTTATCCGATGCGCAAAAGGACTTGCGGGGGGCCGTGATCCGCGCCCCCTTTGAAGGCGTGGTTGTTCTGGTCAACGCCGATCCGGACGACCAGGTGGACAAGGATTCCCGAATTATGACCGTGGTTAATCCCGTAGTAGTGACCGTGGAGGGATTCATAGATGCCAGCTATGGGAGCTACATCCGGCGGGGCGACATTGCCCGTGTAACAATCAGCGGGCTGCCGGAGGAAGAGTTGCATGGCACGGTTGCCAAAGTTGCTGCAGAGCCGCGCACCGAACGAGGTGTGGTGAGCTATCCCGTGACCATTGCAGTGGCGTTGCCCCCGGGCAGGGAAGTTCCACCAGGTTTGCATAGCGTTACGGTGGTGGCGGTCTCCCGTCAGGAAAACACACTGCTGGTGCCGCGCAAAGCCGTGTACCGCAACACCAAGCATCCGGTGGTTTCAGTGCTGGGCGGAGACGGGGTTTTGGAGGAGCGTCCAGTGGTGCTGGGGGAGATTAACGGTGCCTGGGTAGAGGTGCGCCAGGGGCTGGCCGACGGTGAGCGGGTGGTCATTCCGGCAAGCCCAACGGTAGCTGGAGGGTAGCAGCCGGTCAAGGCGGAAAGGGCCGCTGGCCCGCCACTCCCGGGTAAACGCCTTCCGTCAGAACCCACTGCAACCGCCGGTGCAGCGCCCGCACCTCTTCGGCCTGTAGCAAGTCCAGGAATTCCTGAAGCTGGGGGTGAGGGTGGCCAAGGCTGGCGTCCAAGGCGCGGAGCGAGGCCAGCAAGTGGTCCGGTATAAGCTTGCCCCGGAAGTCCCAAATGACTGTGCGAATTTTCGTGTCGGCATGGAAAGTCAGCCCGTGGTCAATTCCCCACAGCTTGCCATCAGGCGACAAAAGCAGGTGGACCGACTTGCGGTCGGTGTTGTTCGCCACCAGGTCGAAGCACGCCACCATTTGAAGGGCGGGCGCTTCGGCGGCAGTGAGGGAATGATAGTTAACCTTGGGGTCGTGCTCGATATACTCCTGCACGGTGCCAATGCCGTGGGGGCCTTCGCGGATGACAGTCGCAGGAATAAAATGCCACCCCAGGATTTGGCTAAGCAGGTAGGAAGCGTACTCCCGCTTGTAAAGAGTTCCTCGAGGAAAGTCCCACAAAGGGGCCTCGCCATCCCTGGGCTTGTAGATAGCCACCCCGGTGCGCTCACCCAGGCACAGCTTTACTAGAAAAGTATAGTTAGAGCCGGCGGGAGTAAGTTGGCCGGCTACGAACTCTGCCTTCAGGAGGAAGTCTAGTCCGGACTGTTCAGCTTGCACTGCGCAGCCCTGCGGGTTTCGGGCCCCGCAGCCCGCAATGTCACCAGAGATCAGGTCAGGTCCAGTGTTGAATGTCCATTGGACCTGGGACAGACGTGGCCATCCTTATCAATGGGCTGGCCGCACAAGAAGCAACGCGGCCTGCCTGCGGCGCAGATTTGCAGCGCCGTCTCAGCCAGCGCCGACGCCTGGCTGGTGGTAATCCAGAAGCTCACTGAAGCCGCGTCTGCTTGGGGCGCGTCTTCATCGTCCTGATGGGCTTGCAGGTAGAAGGAGTTATTGCGCTGGTCAAGGCTCAGCATCACCCGCCGGGCCTTGAACTCGATGTCTGCCCTCTCCCCGGACCATTCCGGTTCCTGGGGTGCGCTGCGCCGCCCCCGTTCCTCAGGCGTCATGGTCTGAATGGCTTCTTGGAGGTAGGTGCCCAGCTGGAACAACTGCTCTTTCTCCAGCCACACCAGTCCCTGAGCGCCCCCGGCCTGCAATACCAGCCGGAATGTCCGTTGTCCAGGTTCGCCAAAGGTCTCTGCTTCAATGCGGCGCAGGTGCCCCAAGGCATATTTCACAGGCAGGCGTTCCATAGACCTAATCTTAGCTGGGGGAGGCCCGGCTGGCAAGCGGGTTGCAATCTCTATCCAGCGGCGCTCCTGGAGCGGTACTGCAAGGCTTCCGCCAGATGTCCGATGCCAATTTCCCCGGCGCCTCCCAAGTCGGCGATGGTGCGCGAGAGCTTGAGGATGCGATGAAAAGCTCTGGCCGACAGGTTTAGTTGCTGGGTGGCGGCCTGGAGCAGGCTCTTGGCCCCCTCCTCCAGAGGGCAGAAATTCCAGACCTCGGCAGGCCCCATTTCCGAGTTGCAGAGAAACCCGCAATCCCTAAACCTTTGGCGCTGGACTTCTCTGGCCTGCTCCACCCGCCGCCGGACTTCCCGGGAATCCTCAGCATCTTTGCCGTCGGCCAGCTTCTCGTACTCCACCGGCGGCACCTCCACAAACATGTCCAGGCGATCCAGCAGCGGGCCGCTGATGCGTTTTTGGTACCGGGCGACTGTGGTGGGACTGCATGTGCACTCTTTGCGGGGGTGGGAATGAAACCCGCAGGGGCAGGGGTTCATGGCGGCCACCAGCATAAAGCTGGCCGGGTATGAAACTGTGCCATTGGCCCGGCTGATGGTCACCACCTTGTCTTCCAGGGGTTGGCGCAGGGCTTCCAGCGCCACATGATTGAACTCAGGCAGCTCGTCCAGGAACAGAACGCCCCGGTGGCTCAGAGTAATTTCCCCCGGCCGCGGGTTGCGTCCGCCGCCCACCAGCCCGGCGTTGGATATGGTGTAGTGGGGCGCACGAAAGGGGCGCTCCCGGATCATGGGCCGGTCCGGCGGCAAAGCTCCGCTGACGCTGTAAATCTTGGTCACCTGCAGGGCCTCGTCGGTGGTCATGGGGGGAAGAATGGAGGGGAGACAGCGGGCCAGCAGAGTCTTGCCGCTGCCCGGCGGGCCGCTGAACAGCAGGTTGTGGAACCCGGCGGCGGCTATTTCCAGCGCGCGCTTGGCATGTTCCTGCCCCTTGACATACGCCAAGTTCGCGCCAGTGGCGCCGCCGTCCCCGGCATCTGTAAGGTCTGAGACAGGTTCTTGCGGAGCCAGGGAATCTTGGCCCCGGAGATGGGCCAGCAGCCCTGGCAGCGAAGTCACAGGATACACCTGTATGCCTTCCACCAGAGATGCTTCACTGGCATCGGCGGTGGGGACAAACACGGCGCCTACGCCCTGTTCCCGCGCCACCGAAACCATGGGCAAGATGCCGGTGGTATGGCGCAGGCTGCCATCCAGGGACAGCTCCCCTAAGAAGACGGCTGCTCCGGGCAGAGGCTCAGCTTGTTGGGAGGCCAGGGCGATGGCTACAGCAATGGGCAGATCATAGGCGGGACCGGCTTTTTTCAGGTCGGCGGGCGCCAGGTTCACCGTGATGCGCCGCATGGGGAATTCGCAGCCGCTGTTGCGCAAAGCCGCCCGCACTCGTTCGCGAGCCTCCTGGACCGCCGTGTCCGGCAAGCCTACGATGTTGAAGGCGGGCAGGGCTTGCGATATATCTACTTCAACCTGGACGATGTACCCATCCAGGCCAACTACGGCGCAGGTCTGGACTGTTGCTAGCACAGACTTCGCTCCAGGCTGCCGGTTAGCAGCGGAAGGGTGGCATTACCACCCCTCCGCCAAAGTTGTTCGTTATAGTCCTTTACTTAACAGTGAAGGGGGTGTACATGCCCAGGGCTACGCGAGGCGTCCCATTGCTGGGGTCGGGAACAAAGCAGAGGAAAGCGTACTGCCCAGGCTGGAGGTTGAACTCGCCGTAGGCTTTGGCTCCGGCCATTACGGCCTGCATACCGCCTGCGAAGGCGAAGGGCGGCGGCCCCGGAGGAGGTCCGCCGGCGGAAGGCGGCGCGGAAAGGATTTGACGCAGCTGCTCAGCCGTTACACCGTCGGCAACCTTCACCGCGATGAGTTCATGTACCTGCTTGCCCTTGTTAACGCCCTCCAGGGTAAAGGAGCCTGGGCCATAACTGGCGGCAACGCCCGTGAAGGAAAAGTCGCCCAGGTCCACAGTCTGCGCTTTGGGAGGGGTTGGCGCCTTGGCCGGTTTGGCTGTGACAGGCAGAGACTTAATCATGCCCTTGACCAAATGCGGGGTGCCGTCTGGGGAGGGGAAAAAGCATAGTACCAGGTACTGTCCGCTGGGCAGGTCTGCCAAACCGGAGGACTTGCCTCCTGCGGGCATGCCGCCAGCTCCACCCTCAAAAGTTACCAGGGGGAAAACGGCGGCTTCGCCCTTCTTCAGGGTATCCTGGAATTGGGTCACGGTTACACCGTCGTTGAGCCGTGCCAGCTGGGCGTGGTGGTCTTCCTTGCCGATGTTCGTCATGCTGATGCGGGTCAAGCCACCGGGGATGCTGTCAGGCGCCGTGAAAGAGAAGTCGGCAGCCTGAATTGCTAGCTCAGGGATTGCCGCGGGGGCGCTGCCTGCGCACGCTGTCCCCAGAATGCTCACAAGCAGCAAAACGATGAGGATGGGTGACCAGGGCCTTGGAAATGCCATCTGACCAGTACTCCTTAGAATGTGTCTAAAAAGGCTAGGCGCTCGTGGTTCGACAGGCTCACCACGAGCGGTCCTTCAGCCGAAGGACGCTCACCCTTGTATCTTGCCAGCGGGAGATTAGAATCAAGCGAAGGTTTCATCAGAGGCGGGGTAGACCGATTCACCCTGGGTTGGAAGACCGTAGCTCAGCATGGTCGCCCCGTCTCTATCCCAA
>VGZV01000009.1 GCA_016872385.1 SAR202 cluster bacterium | reverse complement strand
CGGCTGGGGCAGCACCCCAAGCTTGCCCCGGCAGCCAATCACAGGGACCCGGCAACAATGCTTCGGTAACATTCCTGGATCAGTGAATCATCTGCCCTTCGGTAACATTCTTGTTTGAGTTGACACGGAAGCATCTGCGCAGAGCAGCAGAGCAGCAGAGCAGCCGGGCAGGTTGCCGTAGCGGAAAGGCAGGGGTTAATCCTCACACCAGTTTTCGCCGGATCCGGATTCAGGCATGGCCGAGGCCCAATGCTGGATTCCGGCTTCCTCCGGAATGACGAGAAGCTAATTGCCCCCTACTCCGCCTGAGCAACGCCCTTGCCGCACCACAAGGCGGAACCCAGCCAGGCCAGCGCGCCGCCAAACACCAGCGCCCCAATTACCCGCACAATCCAGGGCACAGGCCCCACCGGGTGCACCGGCACGCAGAACAGCACAATGCCCAGCATGGACATGATTACAGCCCAGCGCGGCATGACCTTGGCTTTTAGCATGGCCGCGCCAAACAGAATATAGCCCAGGGTCATCAGGGCGTAGGGAGCGGCGGTAAAGCCCACGGTGGAAGAGTCGTTGAACAGCGGCCCGCCGGGGGCTACAAAGGCGGGAACGTGGCGGGCAATCACCGGCCACACCCAGGCGGTGAACATGCCAGTGCCTACGAACATGGCAGTGCCGATGAAGGCGATGACAAATCCTATTGCCCCCAGCCTGCCCAAAGCGCCGTCGTGCCGGGCGTAGAGGCCAATAATTCCCAGCAGGGTAAACATGGCACCCAAAAAGTGGAAGGTGTGGGCCGGCACCCAGTTCCAGCGCATGGTTACTTCAGCCCCTTCCAGTTCCCCAAAGGGGTGCAGCAGCATGAACAGAGCAAAGGAGACGCCGCCCAACACCAGGGCCAGGCCGCTCCATTTATAAGCGCCTGCGGATGACGTTTGCTTGCTGGCCATGGACTGATACATATTCCCCCCGTTACTTGGACCGCGGCCACGGAGCAAAGGCGTTTTGCACCCGGCTCAGCACCGGCCCCAGGCTGGGATAGTGCCGCAGCAGCACCGTGGACATGGTGTTGCCATTAATCCAGTCCATGCCCGCCTTGGTATAGACTTCGGTGGTGTAGTAGGTGGTGAAGAAGCGGTCGCTCTTCAGCCGCCGCGACGCCATCAGAATGAAGATGCGGAAGGCGGTGTCGCTGAACCCAAACCCGGTGGGCGGATTTTCCGCATACATGCCCACCATGGTGTCCACCCGGTTTATGTCATTGTCATACACCTGGCGAAGCTGATCGGCCCACTCCTTGTTGCCGGTTAGCTCCTCAAAGGTGCGCACCGGCGGCTTGTTCAGCAACTGCCGGAACTGATTGTAGCGGGGCACGCCCCGCTCCCGGTCGCGCAGCACGTCCACCGCCGCCAGGTCCATGGGCGGCAGGTTGGGCCGGTTCAGGTTTTGCAGGAACTTGGGGTAGTTGTGCAGCGTCACCGCACCAGGATGCACGGTGCCCAGGGAGTAGAACAGGTCCGGCATGGAGACCTGCTCCTGCACGCGGCGGGCGTTCACGCCCTCCACCTGCGGGAACTGGTGTTCCAACAAGGTGCGGTCGTCGCTCAATGACCGGAAGGTAAATTCGTCAGGGATGAGCGGGTGCAGCCGGTACACCGCCACAAACTCCTCGGTCATGGCGTAGGGAGCAGTGTGGTGGCTGGTGGGCGATCCGGGAATGCCGCTGATGACTTCGCTGCGGCCCAGACGCCCATGCTTGAGATAGTAATTTTCCCCCATAAAGCCCCACCAGTTGCCCCGCATGGCGTAGCGCATGGTGGGCGTGGCCAGAATGGCGGGGGTCCATTCCACAGTGTGGATTTTTGCCATCAGCGCGGCGTTAATCAGCCTGGCCTTCTGGTATATCTCCTCATCGGACCAGTTGGGGTATTCCTGCGCCAAGCGGTCGCATATGGAGTTGTGCTCCAGGCTGAACAGGTTGTGCAGCAGGCTCAAGCCCACCCAGTAGTTGTCCGTAAAACCCGTGAGGTCCAACCCCGTCTCCGGGTTCAGGTAAAGCAGTCCGTCGGGACCTATTTCCAGCTTCCCCTTGTCGCCGGAACGCAGGCTGGCCTGAACCTCCGGCGTGTTGCCATAAATCTGGGAGCCGTCCCACCAGTGCACCGAGTGGTTGATGAAGGTGGGCGGCAGATTGGCGTCGGCATCGGTGCGGGTGGGGTCCGGAGGCGTGCGCCCCACCTTCATGGGACGCTGGGGCCAGGCATCGTCATCCTTCAGGGGCAGCTCCCAGGAATGCTCATCATCGGGACTGCCGTGGTTGAACCAGTCGTGCACCTGGAACTGAATCCAGGCGGCGGCCAGCACGTTGAGAATGGTGGCGGGAACAAACTGGTCGCGGGTCAGGAGCTGGCGACTCACCTCCCGCGGGCTGGGGGTCAGCAGGGCAGGCGGCGCTTCCGGATAAGCGAACTGCAGGGGCACGTTGCGGGCAAACCGCGCCCCGGCGCTGCCCATCTTGGGATGCTGCAAGTCGTTGTAGGCGCCGTCCACCGTGCGGCTGGTGAGGCGCGGGTCGCCAGGGGGGAGTTCCGGCCCGGTGGCGGACACCGCCCCTTTGGTATCGTGCAGGTTCTGCTCACGCAGCTGGATGCGCAAGGCCACCAGGTTAATCACAGCCAGGGGCATGGGGAGCCGGTGCCAGATGATAAACCGGTTTACTAGTTGCCAAATTCGGGTAAACAACCGGGAAAATACGGAACCGGCCATGAGAAAGTCTCCTATCTACTCGGTTTTCAGGTACTCCAACAGGGTGTCAATCTCCTCGGAAGACAGGGTAGTTCCGTAAACATGTCCCTGGTTGCTGTTGCCTTTGACGATGGTATCGTACTTCCAGCCCAGCCGCTCGGCCTCCGGGCCGGAAGAAACAAAGCCCACGTTGGCAAAGTCGTACACAGTGTAGCCCCGATAAAACACGGTGGGCCGTTGTTCTGGCGGCTTGAGCAAGTCCCGCAGGGTGGGCACGGAGCCGTTGTGCAGGTAAGGCGCACGCAGCCAAACGCCGTCCAGCGGCATGCTGGCATAGCCATCGGTGGTGCGGAAGTGAGTAAATCGCCAGGGGTAGCCGGTACCCAGGGTGTTCATCTTCTCGGCCAGCTCAGGAGTGAAGGACTTCATTCGCTCCGGGTCGGTGCCCAGGGCGGTGATGTTCACCACCTGGCCCACCCCAGGACTGGGAACGGCATGGCAACTGGCGCAGTGAGCCTGGTACACTTTTTCCCCGGCCTGGGCTTTCGCCTGGTCAATGCGGCTGGCCGGGAACTGGGGTGCAGGCAGGTCTAGAATCCACTCCTCGATGCGGGCCATGGCAGGCAAGTCCAGGGATTCGGGCGAGGCTCCTGCGCCGATGGCCGCGCTCTTGTTGCGCTCCTCTACCGAGTTGTTATTGCCGTCCCAGTGCAGCCACATGCCGATGCGCATGCGCTGTTCCCACAGGGAAGGCAGGTCAGCGGTGCCGATGGTATCGTCGGCGTCCATGTCAAAACCAAAGAGGCGTTTGTAGGGGTTGAAGGTGTCCACCCGGCCAGGCCCCAGGGGAGGACGCCGGGCCATCCAGGAAAAGTTGGTGGCTTCCTGCAACAGGCCATCCCTGGTGCGCGGAATTATGAATTGCCGGTAAAGCAGGTTGTCCAGCCAGGAAAATTCCGGGTTGGCCTTTTTTATGGCCGGAATCAGAACATCGGCGTTAAACCGCGGGTCGGCAGCGGAGGCAAAAAGGAAGTTCAAATATCCCTGGAGGTTAAACTGGTGGGCGGGCATTCCCAGGATAATCTGCGGCGGCGCGTCCGGCGATTCCCGCAGCACACCGGTGTGGCACAAGGCGCAGTTAAGCCCCTGGGTTGGCAAGGGGTCCTCCCGGTAGCTGGCGCCAATGGGCCGCTCGTCGGTGGGAGACTCG
This sequence comes from SAR202 cluster bacterium, assembly GCA_016872385.1. Classification (GTDB taxonomy): domain Bacteria; phylum Chloroflexota; class Dehalococcoidia; order Lucifugimonadales; family UBA3495; genus SHYG01. The sequence continues at coordinate 59,499 of VGZV01000009.1, read as the reverse complement.
TAAATAAACCCCAGGCGTGCGTAGCCATTGCCAGGGCGGTCGGGCAAGTACTCTGGAAAAACATCCGGAAGCACCCGCCACACCCAATAGGGCACACCCGACCGGCCTTCCGCACCAATGGAGCCGTACTTGAAATGGTCCACAATGCCAGAGTGGGTCTCTGGCACGTTCCTCTGGAACCAGACAAAGACGTAGATGCCGATGGCCGCCGCCACTACCACCGCCGCCGCCACAATTGCCAGGGCAATCCTTTTGCCTCTAGAAAGCTTGGCCAACATTGGTTAAGTTGTCCTACTACAGCAAAGTATGCGCAAGCGCGCCGGTGCAGCCCCACTCCCGGTGGTGTACCCGTTAACCGTTCATCATTCCAGCGGAAGCCGGAATCCAGTAAAGCGCATCATTAAGTTTTGTATCTGGACATCGGCTTTCGCCGGTGTGACGAGTTGAGTTCTTGAGCGAACTGATACATTACCCTTCTCCCACCAGGGCGAGGAAACTCTTACGACTCCTACCTAAAGGGAGGCGGCTCAAACACTGACATGATCTGTTTCAGCATGGCCTCCCGGGACTCAAACCGGCTCTCCTCGTAACAGCCCAGGGGGTTCTTCAGAGTATGCAGCATGCACTTGTTGCAGTAAGTGCAGGGCCTGGGAGCGCAGTCGTGGCCCTGGGCAAACAGCTTCACCAGGTCATTGTTGGCCACCAGGGAGCGGGCAATGGAAACGCCGTCGCAGTCGCCGCCGGAAACCGCCTGGCGGATTACCGACGCCGTTTGAAACCCGCCGGTGCAGATTACAGGAATGCCCACAGCCTGCTTGACTGCCCGGGAGTCGGACAGATTGATGCCCTCAACGACCCGGCCCCGGTTATGGACCCACCACCAGCGGAAGGCGGCGTTGAAAGGCCAGGTGCGGAAGAAAAACAGGTTCCGGCGGGTATGCCGCCCGCTGGCGGACATGATGTCATAGGTCATGCCTGCTTCTTTCATGGGCAGGTCGCCGGCGGGGTTCTTGGGGTGGGGGAACATGCTGCCGCAGGAGACGTGAATGGCATCTACCCCGGCTTGCTCCAGCCACTGGCACACCTGGACGGACTCACTCAAGGTGTTGCCCTTGCCTTCCCAGGGGATGGCGGCGTTATTGAAGTCGGTGGTGCTGATTTTTACTTGCAGGTGAAAGTCCCGCCCCACTTTTGGCGGATGGCTTGCACCACCTCCAGCAGGAAACGGGCGCGGTTCTGCAAGGAGCCGCCATACTGATCCCGCCGGTCATTTATGCCGGAGCTAAGGAACTGGGTGATGAGATAGCCGTTGGCCCCATGCAGCTCCACCCCGTCCAAGCCCGCCTCCCGGGCGCGGCGCGCGCCCTCCGCAAAGGCAGCCACAGTCTCGGCGATGTCCTGCTGGGTCATGGCCTGGCAGCGGAAGCCGTGCAGCGGTTCGGACTTGCTGGTGGAGCTGAGGGCGATGGTGTTTTCTACGCCGCCGATGTCCTGCTGCCGCCCGGAGTGGCTGAGCTGCATGATGAAGCGGCAGTCGTGCTGGTGGACCCGCTGGCCCAAGGCGCGCCAGAAGGGGATGCAATCGTCCCGGTGGATGGTGGCGTAGTTGGGAACGATACGCCCGCGTATTGAGACCGGCACGAAGGAGGAGATGATGGCGCCCACGCCGCCCTCGGCGAACTTGGCTTCCCAGTTGATGCGGGCCTGGTTGCCGGAGCCATCGTAGTTGTCAAAGCGCCCGGAAATGTTGGACCGGAGCACCCGGTTCTTGACGGTGAGGTTCCGGAACTTCAGGGGCTCAAAAATGACGTCAGCAGCCACGATACCGCCCCCAATGGCCAGAGGATTTCAGATATACGACACTCTGGTTCACCCCATCGTCCCCGCCCGGTTGGGGGGATTCCAACACTCGATGCCGATGGCGTCAAAAGGAGGAGAGCATATGTCCTTTCGTTCTCGACATTCCCGTAGGGCCACATCTACGTGTGCGCCCTCGTCAGACTTCTGGCTACGGGGCAGACACGTAGGTCTGCCCCTACCTCCAGTGAGAATGAAAAGGCCCTGCAGAGTAACCCCAGAGGATTGTAGTTTTCGGTTTACCCGTAGGGGCGAGCTTGAAACCCGCCCCTACATCAAGGCCGCTAGACAAGAGTGTTGAAGGCATTGTGTACTGGATTTCTGTTTAGGAACCGGCCTTGCCCAAAAAGTATGGATTTCGACAGTCAGTAACGTTTTGCAGCCAATTATTGTAACCCTTCGTCCCGATGCAATCGGGGCTCAGAATGACATTTTGGGCAAAGCCTTAGGAACCAGTAATCATGGCAAAGACGTAGGGGCGACGCATGCGTCGCCCCTACACGCCGGAGAATTGACTAGAAACCTGGACTCTTACTTCCCGCGCTTCTGCTGCTCCAGGGCTTCCAGGATGCTGGCGGGGTTCATGGGCAGGCAGCCGGTGCGCACCCCCACGGCCCGGTGGATGGCGTTGGCGACGGCCGCCATGGGGGGCACAATGGAGACCTCCCCCACACCGCGCACGCCCAGGGGATGGCCGGGGTTAGCCACCTCCACAATGACGGTGTCAATCATAGGCACATCCAGGCTGGTGGGCATCCGGTAGTCCAGGAAGCTGGAGTTCATCATCTGGCCCTGCTTGTCCAGGTAGTACTCCTCGTTCAGCGCCCAGCCGATGCCCTGAACCGCGCCGCCCTGAATCTGGCCCTCCACGTAGCTGGGGTGGATGGCCTTGCCAACGTCCTGGATGGCAGTGTAGCGGAGGATGGTCACTTTGCCGGTGTCGGGGTCCACCTCCACGTCCACCATGTTCAGGGCAAAGGCGTTGCCCACGCCCCCCGGGTTGGCCGCGGCCCGGCCCACTATGGGGCCGCCGGTGCGGTTCATGCGATGGGCCAGCTCTTTCAGAGTCATTCTCAGCTCTGAGTCCTGCTTGTGGCGCAGCACGCCGTCGGCGTAGTCCACATCCTCCGGCTTCACTTCCCAAATTTTGGCGGCCCGTTCAACAAGCTGCCGCTTCACATCCTGGGCCGCGTTGTAAACCGCGGTGCCCATCTTGAAGGTGACGCCGCTGCCGCCCGCGCCGGAGCTGTAGCCAATGGAATCGGTGTCCACCACCGCAGGCCGAACGTCTTCGGCAGGGATGCCCAAAACTTCGGCCACGTGCATGGCCATGGCCGCCCGACTGCCGCCAATGTCCGGTGAACCCTCGATTAGGCCGACGGTGCCATCGGGGTTGACGCTGGCCACCGCCGTGGCCGGGCCGGTGCCGTTGAACCAGGCTCCCACCGCGACGCCCCGGCCTCGGTTGGGGCCTCCCAGGGGCGCCGACCAGTGCGGGTGCTGCTTCGCCGCCTCAAGCACCTCCTCCAGCCCGATGCGGCGGAACACCGGCCCCGTGGCCTGGCGGCTGCCCTCCTTGGAGGCGTTGAGCAGGCGGAACTCAATGGGGTCCTTGTTCAGTCTCTGACACAGCTCATCCACCGCCTGCTCGGCGGCAAAGGCGGCGGCGGGGGAGCCGGGGGCCCGGTAGGCGGCGGCCTTCTGCACGTTGGTCACCACGTCCACGCCTTCGATGTACGCGTTGGGGATCTGGTAGGGGGCGAACATGGTGCGGCAGCCGCCGGGCACTGGCGAGCCGGGGAAGGCACCGGCCTCGTAAATCAGGTGGGCTTCCGCGGCGGTGATGCGCCCGTCGCGCTTGGCACCCATCTTGACGCGAATGTGGGTGCCAGAAGTCGGGCCGGTGCCTACGAACACTTCCGGACGGGTCATGGTGATTTTCACTGGCCTGCCGCTCTTCCGCGCCAGGGCCGCCGCCACCGGCTCAATATAACAGCCGCCCTGGCCCTTGCCGCCAAAGCCGCCGCCAATCTCCATAGGCACGATTTTCACCTTGGAAACTGGCAGGCCCATGATGGTGGAGGTGTGGTCCCGCAGGGCAAAGTGGCCCTGGCTGCTGCACCAGATAGTGACCGACCCATTAGTGTTCCACTGGGCCGTGGCAGAATGGGGTTCTATGTATCCCTGGTGCACCGGCCGGGTATGGAATTCCCGTTCTACGATGACATCGGCTTCCTGGAACCCCTTGGCAATGTCGCCCAGCTTGAACTCAAATCGGTTGGAGACGTTGGTGCCCTTGGCGGGAGCTTCTTTGGCGTAGGCGCCGCCCCGCTGGGCCGGGTTGCTCAGGGTCAGCAGCCGCTCGTGGAGGATGGGCGCATTGGACTTCATGGCCTCGGCGGCGGTCAACACCGGCGGCAGCACTTCATAGTCCACGTCAATCAAGGACAGGGCTTCCTCGGCCAGAGCAAGGCTGGTGGCAGCCACCGCGGCCACGGCATGGCCCCGGTACAGCGCCTTTTCCCGGGCCATAACGTTGCGACTGTAGAAACCGTAGTTCACGTTGCCGCCTTCTTCATGCTCGGCCAGCTCCGCGGAAACCGCTGGGAGGTCGGCGGCAGTGACCACCGCCACCACGCCGGGCAGGGCCAGGGCGCGGCTGGCGTTGATGCCCCGGATGCGGGCGTGGGGGTGGGGGCTGCGCAGGACTTTGCCGTAGAGCATCCCTGGCAGGTGAATATCGGCGGCATAGCGGGCGCGGCCCATAACTTTGTCCGCGCCGTCATGGCGGATGGGCCTGGTGCCCACCACTTTGTATTCCTGGGTGGAAAGCACTATGTTGGGTTTGTAGTCCAGCATCTTCCCCTCCTGAGCGTCCCGTGTTTATAGAACCAATGCCAGTCAGCCCCCATAATTTACCACGAAATGGAAGGGAGCGGGCCTGGTGGGACACCCTGCGCTGAAGAGGCAGCATAGGGGATCAATACCGCCCTGTGCCGCTAACTGCTAAAATGCGGCGGTGGCCCTGGTATATCGAGAGGACAGCTATTGATGGTGGGTAATCGTCGGGACTAACGCACCAACGCGAACGTCGGATTTCAGGAGGCAGGTGTGTCTGAGACTCAGAAGATAGTCTATGTGGACGATGAGGTTGCCGTTAAAATTCTAGACATTATTCAAGAAGCAAAAAAGTTCCTGATTATCGTCACTCCATACATCAAGCTGCGCGACTGGCGGCACGTTCAGGGATCACTGGACCGGGTTTTGAAAAGCGGTGTAAAAGTCGCTGCGGTTGTACGGCTTGAGAATGGAGTGTTGGTACAGAGCGACACCGAAGACGTGACCTGGCTGCTGCAAAATGGTGTTGACGTGCGCGGCGTAGAGTACCTGCACGCCAAGATTTACTTGAATGAGCGGGAGGTGTTGGTGACATCCATGAACCTGCACCAGTTCTCCGCGAATAATTCCCTTGAGATCGGCCTCGCGATACGAGATAAAGATAGTGAAGCCCAAGTCCGGAAGTATGTAACCCAAACTCTTATGGGTCAGGCCAAACGCATGGGTAATCTGCTGCCCGAACCGGCACGGCCCCCAGCCAGAAATTCTCCCCGGCCTGGGCAGAATGCGCCATCCGGATTTTGCATTCGCTGCTCAGCGCCCATTGCCATGAATCCTTCCAGACCCCTATGCCCGCCGCACTATGAAGTATGGGCTGCATGGGGCAATGAGGACTATGAAGAGGAATTCTGCCATGTTTGTGGGCGGCCATCGGACACATCCTATGCCAAACCACTGTGCCGTTCATGCTATCAGCGCATGCGTTAACCCGCCCGCTTACCCATTTCCCGCCGCCGCAGCTGCCCGCAGGCAGCGTCAATGTCCGCCCCCTTTTGTGCCCGCTGGGTGACTACAATCCCTGCCCGCTCCAGAGCCTCGCGAAATCCCTTAACCCGCAGGGGCGCGGGCGCAGCAAAACCGGTGCCGCCCACCGGGTTGTAGGGAATGAGGTTAACGTGGCAGTTCAGCCCCCGCAGCCGGCGGGCCAGTTCCTGGGCCTGCTTGATGTTGTCGTTGACCCCGTCCAGCAGGCAGTACTCAAAAGTCAGGCGACGGCCGGTCTGTTGAAAGTAGGCGCGGCAGGCATCCAGGATTTCGTCCAGACCCCAGCGGGTCATGGTGGGGATTAGCTGCTGCCGGAGCTGGTCATTGGGGGCGTGCAGGGACACCGCCAGAGTCAGTTGCAGCTTCTCCTTGGCCAGCCGCCGGATGCCCGGCACGTAACCCACGGTGCTGACCGTGAGGTGGCGCATGCCGATGCCCACCTCCTGGTTCAGCAGACGCACTGCGCCCAGGGTGGCGTCGTAGTTCATCAGCGGCTCGCCCATGCCCATGAAGACCACGTGGCTCACCCGGTCCAGGGGAGGCGGATTGTCCCGGGCCGCTTCTTGCACCGTAAGCACCTGGTCCACAATCTCTCCGGCAGTCAGGTTGCGGGAGTAGCCGCTGCGGCCTGTGGCGCAAAAGGCGCAGCGCACCGGGCAGCCCACCTGGGTGGACACGCAGCAAGAAAGATATTCGGAGTAGGGCAGCCCCACAGTCTCAACAGTGTAGGGAACGCCTTCCTCTTCACTATGCAAGGCCAGGAGGAGCTTGACGGTGCGGTCCCGGCTGCGCTGCTGGGCCGCCACCCGGGCGCGGCCTACCTGGTACTTTTCTTCCAGGCGCGCCCGCAAAGGGCGGGACAGGTCCGTCATCTCCTGGATGGTATGCGCTCCCTGCCGGTAAATCCAGCGGGCCAGCTGCTGGCCGCGGTAGGCTGGTTCGCCTTCCTGTTTGACCAGGGCGCAAAGCTCGGAGGTGTTCAGGCCGATAAGAGGAGTAAGCATGAGTGGAAAACAAGCCTATTATTGCAATCCGCGCAGGTTCCAGAACGTCTGCACGGGCCAAAGGTGTAAGGCGGCCGATGCCATTCCCGCCTGCCGCCGGTGAGGTGAATACTGGCTTACTGATGGGGTGATGTTTCAAACTCCGCGGCAGGGTCCAGGGACTGGCCTAGTTGCTTCAACTGCTGGATGCCCCGCTGGGTATCGCTGGCGACGCGGGCGGGATCCCATATGTGTACCCGGCGCTTGAACAGCCAGTAGGTGAACTCCTTCAACTGGGTAAGGGTCAGGTCAGCATCGGGAAGCAAGTTGGACCGCGTGCGGAACTCCTGGAGCAGTTCCCGGCGGGTGGCGCCATAGAGGTGGGAAAAGACCTCCTCCACCAACTCCTCACTGTCGGGATAGCAGAGGGCGCGGTGCCGTTTCCGCACTGCCGCCTCTACCGCCAGCTGCAACCCTTCCTCCACCACAACTCCATACCAGTAGTTCAGGAATGCCCGGTACTTGGCAGCCCCCAGCAGCTCGCGAAAGGTTTCCTGGGACATCTCCTGGTCTAACTGCCCGAAAAACAGGAGCTGCTCCCGCTCCTCCTCATTCACCTGGTCTGCAACTTCTTCACACAGGCGCTCGGCCAAGGTCAACCAATCAAAGGCCTCGCCGCCGATGAGATAGCAAAAGTCACGGCCCTTGTGGTTTTCCTGAGGCAAAGTCCACAACCCCATAGCTTCAACCAAGGCGCGCCGCCAGGGGACTCCCGACCGGACTGCCGCCCGCAGGTGCAGCACTGCCTCCGGCGCCGCCTGGGTTAGCGTGCCTCCAGCGTGGGGAGCCGGATTGGCATGGTCACTGGCTGAGGTCATGGACTGTTTCTTCGCCTGTATTCGGCGAGTCGCCGCCGTAAAGCTCCGCCACCAGCTGGTTCAATAGCGATGCCAGGAAACTCACGCCGCCAATGGCTTCAACATACCCCATTCTGGTGGGGCCGATGACGCAAATGGTCCCGCTGGCCCGGAATGGGATGCCGTACTGGCAGACCACCACCCCATAGGGCCGCAGCGGCTCCTGGCGGTTCTCCCCGCCAATGTAAACTGCCACGTCGCCCGCGCCAGGGGTTTCAGATAGCACTTTCTCCAGCAGGACCCGTTCTTCCAGCATTTCCACCAGTTCGCGGGCTTTGCCGCCCTGGGAAAATTCCGGCTGTTGCAGCAGGCGGCGCAGGCCGTCCACGTAGTGCTCCGGCACGGTGAACCTATCCGCTTCTCGCAGCATAAGGGCAGTGTCCCGGCGCACGCGGTCTTCCAACGGGCTAAACTCTCCCGGCAAAGTCTCTATGTCTTCCCACCCAAGACCTTGAAAGGAATCGTTAAGGCGGTCTGCCGCCTGGCTCAACATATCCTGGGTCACCGGCTCATCCAGTGGCAGCAGGCGGCGCATCAACCGCGTGCCCTGCAGCACAATAATCAGCAGCGCCAGGAACTGCTCCAGGTACACCAACTGAATGTGTTTCAGGCGCGGGACGCTGGGCCTAGGCATGGTGACGATGGCCAGGTTGGCAGTAATGCTGGAAAGAACGGTGGCGCACCGCTGCACCCACACTTCCGTCGCCGGGTTCACCTGGCTGAGCTGCCGCCGGATTTGACGCTGCAAGCCAGCGGGCAAGGCCAGGGGTTCTCTTAGCGACTCCACATAGTGGCGGTAGCCCAGGTCCGAGGGCACCCCCCCAGCTGAAATATGGGGCCTGGAGATATACCCCGCCTCGGTCAACTGGGACATGGCATTGCGCACAGTGGCTGGACTGACCCGCGTTGGCGAACGGCGGGCAATTTCCTCCGACGCCACCGGCGCGGCAGTGTGTATATATTCATCCACCAGGATATTCAGGATTGTTCTGGCGCGTTCCGACAGCATCGGCACCCCTGATCACCGGAAATCCGGCGTCCCAACCCGTCAGACAATGAAGGAAGGATATTTCGACCTTAGCATGGGCTTTCCCGCCATGTCAAGGATTGACTGACCCCATACCCACTATTATACTCACCCACAGTCTCAGTTCCCGTACAGGATGCTGACTCACCTTGCAAGCCCACACTGCTCCGGCCCCCCTTATTGAATTCCTGGTCCCTGCCCACAGGGGAAGCTTTCGGTTAGCCAGGGACATTGCCCTGGTCCTGGGATTCAGCCTGCTCATTGCCCTGGGAGCCCGCATTGCGGTGCCCCTGGGATTTACTCCAGTGCCGGTCACGGGCCAGACACTGGCGGTGCTGTTGGGCGGCGCTGTGCTGGGAAGCCGGCGGGGAGCCGCGGCAGCGTTCCTCTACTTGCTGGAAGGGATGTGGCTGCCCTTATTTGCCGGAGGAAATTCTGGGCTGGTGTGGCACATGGCTTCCGGCGGCTACATCATCGGCTTTGTCCCCGCAGCCTACGTGGTGGGCTTTTTGTGTGAGCGCGGGTGGGACCGCAAGCCCTGGGTGCTAACGGCAATGCTGATAGGAAACATCCTTATTTACATCCCAGGGCTGTTGCAGCTCGGTTTTTTCGTACCCAGGGAAAAGGTCCTGGAGTACGGTTTGTACCCGTTCATTCCTGGAGACCTGGTCAAGATTTACGTGGCGTCGCTGCTGCTCCCGGCAGCCTGGGCGGCGGCGCGCCGCTGGCGAGGTGATGACGCGGCATGGAAGTGACCTGGCTGGGTCATGCCTGTTTCCGGCTCCGGTCGGATAACCTGGTGGTGTTGACTGATCCTTTCCCCGCCGAAGTTGGCTTGCGGCCTGACAGCCGCCCCGCCACGGTGGTCACCGTGAGCAACAGCCACCCCAACCACAGCAACTGGCAAGAAGTGGCTGGGGAGCCGCGAATAGTATCTATGCCGGGCGAATACCAGGCCTCAGGGGTATCCATCCGCGGCATTATGACCCCTCTGGCGGCTGGAACGCCCCAGACGCAGCGCAACGTGGCATACGTCATCACCATTGACGGAGTAAACATCTGCCACCTGGGGGACATTAACATGCCCCTTACCACCCGCCAGGTGGACGAACTGGTCCCGGTGGACGTCTTGTTATTGCCGGTGGGCGGCGGTTGCACTCTGGACATGGACCGCCTTTTTGAGGTGATGCAAAACCTGGATCCCAAGCTGGTAATCCCCATGCACTACAACACCCCCAGCGTGAAGGTCCAATTGCAGGGCTTGGAGCCTTTTCTCCGGCGCATGGGCACTGACGAGGCCCAGCAGCCGCAGCCAAGACTATCCGTTACCGCCAATACTGTGCCATCGGACATGAAGGTAGTGGTGCTGGCGCCCCAAGCCAGGGCAAGCGCAGGATAAGAACTGAGGGGCGATTTTTTCGCCCCTCAGTTTTATGTCGCCCAAGTGGCAGGCCCTTGCTTCAGGACGCCAGTGGCCGCCGCACTCGTTGGACTCCCAGAAGCCCCAGCCCTGCTGCCACCAGCAGCAGACCCAGTCCAGCAGCTATCTTCGGCAGCACTGGGATAATGGAATCGCCCACCTGTGGCAGATCGGGCGGCGGGGGCGGACTGGGCAGAGGGTCCTTAAAGTTCAGCGTCACATTGCGCAAGTTCAACGCCCCTTCAAAAATGGGGGCCTCCCTTGCCTTGATGCGCCCGTACTGGTTCTGCAGGAAGAAAGAGATGGGATGACCTACCAGGGCCTCGTCCTTGGGACTTATGGCAATCCGGTCAAACTTGCCCTGAGCATCCAGACTAACCGGCCCCGTGGTAAAGACCGTCGCGCAATCGTCAATACAAATCACCAGGCTAACGCCCGCCAAGCTGGCGCCGCCGGACACAACCACATTACCGGAATAGAAATCAGGAAAGTAGGGGCGCGGCGGCACTCCCGGCTCTGGACCTGCACCCAAAGCGCCAAACGCCGTGGCCGCCATGATTACAACCAACGCCAGGTATCCGAAGCGCCGCAACGCCGCCACCTCCTGAATCTATGCCTCTGTATGTAGGCGGCAGCCACATCCATTTTTTGAATCCTGCGGAAGGTCTGCCGTACTTTATCCTGCAACATAAACAGCCGGATTCGCAAGGCGCAGGCCAACTGATTCTGCGGAACTTTTGGGGAGGTCAACGGCGGCGGAATTGAGTCAACACCGCAGCTAAGCAGGTTACAGACATAAGCACAGCCACGGGTGGGAGCAATTTATAGGGCAACCTCTCAATGACCAGCGTCGTGGCGAAACCTCCAGCCACAAGCCCAGCCACTACCAGCAAAACATAGCCCACAGGTGTATATACCTCTCCCAGCTATCCAGCCGATACGGCAATCGGGAGATGGCTAACGCAAAAAGTTGATCCCAGCCTCTAATTTAGAGCATTGCCAGGTCTTTCGAATTACCAGGTTGCCAGAGGCCCTCACATTCTGGTTCTGGCGGCCTGCCACGGCCCTGTTTATCGGTCAACCCTGGAACACCCAGCTCAGTAAAGCGCTTGGCCCACTTATAGACAAAGCGACGCCGGATTCCCACGGCGTAAGCAATCTCCGTAACTGATATACCGTCTGACAGCATCAAAATGATTCTGCCGCGGCGGGCACGGCCCGCCTGAATGGTCGTAGAGCGCTGCCAGCTCTCCAGAGTTTTGCGCTCCTCCGGAGTAAGATCAATCGCCAAATTGGTCCGGCGGCCACGGGTCATAGCTCATGCCTCCCCGTCGGCGGAACAGAATGGGACTGCTCAATACGCAAAAACGGTAACATACGCACAACATGCTTTGTGTGAACAGAATGTGAACAAATTCTAGACTAGTTGAAACTTGAGTGTTAAACTGCCAGCCAGTCTCCAATACATTTGGGTATTTGTACCCTTGCGTTAAGCCCGAGCAATCCGGGTGCAACAGCAGCCACTTTCTGAAAGCAGACGCCCGATGCCATGACCCACAGTGCAGACCCCGGCCGCATCGCCCCGTTAATGGGCCGGTTGTGGGCGCCACTGGCCTCCGTTACTACCCGCTGGCAAGACAAGACCAACGCCCAAATTGCCGTTTCCATCGCCGCAGCTTCCATCGTACCGGCACGGCCACGCATCGTGATCCAGATTTACAAGGGCAACTACAGCCATCAACTTATTCAGAAAAGCCTGGTGTTTGCGGTAAACTTCCTCCGGCAAGACCAACTCCACCTGGTCAAAGCCTTTGGATTCGTGTCTGGCCGGCATCAAGACAAGTTGGCCGGCGTGGCCCGTCGCACCGGCGCTTCTGGCAGCCCCATACTGACCGAATGCTGGGGATATCTGGACTGCCGCGTGGTCAACGCAATGGATGGCGGAGACATGACCTGCTTCCTGGCAGAAGTGCTGGAAGGCGACGTTCTTGATCAGGGAGAACCGTTATGGTGGCGCAATGCCCGCCGCATGCTGCCCCCTGCCTGGGCGGAGGAGTGGGAGCAAAAGCTGGCCGGAGAGATGGCTGCTTCCTTGCAGCGCATGGGGGACATTAACTACTCGGCGTGACGGCCAAGAGGACAAAACCCATGAATACCGCCCATGAGCTGCTGAAAAGAATTCACGATACGCCCCACAAAGCAGTGGTGGTGGTGGCAGGAGCTGGCGGCCAGGGGCTAGCCTGGCTGCTGGACGTTCCTGGCGCATCCCGCACGTTGCTGGAAGGGCTGGTGCCCTATAGCCAGCGGTCTATGGTGGACTTTTTGGGGAACGAGCCAGCTCAGTACGTGTCGCCCAGCACTGCCAAAGCAATGGCCCGGGCCGCCTACCAGCGGGGGACTTCCCTCCGGGGGGATGGTTATCCAGTGGTGGGACTGGCCTGCACCGCCACCATTGTCACGGACCGGCCCAAGCGCGGCGACCACCGTTGCTGCATTGCCGCCTGGGACCAGAAGGGAGTGTCATCTTACAGCCTGACCCTGGCCAAGGGTTTGCGGGACCGCGCGGGCGAGGAGGAAGTGGTCAGCCGGCTGCTAATCCATGCTTTGGGCAAGGCCTGTGCATTGGAACCTGACTTGGACTTAAAGTTGATTGATTCCGAAGCAGTCCAAGAAGAGCATCAGGCGCATCTCCACCCAGTACATCGGCTGGTATCGGGGGATATCAACGCCATTTCAGCGGAGGCCGACGGCCGGTATTTGATTGACGAGCCTTTGCCGGTCCCAGCGCTGCTCCCCGGCTCCTTCAACCCTCTGCATTACGGGCACTTGCAACTGGCCCAGGCCGCCCAGTCTTTGCTGGGACAGCCAGTAGCCTTTGAGCTTTCCGTGGTAAACGTGGACAAGCCCCCTTTGGAATTGGCGGAGGTGCAACTGCGGTTGGGCCAGTTCGCCGGAATGCACCGGGTGCTGTTGACCAGGGCAGAAACGTTCCGCAAAAAAGCGGCCCTGTTTCCGGGATGCGCCTTTGTCATTGGCTGGGATACAGCCGTGCGCCTGGTGGAACCGCGCTACTATGGGAATGACCAGACGGCCATGCTGGCCGCCCTGGCGCAAATGTGGGCCCTGGGGTGCCGGTTCCTGGTGGCGGGCCGCCGTGACCAGGACAAATTCTGCACTCTGGACGATGTGCCAGTCCCAGAGGGTTTTCAGCCCATGTTCCAAGCCATACCGGAGTCTCTGTTCCGGGCTGATGTCTCTTCTACTGCCTTGAGGGCCCAGCGGCACGGCTGACGCCCCTAAACAACAGTCAAAGTTACTCTCCCCATTTGGCTCCAGTGAAATCAACCACTTGAACGTGTAAACCGCCCCTCGGTACGCACCCTTTTAGCCCTCGCCCCTTCTGTTCCCCCTCTTCCATTTTACGGGTAAGGGGGTGTGGGGAAGAAGGGTCATTTCTGGGGACACCCTAGCCCCGGCGAGGGCTACGCCCCCTGCGCCCCCGCGGTTTTCAAGAGAGCCTCCCCATTCCGAACAGGGACACAGCATCCCAGGACAAATGTTAGCGGGCACCCTCTTATAGAAGGATGCCCGCTTCGCATCGCCTGAAAACCTGGCCAGTATTTACTTACTGGTTGGTCGCAGGCTTGGGCTTCCGAGTCAGCGCCACACCGACGCCAATGATGGCGATGATGGCGATGATTAGGGCAATGATGCCCAGAGTGCCGCCGCCAGCAGGGCCTTGCGCACCGGCAGGGCCGGCAGGGCCGGCAGGGCCGTGCGCACCGGCAGCGCCTGCATCACCCTTGGGGCCAGCGGGGCCAGCAGGTCCTATAGCCCCGGGAACGCCGGTAGGCGCAGGCCGCGGCGTCGCGGTGGGCGGCACCGGCGTCGCGGTGGGCGGCCGCGGCGTCGCCGTAGGCGGAGCAGTGGTCGCCGTCAGGTTAAGCACCGAAGCGCCGCCCTGTTCCCACGTAGCCGACTGGGAAGCGTCGCTGGAGCCAATCTTGAACTTGACAGTCTTGCCAGCGAAGGCCGAGCCTTCGGGCTGTTCTACCAAAATAGTGTACTTCCCGCCAGCAACCGCGGCGGAGGCCTTGGCGACAGCAGTCCCGGCCACCGAGGCCGTGACCAGCGTGCCATCGGCGGCGGCTTTGCCGTCCACCATGGCGGTGCCGGTAAAGATGTGAGGGGGTGCGGGCTGGGCATAGATGGCCGTAGGCAACGCCAAGGCCAGCGCCAGCACTGCCAACCACACCATGATTCTCACTTTGGCCATTATTCCTCCCTAAGGATTCTAGAGTAAGGGGCCGCCACCGCTATGGGCAGCGGCCCCATAAGAGCCTGGGTCCGGGTTAAACCTGGCTTGTGCGCCTAGCAGGGCACCTGGTTCCAGCCCTTGTACAGGGACGTGGAGGAGTGCCCGCAGAAGGTGATGGTCGTGTCGTTGCCGATTTTGATCCAGTACACCTGTCCGCTAGTGACGTTAGCCAGGGAGTTGGCGGCACCGAACTCCGGCCGCGGGTCGAAGAAGCTCCAGGTCTTGGTCTGGTTGTTGAAGTGGAAGGCCCGTTCCAGGTTCGAGCCCAACGGCTTGCTCAGAGCGTCGCCCACCGAAGACGAAGAGGGCGGCGTGACCGCCGTGGCAGCCTGCACCGTGAAGGCCGCGCTGGACGTGGTGGATCCGATCTTGATCTCCAAGTTCTGCACGCCCACTTCCATTTGCGGGACGATGAAGTCAAAGGTTACGTTCCCGATGCCGTTGGTGAACGGCGTGGGAGCGGGCTTGACATCCAGGTTCGCACCGATGAGCGCGCTGGTGATGGTGGTGAATGCCTTGGCACCCTCAATCTTGGCTGTCACCTTAGTACCGGGCACGCCGGTGTTGGGGCTGATGGACAGACCAGCCCGAGGCACGTCGTGGGTCACAGTGTTGACCACGACCGTGCTGTCGTCCTTGGCCGTGAACTCCGTCTTAACGGTGTTGGTGGACGGAATAATGGCGTTGGTGGGCACGTTCAGGGTACCGGCGATATTGCCGGACGCATCGGGCTGGATCGAGACGCTGCTGGTGTTGCCACCGCTGGCGTCATAGGTCACAGTCACGGAGGTGACCACGGCGTTGGTGCGGTCGTTCTTGGCAGGGAAACCAGTGCCAGCAATGTTAACCGGGGTGCCCACCTGACCTTCCTTGGGGGTCAGGGTGATGGTCCTGGGGGCAATGGTCAGCTTGGCCACGCCCTCACGGCCCATGCAGTCGGTAACCTTCAGATCGTAAGTGCCGGGCGTGGTAGTGGTGCTGTTCACCGGGATAAGGAGGGAAGCCGACCAGTTGCCGCCAGCCGCCACGTCAATCTTGGCGCCTTCGTTAATCTTGCTGGTGGCAATTGCAATGCCCTGGATGGTGATATTCCCGGCCTGAGTGCAGCTGCCAGAAGCGGCCGCGTTAATGGTCACGCCAGTGGCGATGTCGCTGGTAGTAAAGTCGTTGCCCACGATGTTCAGGGTCTGGTTGGGCACGACCTTCTCAGGCGTCAGAATCAGGACAGCGCCCCCGATAGTCAGGTTGAACCGGCGGATGGTGGTGGACGAACCGGCGCCCCCCGCGCAGCAGGCAAACTGAGTTTCCAGGGACTGGACGCCCAGCGGCACGCGGTTGGGCACCGTGGCCGTAAAGGTTGCCTCACCCTGAGTGTTGGTGGTAGTGCCGGAGCTGCTGGACAGGTCGAGGTCTACGCCGCCCAAGCGGAAGTAGGGCTTGGCCGTGTATCCAGACAGCGCGGTAGTGCTGGCGACGTTGACGCTGGCGTCAAAGTCCTTCAGCTGAATGGTCATGGTGTCGCCCACTTTCAAGGTGGTGGGCGTCACGGTCACTCCGCCACGCAGTTCATACTTGGCAGCAGTAACCTGGCTGTACGGAGCAACATTGCCGCGACCGTCTATAGCCGCCAAGTAGTTCTTGGCGCCGGGCTTGAAGGGCGGGTTGGTGACAGTGAAGGTAGCGGTGAACGTGTTGTCTGAAGCCGCCGTTACCGTCACCAAGTCGCTCTCGGTAGCCTCGCGTATGTTGTCAGGGGTGCCGCCGGGGTCATCCAGCCAGATGGTAACGGTGGTGCCGGTGCGGAAACCCTTGCCGGTAATCGTCAGCTTGCTGCCCCGCTCGCCATCGGTGGTGCTGACGAAGATGCGGCGCTGAATGATGGTGTTGTGGGAAGCGCCGCTGTCCACCAGCTCGGTAGTGCTGCCAGCCGAAGCCTTGGCAGAAATGCTGAACCCGCTGGTCAAGTCTTCAAACTTGGCGTTCACAAGGCCCGCGCCGGTGGTGAAGGTCACCGTAACCGTGGTGCGCGGCAGGGAAGACGAGAAGCCGGTGCCTGTGTAAGCGCCAATACCCTGAGCGCCCACGCCGCGAGACTCGGTTGAGGTGCCGGTGTTCATGTCCGGAACCTTCAGGATCAGGATCTTGCGCTCCGGGTCGGTGGTGTCAATTTCAGTGGTGGGGTCAAAGGCCAAGGGCACCACCTGGTTAGCGCCGGTGGTGGAAATCAGGTCAGACCCATCGCCGCCGGGCACGCCCGACAGGACGTTGGCCTGCATCATGACGTTGCTGCGGTTGATGCTGGCCGGGATTTGCACGTCCTTGTCAAAGGTCAGCCGGATCTCGCCAGTGTTGGCGGGCAGGTTGCCCGTGACGGTGAAGGTGAAGGAATATTCAGCCAGGTCGCCCGCGGTGCGGGGGCTGGCCACCACTTCGGTCCGCTGCACGGTGAAGTTGGCCGAGGTCACTGCCGATAAAGAGTTATGCTGAATGGTCAGGGTGTTGGTGGTCTTGCGGGCAAGAAAACCCTGGGACACAGTGTTCAGGTCCAGGGTGGTAATCCCTGCATCCGCGACAAAGGCGCTAAGCTCGCCGCCGAAGACAATAAGGAAGGTGTCACCCACCTCCAGGGTGTTGTTGGCGGTGCCAGCAGAAGCTTCGTTCTCAATCAGAGCAGGCACCGTAATGGTAACCGCCTGGCCAGACACCGTTACAGTGGTAGCCCAGGGGTCAGGCGTGTTGCCGCCGTCACCCACGGAGATACAGTTACAGGTGCTGGAGAAGCTGCTAGGCACCGTGGTGCCAGTGGGGAAGGTCACGGTAATGGTATCGGCCGTGGTGATGGTTTCACCTGATACCGTGCCGGAAATCCGGTACTCGCTCTTGCGGCCGGACACAAAGGTGGTATATCCCAAAGAGTTGGACGCTACCGTGGGAGAAGCGGCAAAAGTCGCCTCAGCCACGGGCTGAGAGCCCCGATTGCCCAGGGCCATCATAGTGGCAAACAGGCCCAGGGCTAGCCCTACGGCCAGCACGCCCAGCGGAAGATAGGTCGCCAGTCTCCTTTTCATTGATTCCCAGTCTCCTTTATATGAACTTCCCTGAGGGATGCGCAATCCCAGACTGCTCCCCCTACTAGTTTAGGGTTCTAGTGTTACCGAAGTATTACTGACATACACGTCATGGTTACTTGGCAACCACCCTGAGCCACTTGATTTTTCTGTTCCGATATCCAACTCCTTTATGGAGGCTTGGGGTCTTGTAATATGCTAAGATTCCTGCCAAAGGTTTGTGGTAGCAGCTACCCCTTCCCCCCGGTGACATTCGGTGACACATCACAGTCAGTTTTAACACTCGCATTTTTCCATTGTCAAGGACATTTTGAGGCGTGGAAGACGCAAAAACATCTTGCAAAGTCTAGTTAAATTGTGGAAGGAAGGTTCGCTTGCCCCGGACCCTAGCAGACTGGTCAACTCAGTTGTATATAACTGGCGCGGCAGGGAAAAATCCCGCGGAAGTGTACTCGCCTGCATGAAACTTGTCAATGGCTTGGGTGGGATTATGGTGTGCGGTGTGGCGCCGGACTTTTGGGCGCCAGGTGCAAGTGGCTGGGAAAGGTGGTGGGCGGCAGTGGACTCGAACCACTGACCTTCCCGATTGCATCGGGATGCTCCAACCAACTGAGCTAAAGACCTAGCGCCTGCCGCATGTAACCTGGGTGTTTCCAAGCCTTGATTTGGTATTCCCGGCGGCGGGCTTCAGCAAGGTTCCCAAATTCTTCCACATGAACCACTGCCCACGGACGCCAGGAACGTGTTGACTTGACCAGGCCCTGGTTGTGCCGGGCAAGGCGCTGTGCCACGTTCTCTGTCGAGCCAATGTAGTAGCGGCCGTTCCGCTGGCTCTGCAGCACGTAAGCAAAGAACATGGTTCACAACGTTGCAGTACATGAATAGGAAAGGTGGTGGGCGGTAGTGGACTCGAACCACTGACCTCTGCGATGTCAACGCAGTGCTCTAACCAACTGAGCTAACCGCCCTGGGCCTGGAACCTCGGACCTTCCCGATTGCATCGGGATGCTCTAACCAACTGAGCTAACCGCCCCAGCGCCAGCAGTGTAGCCAACGGCGGTGGCAGGCGTCAAGCCAATTTATAGCCGATGCCTAAGATTCCTTATTCAGGTTGTTCAAGAAGTCCCAGTTGGAGGGGTACTTGGCCAACCGTTCCAAAACCCGTTCCGTGGCCCCTGCAGAGCCATCAGTGGAGATAAGAGAAATCATCCGGCGCAGCAGCCAGATTTGCTTCATGGTGCTCTCTTCATAAAGCAGTTCCTCACGCCGGGTGCCGCTGCGGACAATGTCTATGGCCGGGAAGAAGCGGCGCTCCGCCAGCCGCCGGTCCAGGTGCAGCTCCATGTTGCCGGTGCCTTTGAACTCCTCATAAATTACTTCGTCCATCCGGCTGCCGGTATCCACCAAACAGGTGGCAACAATGGTAAGGCTGCCGCCTTCTTCTATATTACGCGCCGTGCCAAAAAACTTCTTGGGCGGGTAAAGGGCCACCGGGTCAATACCGCCGGAGAGGGTGCGGCCGCTGCTGGGCACCGCCAGGTTGTAAGCCCGGGTCAAGCGCGTGATGCCATCCAGCAGAATCAGCACGTCCCGGCCCGTCTCCACCAGCCGCTTGGCCCGCTCCAGGGCCAGCTCCGCCACACGGCACTGGTCTTCTACCGACTCGTCAAAGGTCGAGGCAAACACGTCGCCCTTGACAGCGCGACGCATGTCGGTGACTTCCTCAGGACGCTCGCCAATGAGCACCACCATCAAGACCACTTCCGGATGATTTACCGCCACGGCTCCTGCTATCTGCTTGAGGATGGTGGTCTTGCCTGCCTTGGGCGGCGAGACTACGAGACCGCGCTGGCCAAAGCCAATGGGGGCAAATAGGTCAGTCATGCGGGTGGTGAGGTTAGAGGCCTCGGTTTCCAGCACAATTTGCTTCTGGGGAAAGATGGGGGTCAGATACTCAAATTGGGCGCGGTAGCGGGCATGGACCTGGTCTGGGTCCAGGCCGTTAATCTTCTCGACCCGCACCAGACCAAAATACCGTTCTCCTTCCTTGGGAGGCCGCACCTGGCCGGTAACGGTATCGCCGGTGCGCAGACCAAAGCGCCGTATTTGCGACTGGGAGATGTAAACGTCCCCGTTGGCCTGCCTCACACCCACCTGGCGCAGGAACCCGTAACCTTCATCCATGGTTTCCAGCACGCCGGTAGCAATCAAAGCTTGCTGGTTGGACGCCACCTGGAAAATGCGGCTGAGCACCTCTTCCCGGCGCAATCCCGTCAATGCGGACCCATCCTCCAGACCAATTTCATCGGCCAGAGTCAACAGTTCGTCCTTTGACTTGGTCCCCAGCTCTGCCACATCCAGGGCCTGAGTAGTTGTCATGTTCACCTCCTTGTTTCCACGCCCGCATTCTTTTCCGCTAGACAGGGCGGCTTAATTAGATAGACCTGCGTATACCTTGAAGATCACGGGCGGATTTCCAAATAATCCTGAAATTCTTGGCCTTTGTCAGGCCGGAACTATCCGATTCATCTTCCGCCGGCCTTCTGCCAGTCTTGCAGAAACCGGGCCACGCCAGAGTCGGTCAGGGGATGCTGGGCCATTTGCACCAACACTGGATACGGCACTGTAGATATATCTGCGCCAGCCTGGGCCGCCGCCACACAATGCCTGGTGTGGCGGATGCTGGCGGCCATGACCAGGGTCTTGATATTGTGCCGGCGGTAGATGGCTACAATATCTGCCACCAGGGCCATGCCGTCGTGTCCAATATCGTCCAGCCGCCCCACAAAAGGGCTGACAACCGTGGCTCCCGCCTGTGCGCCTAATAGAGCCTGGTTAACAGAAAAACATAGCGTCTGGTTAATCTTGATGCCATCCCTAGACAGGGTGGACATGGCCTCAAAGCCTGCAAGGGTGCTGGGTATTTTCACCCAGGGCTGGCGTATCCACTCTGAGATTTCCCGCCCTTCCGCAATCATCCCCGCAGCGTCCTGGCTGACCACCTCCACCGATATGGGGCCGTCAATAATATCGGCGATTTCTTGGACCGCTGCTTTATAGCCCTCCCGGCGTCCGATCCCCTCTTTAGCGGCCAGCGAGGGGTTGGTGGTTACCCCAGTGACTACCCCCAGCTTTGCGCCCTGCCGGATTTCTTGAATGTTTGCGGTATCTAGAAATAGCTTCACGTTAGCCCTGCTGGATCATGTGCGACTGTCTGTGTGTTAGCGGCGGAGCCTGGAGCAGGCAATTACGACCCTCTGTCTTCTCAAGGAACTAGCTAGCAGCGGTAATAGGGAGTGGACGCTGGGTACCCTCCCGTACAGTCTCCATGGCCGCGCCAATAAAGTCCCGGAATAGAGGATGCGGCCGGTTGGGGCGGGACCTGAATTCCGGGTGAAACTGAACGCCCAACATAAAGGGGTGTTCCTTCACCTCAGTAGTCTCCACCAGGTTGCCATCGGGAGAAACTCCGCCAATGACAAAGCCCGACTCCTCCAGCGATTCCCGGTAGGCGTTATTCAACTCAAAACGGTGGCGGTGCCGCTCCGTGACCAGGGGCTGTCCATAGGCTTGCATGGTCCTGGTGTTTTCCATGGGCTGGCACGGGTATGCGCCCAGCCGCATGGTCCCACCCAGGGCAGTTACCGACCGCTGCTCCGGCATGATGTGTATAACCGGGTGGGCAGTGTCCGGGTCCAGTTCCGCCGAGTTGGCCTCCTTAAGCCCAAGCACATAGCGCGCCCACTCCACCACCATCACCTGCATGCCCAAACACAGGCCCAAGTAAGGCACTTTGTGGATACGGGCATAGTGGGCGGTCTCAATCATCCCTTCCACTCCCCGGGGGCCAAATCCGCCCGGCACCACAATGCCGCAGGCGTTGGCCAGCAGGGCATCCGGGCCGTCCCGCTCCACATCCTCCGAATGCACCCATTTCAGGTCCACTTCCCGGTGGTGCGCCAGACCGGCATGGCGCAAGGCTTCCTTGACCGAAATGTACGAGTCCTGGTACTCCACATACTTGCCCACCACGGCAATGGACAACTTTTCCCTGACCGATTTCATGCCCTGGACCATACTAGCCCAGTCCGCCAGGTCGCGTCTCCGGGCAGGCAGGCCCAGCTTGTTTACAATTATGTCACCCAGCCCCGCCTCTTCCAGAATCAGGGGCACCTCATAGACATTGTCCACCGTCACCAGCGGGATTACTTCGTCGCCGGAAACGTCACAGAACAGGGAAACCTTCTCCCGGATGGAGTTGGACACTGGGTAGTCACTGCGGCAGACAATGGCATCCGGCTGAATACCAATGGCCCGCAGTTCTTTGACGCTGTGCTGGGTGGGTTTGGTCTTAAGCTCTCCGGTGGGAGCAATATAGGGCAGCAAGGTCAGGTGCAGGTAGAATACGCTGTCCCGCCCCACGTCTTTCCGCATTTGGCGAATGGCTTCCAAAAACGGCAGGCCCTCAATGTCTCCCACCGTGCCACCCACTTCCACTACAATCACGTCAGCGCGGGACTCTTCCGCAACGTTCAGCATCCGGGCCTTGATTTCGTTGGTCACGTGGGGCACCGTCTGGATGGTGCCGCCCAGGAAATCGCCCCGGCGCTCCTTGGTGATGAGACTGAGATACACTTGCCCGGCAGTAAGGTTGGATGCCTTGGTCAGGTCCACGTCTATGAATCTTTCATAGTGGCCCAAATCCAGGTCGGTTTCGCCGCCGTCCTGGGTTACAAACACTTCGCCATGCTGGTAAGGGGACATGGTGCCGGGGTCAACGTTAAGGTAAGGGTCAAGCTTGATGACGGAGACGGAGAGGCCTCGGCTTTTCAGGATGCGTCCAATAGATGCGACGCAAATGCCTTTGCCTATAGAACTGACCACGCCACCGGTAACGAAGATGTACTTGGCGGTCATGGCGCAGCGTTAAAAAGCCTGCCGGAAGTCAAGTTTTGCCACCTGAGGAAAAACATGGGGCTAAGACGTTGGTGAGAAGAGCAGTACTTGGGGATATCACTAGGGGCTAAGTGCCTTGGCCTGCATTATAGGGGCATTCCCGAGTTAATGTCAAGGACAATGTTACAATTTGAGGCACCACGCAAGTAGCCAACCGGCACAAGAGTCTATAGCCTTGCGACGGCAAGACTGGAGGGGGAGTTTAATAGTCAACAGTTGGAGTTGATGAAGGCCATTACGTGATGTGCGGACCTTTCCGCTCCGCTCGCCTCGCTAAAACACTGCGCCAAAGGTAGGCTAGGGTGCACAGTTGAAGCGCTGTGCTAGTATTGCCAAAATGGTAGAGGAGGTTGTTATGAATTTGCCCAAGGTTGTTGAAGAGGCTTTGAACGAGCAAATCAACCACGAGTTTTACGCTGCCTACTTGTACTTGTCCATGTCCGCCTATTGCGAGTCCATCAGATTACCTGGCTTCGCCCACTGGATGCGCCTGCAAAGCGCCGAAGAGCACAGCCACGCCATGAAATTGTTTGACTTCGTCAATGACCGGGGCGGCAGAGTTGTACTGGAGACCATCGCCCAGCCGCCCGTGGAGTTCCAGTCGGTCCAAGACGTGGCCCAGCGCACCCTGGAACACGAGCGCTACGTCACCGAAAGGATTAACCAGCTCTTTGCCCTGGCGGTCCAGGAAAAGGACTATGCTACGCAAGTACACCTGCAATGGTTCGTTGCAGAACAGGTGGAGGAAGAAAAATCCGCCTCCGAAGTGGTGGACCAGCTCAAGCAGTTTGGCGGGAGGCCGGAGGGATTGCTGCTGATTGACCGGCAACTGGCTGGCCGCAAAGGCGATTAATCCCAGGTGGGTTACGGAGAGGAACAGAAGCCATCTCCATTTAACTTAGCCTTAACCGCGGCGCTGCTCATAACGGGGAAAACCCAGGCGTTGACCTGCCTGCATGTTTTCCCCGTTCTTGTACCCGCCGCGAACGTGGCTAGACTACAGGGTAGTCAATGTCCTGTACGGCGGGGAGACAACTTGTCCCAGGAATAAAACTGCCCAACAAAATGAAGGGTCTCATTCCTCGGTGTCCTGATGACAACGGAACGACGAAGAATCTGGTGCGGGGCAAATGCCCACCACTCCAGGCCTCTCGCTTCGTTCAGGGTGACAGCTTCGGTGCTTTGTTAGTGGCCTGAAGCGATATTTGCGGCGCAGACATCTCCGGTCATCCTCGCAGGAAGCCAAGTTTCCACCCCAATTGCATTCAGTGTGTCCTGGACATCACTCGCCAGGGTGGCACCCTACTCTGTCCACCCTGGCCTGCCCTAGCATGTCTTATGCCCCAATTCACCGGGAGGTAAGCTCATGCCCGCCAAGCTCGCCGCCTTCGCTTTGTTCCTTGGACTGCTGCTCACTATCCATGGAGCCGCCATGGCCCAGACGGTCATTCCCCACTTCTTTGCAGGTACGGCCTCCATTCAGGGAGCCACCGTCCCCGACGGTACGCTGGTCAAGGCCAAGAGCAGCAGCGCCAGCGCGGACTTGGGCTCTGCGCCGGTGAGCGCAGGCAGGTATGTTTTGCAGGTTTCCAAGCCTCCGGCAGGCGAGAAGATTGCCCTTTTCGTGGGCGAGCACCCGGTGGCGCGCCAGGTGGAATGGGTCATGGGCGAAGTGGAGATGCTGGACCTGGACGGCGGTTCAATCCCGCCGCCTGCCAAGAAATCCAAATATTCCGGCAAGGCGTTCTTGGATGAGAAGCCGGCCCCAGACGGCGCCCTGGCCCAAGTTTTCAGCAGCAAGTCCAGCAAGCTGCTGGGAGAAACCAAAGTTGTGTCAGGAGCTTACTCGCTGGAAGTGGGCCAGCCCCCGGAGGGCGAGGAGCTTATCTTCAAGCTGGACAACCTGAAGGCAAAGACTCTGTCCTCTTGGGAACCAGATAACACCGTCGAGCTGGACATGGATGTTCGCACGTACCACACGTTCACTGGAACGATCTCCCGCTATGGGAAGCCCGCGAACGGAACCGTAATAGCCTATGGCGCAGTAGCGCTGGCCAGTGCAGACATCCGGGACGGCCGCTACACCCTCAGAGTGCGCAACCCGGGTGATACTAAAAAAGTTACAATTAGTGTAACCTCCAAATTCCTTGATTTTGATGCAAAAACTTTAATAAGTGAAACTCCTTGGGTGCAGGGCCAGATTACGGAGCTTGACCTGTCTTATGACAAGTATCACTCCTTTTCCGGCTCCGTTACCATCAATGGGTCACCGGCGCCGGATGGGACTTCTATTTTTGCTTACAATTTTGACGGAAGCCAATTGGGTCATGCCACCGTTAGTTCAGGCCGCTATGAGATGGTCCTACCATTTCCCACGGGGTCATGCCCCAAATGTGTAACGTTCCTCATCGAGACTTACAATCCCTCCAGCTTCAGCGACGGTTGGATATCCTGGCAAGAAGATGGTAAAAGTACTTTAGACCTCAACCACCGCCGAAATGAAGATATACTTGAAACAGTGGCTGCCTTTGAATACTTCGTTGCCAATTTCAACCTAGACCGGTACAAGTCCGCCACCATGATTGAGCATACGCTGGTGTTAGTACAAATGGTCCTGGATAGTCTGCAACTTCTGTACATTCGGCAAGGAAACGATCCTTCGGGCGCACAGGGCGCAGTTGAGGCGTATTCCACCACAGACACATGGAGGTCTTCCATGACTCCCGGTGAAGCATACTGGATATGGAGCCGAATACCCCGGGAACTGGACCTTTCCAACGGAAGCAAAATCTGGTTGGAGCAAGGATTAAACCGGATAGTTTGGTGATTTTTGAGGGCTTGCCGCTTTAGTGTGTATAATACTGGGGCTATGGATTGCCTGGCCGTTTGGGCTGAAAAGCAAGGCGAACAGGACATAATCCCCACGGAGCAGCCCCGGCAACAGGAGAGGTTATGTCTGCCAAAGCGGCGGCGGCCTTGTTCTTTATTATTGGACTGCTATCCAGTATCGGCGGCGCCGTCCTGGCCCAATCGGCCCCTCCGGGGCCTCCCCATATTTTTGCCGGCCGCGCCACCATCAACCGCGCGCTGGCTGCGGATGGCGTCATCGTCTCCGCCGTCAGCAACAGCGGCGAACTGCTGGGCACCGCCGCGACTCACAATGGCAGGTATGTCCTGCAAGTTTCCCGGCCTTCCGCTGGAGATACCATAACTTTCACCGCAGGAGGCCGCGCCGCAGCAGAGTCTGCCGTGTGGGCAATGGGCGGCACCACCATCCTGGACCTGACCATCAACTCTGCCTCCGCCCCTCTGCCCAGCGGGCTTGACCAATTGGGGGACAACCTGGTACGGCTTTTTCACTGGGACGCCCGCAACGGCGGCTGGTCTTACTATGATCCCTTGATAAACCCAGGCCAGCGCCTGCAACACGACCTGGCGCCAGGCCGCTTCTACTGGATAAGGGTGCAGAGAGACCAGGTGCTGCTTCAGGAAGGGCGGCAAATCCAGTTAGTGGCAGGCTGGAACAAAGTTGTCTGGCAGGCAACCGGGCCATAGACTTTTTTGAAGAGGGATGCGCCTTTGGAATTGAACCAGTTCATTGAAGCCAACCTGAAAAGCGAAAGCGACCTGCTGGAGGCGGCAGTTAAGGACATAACCCCCCAGGAACTGGCATGGCGTCCTTGCCCCCAGGCCAACCATATCGGCTGGATATTGTGGCATATGTTCCGGGTGGAGGACTTCTGGATCCAGTTCTTTGCTCAGCGCCAGCCAGAACTGTGGGAGCGGGACGGCTGGCACCAAAAGTTCGGCCTGCCCACCCGGGACACCGGCTTTGGACACACTCCGGAGCAGGTCAGCAACTTTCCGGTCCTGGACCTGGGTGAAGTACTCCAGTACCGCGAGGCAGTGCGCTCCGCCACCCTGGCTTACTTGCGCAGCCTCACGCCGCCAGATTTTGACGTGCTGCCCCGGGAACGCCGCCCGGATATGACGGTGGGCGGCATGTTCCGCCAAATCCTGGGGGAGCTGTACCAACACCAGGGACACATTGCTTACCTTAAAGGTCTGCAACGGGCTGGCAGCTCTGGTTAACGTAACATCAAGCCTGACCGAGCAAAATTCTCGTTTTGCGCTAATCTTGCACCTGCGGACGACGAGGCCCGTTCCACTATAATCCTGAATTGAATTGTCGTCGCCGGACTTGGGCTATACAGCCCGCTGGCAGACGCCGCATCAGGAGAAGTGGAATGAGGCGATTACTCAACCCCAAGCTCTTGTTGATCCAGGTTTCCCTACTCGTCGCGCTGGCCTGTGCTCAGGGAGGACAGCCCGACCGGTCTTCAACAGGACCGGTGCTGGAAGCAGCGCCCGCTACCCCCACTGCCGCAGCCGCACCTTTGCCCACACCAGCTCCAGAGCCTGCGGCCCTCCCCATGGCGCCCAGTGTTCCAAATTTGCGGCGGGGCGGCGCCCTGACCATCTCCAGCCCTGCCAGCTTCCCCAGCCGGGACGTGCACCAGGAGTCCCAGGCGGCCCTGGCTTCCCTGGGGCCCGGCCTGGCTTACAGCCGATTGCTGCGCATTCATTCAGGCCCAGCGGATAGCCCTTCCGCTCCCATTCTGGAATGCGACCTTTGCGAAAGCTGGCGGATGACCGCCGACTTTGTCTACGAGTTCAAGCTGCGGTCCGGCGTCCACTGGCAAAAGGTTGCGCCGGTCAACGGCCGGCCCCTGGTGGCCCAGGACCTGGTATTCAGCTACAACCGCCAGCGCACGCCGGGGTGGCCCAACGCCTCTATACTGGCGCCCATCCGCAAGGTTGCTGCCCCCGACACCCGGACTTTGCAGGTGCGCCTGGCCTACGCCGACAGCGACGGCCTGCTGGCCCTGGCAGATGGTCATAGCAAAGTTATTGCGCCGGAAGTAGTCGCTCTGCATGGCGACCTGCAAGCCAGCCCAGTGGCAGGCACCGGCCCCTGGATGTGGGATGCCAGTTCCACCGCCGACCACACTATCCTGACGCGGAATCCCGACTATTTCCTGCCTAGCCAGCCGTTGCTGGACCGGCTGGAGTTCCGCAGCTTCAGCACTGAACTGGGTACCCAGTGGCCAGGAGACCGGCTGCTGGCGGCTTTCCGGGCCGGGCAGGTGGACGTATTCACCCCAGACCTGGAGACGTGGCGGCAGATTCGGCAAGCCCGTCAGTCCGTCAACACGGTAGTCTCAGCCCAGGGGGGACATGGCCTGACCCTGTCCATCAATGTCCAGTCGCCAAACCTGCAATCCGCAGCGGTGCGCCACGCAGTGTTCAAGGCCATTGACCCCTGGGATTACCTGGACGCGCTATGGCTGGGCCAAGGGCAGGCCGGTGTTGGCCTGCCGGTCCTGGACTCTGCGGCGGCCCTGGGGAAGGACTACCTGCGCAGCCGGTACTTTGCCGACCCGGCGGCGGCGCGGCAACTGTTGGCCAGCGCTGGAATGCCCCTGCCGGCCAAAGTAGATGTGGTTGTGGGCGATTTCGGTCCCAGTTACGTTGCGGCAGGCAACAAGCTGGCGGATGACCTGGCAGCGGTGGGTTTCAAACCCACAATGCGCCGGCTGAACGCCGCCCAATTCCAGGAACAGGTGTTTGGAAACCAGCGGGACTACCAGATTGCCCTGGGAGTAACGCCTCCCGCGGATTCCACCAACGCTTATCTGGCAACTCTGCTGCATAGCCAGGGCAGATGGAATGTGGCAGGACACCAGGACAAGAAGCTGGACAACCTCATACAACGCCAGGCGGCGGAATTGGACCCAGCCTTGCGCCAGCAGCAGCTTCGGGAGCTTCAGCAGTACGTGGTGGAGCAGGGATACCTGTTCAACCTGGTCAACGGGGGTACCCGCTGGGTATACGCCGACGGCTTGCGGGCTTTTTATCCCGTCACCGCCAATTCGGAGTACGGCTTCTGGAGCCAGGTCTGGCGGGAAAAATAACCCGTTCACCCACGAACGCTACAGACTGGTAAGCAACAGGGGTGGGATTATCTCCCACCCCTGAGTCTAAATCCCCCTGGCCTCTCTTTACTAAAGAGGAAGGAGGGGGAATTTCTTTGCTTGCCGATGCCCCTGCGCCCCCACTTCCAAAGCTGTCCAGGGGAGCAGGGCGCACTTGATGCGCACCGGGTGTTGCCGCACTACCTGCAAAGCCTGCATAGGTTCCAGTTCCGGAGGGTTAGACTTGAGCCTGCCCTGCATCCAGTCCCGGAACTGGCCGGATAGTTGCAGCAGCTGTTCCAGCGTCTTGCCCAATAATGCCTCGCTCATCAGCGAAGCTGTGGCCTGGAGAATGGAACAACCCTCTGACTGCACAGAGACCTGGACAACCCGCCCGTCATTGTCCAGCTTCAAGTCCACCGTCACGGCGTCACCGCAAAAGGGGTTCCGCTCGTGGGCGTGGATGTCCGGCGAAGCCACCGGCGCGCGGTTCCGCGGGTTCCGGTAGTGGTCCATGATGACCTGGCCGAATAGGCCATCCAGGGGCAAATCAGGAAGTTGGGGCATATTACAGCCTGGCATAGAGCGGCCGGGATGGCCAGCTACAGCAGCCCCTCCATCATCTGAACAAACTCCCGCGCCTGCACCAGGCTTTCCTCCACCATTTCCTTGGGCATCCATTGTTCGTAGAAATTACTGTGGAGGGCGCTGGCTGAGTTAAAATGCACCCGAAGCTGCCGGTCCGCACTCTCCTCCGCCAGGCGGTTCACTACCTGATACAATTCGCGGTTCCCATTGTGATGCCAGCCGCGCCGCTCCGCTACCGCCTTGACCATTTGGGCGGCGGCCCCCCACCCCTTCTCCGAAGCCTGGAGCAAATCGCCCTGAGCCAGCGAGTCCTCAGCCTTGGCCATAAGCTCGTGGCTGGTGCGGATATATTCTTGTGTGGAGCCGGTCATCATAGGATTGTTTTACCTGGGCCAGTGGGCATAATTGTTGGAGGAGTCTGAATCAAATTATAGCCCAACACGGGTTAAAGAGAGAAATCCCGCCTGGGTGATGCAGTTACAGTCAGCACACGGGGCAAATTGCGGTGGGTCCTTATGGATTCCAATATTACGGAACCCACAAGGAACTTCTGTTACTCCGTGGTGGCGGTCTCTTTGCCTTCCAGGGCGGCTTGCAGGGTGTGCCAGGACAAGATGGCGCACTTGATGCGAGTGGGAAAGGCCGCTACGCCCGCCAGGAACTCCAGGTCGCCCAGCAGTTCACCGTCCACGTCTGCGCCGGGCTGGGTCAGCATCCGGCGGTACTCCCGGAACAACTGCTCCGCCTCCGCCACAGTCTTACCTTTGATGCTTTGGGTCATCAGTGAGGATGCGGCCCGGGAGATGGCGCAGCCCGAACCCTGGAAGCCCACGTCGGCCACCACGCCGTCCTTGATGTCCAGGTACAGATTGATGCGGTCGCCACACAGGGGATTGTACCCATCGGCGGAGTGGTTAGGGTGCTCCAGCTTGCGAAAGTTGCGGGGCTTGCTGTTGTGCTCCAGCAGAATCTCCTGGTACAGGTGGCTTAGCTCAGCCATTAGCTAAAGACCTCCAGGACACGGTCAATGCCTTTAACCAGGATGTCAATTTCCTCTTTGGTGTTGTAGAAGGACAGGGAGGCTCTGGCCGTGGCCGGGACCCCAAACCGATCCATCAGCGGCTGGGCGCAATGGTGGCCGGTGCGTACCGCCACGCCCTCTGCGTCCAGAATTGTGCCGATATCGTGGGGGTGGACTTTGTCCAGGACAAAGGACAGGATTCCCGCCTTTTCCTTGGCAGTGCCAATGATGCGCAGGCCTTCAATGCTGGACAGCCGGTCCGCACCGTAAGTCAGCAGCTCATCCTCATAGGCGGCGATGCGTTCCAGTCCTATGAAATTGACATAATCAATAGCCGTCCCCAGGCCGATGCTGCCAGCAATGTTGGGGGTGCCCGCCTCAAATTTGTAGGGCAGGCTGTTATAAAGTGTCTTTTCAAAGGTGACAGAGCGGATCATATCCCCGCCGCCCTGGTAGGGAGGCATGGCCTCCAGCAGTTCAGCCCGGCCGTAAAGCACGCCAATGCCCGTGGGGCCGTAGAGCTTGTGGCCGGAGAAGGCGTAAAAGTCGCAACCCAGGGCCTGCACGTCCACAGGCATGTGGGCCGCGGCCTGGGCACCGTCGAGAAGCACCGGCGCGCCCCAGCGATGGGCCATGTCCACCAGCTGCTTGGCGGGGTTGATGGTGCCCAGGGCATTGGACACGTGGACAATGGAGACCAGCTTGGTGCGCGGGCTCAACAGCTTTTCGTACTCATCCAGCAGCAACTCGCCAGCGTCGTTGCAGGGAACCACTTTGAGCAGGGCGCGCCGCTCCTGGCAAAGCATCTGCCACGGGACAATGTTGGAGTGGTGCTCCATGGCCGAGATTACAATTTCGTCCCCCGGCCCCACGTTCTGGCGGCCGTAGGTCTGGGCCACCAGGTTGATGGCCTCGGTGGTGCCCCGGACAAAAACGATCTCCCGGTCTTCCCGGGCATTGAGCAGGCGGCGCACCTTGCCCCGAGCGCCCTCGTAGTCCTCGGTGGCCAACTGGCTCAGCGTATGAACGCCCCGGTGGATGTTGGCGTTCTCCGTCGTGTAGTAACGCACCAGAGTATCAATGACCGCCTGGGGCTTCTGGGTAGTGGCGGCGTTGTCCAGGTACACCAGGGGTTTGCCGTGGACAGTCTGCGCCAGCACCGGAAAGTCCTTGCGGATTTTCATCACATCGGCGCTGCTTAGGGAAGCTACCCTGGACGGGTAGTGCGCTCTGGGGTTGGCAGCGGTCACGGCGCACCCCCAAACTTCAGGCTGGCGCTGGGCAGGGACTGGGAGAAAATTACGTCCAGAAACACTTGCAATGCGTGGGGCTGGACAGTGTCTATAACCTCGCGGGCAAAGGCGTGAATCAACATGCGGCTGGCAGTTTCCAGGTCCAGGCCCCGGCTGCGCATGTAAAAAAGCGTGTTCTCATCAATATGCCCAGCAGTAGCGCCGTGGCCGCACTTAACGTCGTCGGCATAAATAAGCAAGCTGGGCTTGCTGTCCACCTCGGCCTCCGGCGACAGCAGCAGGTTCTTGTCAGTCTGTCGGGCATCGGTCTTCTGAGCGTCCTTGTGCACCAGCACCGTGCCGCCAAATACAGCCTTGGACTTGCCGCCCAGGATGCCCTTGTAGAAAAGGCGGCTGGCGCCGTGGGGCTTAGCATGGTCAATGTTCAGCAGGTGGTCAATGTGCTGGTTGTCAGTAGTCAAGAACAGGCCGTTAAGGGTGCAGAAAGCGCCAGTGCCATCCATCAGCACCTGAAAGTCGTTGCGGGCCAAAGCAGCGCCGCGGAAGAAGCCGCCGGAAGTAAAGCTGCTGTCCTGGCCCTGGCACACGCAAGTAGCGCCCACGTGGAAGGCTTCCGGGCTTTCCAGCAGCAGGCGGTAGTGATCAACTTTAGCGCCTTCACCCACCACAATTTCAGTCACTGCGTTGGTGAAGTACCGGCTTTGGGAAAGGCTGACGTAGCTTTCCACCAAGGTCAGCTGGCTGTTCGCACCGGCAACTATGAGAGTTCGGGGGAAAATAACTCTGGGACGCGGGGAGCCAGCAGCAACGTGGACCAGGTGGACCACCGCCGGAGCAACTGCGCCATCGGGCACATGGACCACCGCTCCCTCCTGGAGAAAGGCAGTGTTCAGCGCGGTAAAGCCATCGTCTTCAACTTTGGCCAAGCGGGACAGGTGTTCCTGCACCAATCTGGCCTGGCCAGACGCCGCCTGGGCCAGGCTGCCTGCCAGCACTGGACCACCTTGAACAGGCTGGGTAGACAAGGCTGGCGCAAAGCAGCCCTCCACAAAGACCAATGTGTTCCAATCAGGAGCACTGGGGACCAGTTGGCCCAACTGGCTGAGGGAGACCGCGGGGGCGTTCACGGGGGACGGCGAATAGTCAAACAGGGCGCTGGCGATGGGGGCCACGCTGGTGTACTTCCACTTTTCGTTGCCCCGGCGGGCGGTGGGGAATCCCAACTGCTGGAAGCGCTCCCAGGCGTTATGGCGAAGCTGACGCAGCCAGGAAGGAGAACTGCCCTGGGTGGCGGCATCCAGGGACTGGAAGGCCGCCTGGTAGTTGGCGTATCTGGATAAAGTTTGGGTCATTTCAATTATCAGCTATCAGCAGTCATATACCCCTCACCTCTATCCTCTCCCACAAGGGGAGAGGAAGTTCTGGTTCCATCTCCCTTGATGGGAGAGAGCTGAGGTGAGGGTGACTTAGCCCACTGCCTCCTTGACCCAGTCGTAGCCGCGGGCCTCCAGCTCGTGGGCCAGTTCTGCGCCGCCGGAGCGCACGATGCGCCCGTCCACCAGCACGTGCACGTGGTCTGGGGTGATGTAGTTCAGGATGCGCTGGTAGTGGGTGACTACCACGATGGCGTTGTCCGGCTTGCGGAACCGGTTGACCCCTTCGGACACAATGCGCAGGGCGTCAATGTCCAGGCCGGAGTCGGTCTCATCCAGCAGGGCCAGCTTGGGTTCCAACAGGGCTAGCTGCAGAATTTCGTTGCGCTTCTTTTCGCCGCCAGAGAAGCCTTCATTGACGTTGCGCTTCACCAGTTCCGGGTCAATCTCTACCTGCTTGACCTTGTCGTTAAGCAGGCGGTTGAAGTCGCGGGCGCTGAGTTCCTCCTGCCCCCGGTGCTTGCGCAGGGCGTCCACGGAGGCCTTGAGGAACTGCCAAGCGCGCACGCCGGGCAGCTCCACAGGGTACTGGAAGGCCAGGAAAATGCCTTCCCGCGCCCGTTCTTCCGGAGGCATGTCCAGCAGGCTACGGCCCAGATATAGGACCTCCCCGCCGGTGACAGTGTATTCTGGGCGGCCTGCCAGCACGTTGGCCAGGGTGCTCTTGCCGGAGCCATTAGGCCCCATGATGGCGTGGACCTCCCCGGCGTTAACAGTGAGGTTCAAGCCCTGTAGGATTTCCTGGTCGCCGATGGAGGCGCGCAGGTTGCGGATTTCTAGGATGGGGGTGTTTGGCATATTCTTGCTGTCACTCTGTTGGTCTGCCGGCTGGAATTAAGAACCTTGTCGTTGCGAGGGGCGAAGCCCCGAAGCAACCCCACTACGCGAGGGGATTGCTTCGCTTCGCTCGCAATGACACTCATCAAAATTTACGAATTACTGGAGGCCCTCAAACAAGTCAACCCACTCGCTGTTAAAGCTGTTGACCAACTCCACTTTCTTCCGTCTTGGGCCAGCCTTTATCTGCTTCTCCCTTGCAATAGCACTCTCAGGGTCATCCAAAACTTCATAGTAGACCAGCTTGGTAACGCTGTATTTCTTTGTAAACCCGTCGGTTAGTTTCTCTCTATGCTCGTAAGCCCTTCTAACCAGGTCATTAGTTATACCTGTGTAAAGGGCGGTGTTCCCCTTGTTGGTCATTATGTAGACATAACATTTCTTGCTCACGATTGCTTGTGGGTACCACTAGGGTCTATATAGTGTCATTGCGAGGGGCGAAGCCCCGAAGCAATCTTGGCGTAGGAGGAGATTGCTTCTCTTCGCTCGCAACGACTATCACCTTCTGATTATGCTGAGGGAAATGGAACTAGGACGACGGCACCCGCTGCAAATGTGACCACGCCGCATCCTCTTCAGGGCGGTTCCAGTCCTCTGCCAGGGCCGCTTCACTGAGCAGCGCCGCCTCTGAGGGGTTGACGTCAGTGGTCTCTTCTGACTCAGGCACTGTCTACCCCACTGTCCCTTCCAGGCTCACCTTCAAGAGTTGGGATGCCTCCATAGCAAACTCGAAGGGCAGTTCCTGGAAGATGCCCCGGCAGAAGCCGTTGATAATCATGGAATGGGCGTCCTCCACCGACAGGCCCCGCGCCTGGCAGTAGAAAAGCTGGTCATCGCTGACCTTGGAGGTGGAGGCCTCGTGCTCCATCTGAGCCGTGGGGTTGCGCACTTCAATGTAGGGCGAGGTATGGGCGCCGCACTGGTCGCCGATGAGCAGGGAGTCGCACTGGCTGAAGTTCCGCGCCCCGTCGGCGGTGGGCATAATCTTTACCAGGCCGCGGTAGGTGTTGTTGCCGTGGCCCGCGGAGATGCCCTTGGCGACGATGGTGCTGCGGGTGTTCTTGCCGATATGGATCATCTTAGTGCCAGTGTCCGCCTGCTGGTAGTTGTTGACCAGGGCCACGGAGTAGAACTCGCCGATGGAGTTGTCCCCCTGCAGGATAACGCTGGGGTACTTCCAAGTGATGGCCGAGCCGGTCTCCACCTGGGTCCAGGAAATCTTGGAGTTGACCCCGGCGGCCTTGCCCCGCTTGGTCACAAAGTTATAAACGCCGCCGTTGCCCTGCTTGTCGCCAGGATACCAGTTCTGCAGGGTGGAATACTTGATTTCGGCGTTGTCCAGGGCCACCAGTTCCACCACTGCGGCGTGCAACTGGCTCTCCTTCCGGATGGGCGCGGTGCAGCCTTCCAGGTAGCTTACATAACTGCCTTCGTCAGCCACAATGAGGGTACGCTCAAACTGACCCGAGTTGACCTGGTTGATGCGGAAGTAGGTCATCAACTCGATGGGGCAGCGCACGCCCGGCGGTATGTAGGCGAAGGAGCCGTCGCTAAACACCGCCGAATTCAGGCTGGCATAGAAGTTGTCGGCGTAGGGCACCACCGAACCCAGGTATTTCTGCACCAGGTCCGGGTGCTCGCGGATGGCCTCGCTCATGGAGCAGAAGATGATGCCCGCCTTTTTGAGCATATCCTGGTAGGTGGTAGCCACTGAGACACTGTCCAGGACAGCGTCCACCGCCACGCCGGCCAGCTTGGCCTGCTCATTCAGGGGGATGCCCAGCTTGTCAAAGGCGGCGCGGACCTCCGGGTCCACATCTTCCATGCTCTTGGGGCCGTCCTTCTTGGAAGCCGGCGCGGAGTAGTAGATGATGTCCTGGAAGTCAATGGGCGGATGGTGGATGTTAGCCCACTGGGGTTCCTGGCACTTCTGACGGACCCAGTGGCGGAAGGCCTTCAAGCGCCACTCCAGCATCCACTCCGGCTCGCCCTTTTTGGCGGAAATGAAACGGACAATATCCTCGTTCAGGCCCTTGGGGGCCGTGTCCGAGTCAATATCAATGGTAAAGCCCCACTTGTATCCCTGGTCCAGGGACTCGGAAGTGGTGGCGGTACGGGAAATCACTTTGGGGGTAGCCATTACCCTCTCCTAAAGAAACCCCAGCCGGCGCTTGTTCTGGGCAGACCGGCAGATATATTGTCTAGTCCGCAGGTCAACAATTATGCTACCATCCAGGACAGGGGGTGTCAATTGGGATGGGGGCGGCTCGGACGACGGAGAAGTGGTTAACGCCGTTACCCAGGGCTGTTTCATTCTCGGGCCTGGGAGGACTACATTGTTGATTGAGTAGTCCCGATTTTATCGGGACGTTTCGAAATCAACAGTAACATGGTCTCGATATGTCCCGACGGTGCCGGGACTACTCGACCAGCATCTATTGGAGAATGAAGTGACCCTGCGTCGTTACTCCTCCCAATTGACGCCCGTATCGCCCCAAGAGTATAAAGGTTCTATGACAGCCACCCAATTTCCGAAAGCACTTCTCCTGGGCGACGCCCACACTCACCTGGACCAGTACGCCCCGGAAGAGATGCCGGGAGTGCTGACCCGCGCCAGGGAAGCAGGGGTGGGTTTCATTGTCTGTGCGGGCACCACTGTTGATTCCACCCGCGCCTGCCTCAAGCTGGCTCAGGAGCAGAACTTGCTCTATGCAGGAGTGGGCATTCACCCCATGGAAGCCCGCCAGCGCATTGACGAAGCTATCTACACCGATCTGGAGGCAATGGCCCACAGCAGCCCGCGAGTAGTCTGCATCAGCGAGATTGGCCTGGACTATTTGCCCAGCTCCCCGGATCACGCCGTCCAGGACCAGGTGTTCCGGGCGCAGATCCGCCTGGCCCGGTCGCTAAAGCTGCCCATTATCTTCCACTCCCGGGAGTCCCATGCAGACGTATTCCGCACCCTGCGGGAGGAAAACGCCGGCGAGGTGGGCGGTGCGATGCACTACTTTCAAGGGGACGAAGCCACTGCCCGCCAGGCCATTGACTGCGGCTTCTTCATTTCTCTGGCCCGTCCTTTGCTGCGGCTGCCCGAGCTGCAGACAGCCGCCAAGGCCATACCCCTGGAACACATTGTCCTGGAAACCGACGCTGCGCCCCAGCCCTTCAAGAAGTACCGCCACAACTGGACGGAGCCCCGCCACGTGCTGACCGTTGCGGAGAAACTGGCGGAAATCAAGGGGGTCTCGGTAGAGGAGGTGGCGCAGGTGACCACCGCCAACCTGGCCGGGCTACTGAGGCTGCCAGCCTTTGGCGCTGCGCAGGCAGACCACTCCCCCGCCAGACCAAATACGGGCTGAACGGAAATCCGTGACTGCTGATGGCCGATATTGTTAATAGCCCGGTCAACTTTCACCAGCTTCACATTTTTTACACCGTAGCCAATCATGGCAGTTTCTCCAAGGCGGCGGAAGTCCTGGGCATTAGCCAGCCCGCGGTGTCCATCCAAGTTCAGGAACTGGAGAAATTCTTGCGGGCCACCCTGTTCCACCGCCGCACCAGGGGCCTTCGCCTGACCGAAGCTGGAGAGTCTGTGCTGTCTTACTCCCAGCAAATCTTTGCCCTGTCCCAAAGATTGGTGGACAGCGTGCAAGAACTGGAAGGCCTCAAGAGCGGCCGGCTTACCCTGGGCGCCAGCACTACTCCAGGGGAGTTCGTGTTGCCCCTGGCGGTGGGGCAGTTCCGGCAGATTTACCCCGGCATCCGGGTGGAACTGTCCATCGCCAATACCCGGACCATCGTCCAGCGCATCCTGGCCGGAGAGGTGGACCTGGGCATGGTGGGAGAACGGCCCCAGGCCCACGCCGAAGACCTGGAAATGGTGGACTATGTGGATGACGAAATTGTGCTGGTGGCGTCGCCGGAACACCCCCTTGCCAAACAAGCCGTCATCACACCGGCGCAGGCCGTGGCGGCAGGACTCATTGTGCGCGAGGCCGGCTCTGCCACACGACAGACCGCCGAACGCCACTTTGCCGCCCTGGGACTCCAGCCGGAAATGGTGCTGGTGCTGGGCAGCAACCACGCCGTGAAACAGGCGGCGGTGGGCGGCGGCGGCGTGGGGGTTATTTCCCGGCTGGGCATCACATCGGAGCTAAAAGCGGGCGTGCTTTGCGTGCTGAACGTGCAGGGTTGGGACTGCCGCCGTCCATTAACCCTGGTATATTCCAGGGACCGCTACCTATCCCCAGCCCAACGGGCCTTCCTGCGTTTCCTGGAATCCCAGAGGCTGGGGAGTCAGGGCTGATTCATTCCCGCCATAGCCGTAGGGGCGCGCCTGCGTGTGCGCCCTCAATAGTATCTCTGACACGGGGGCAGACACATAGGTCTGCCCCTACCTTCATCGAGAATGAATCAACTCTGGCTGGGGAGCAAGTGACATTGAGCCAAAACCCACCAGGTGCTACCATAAGACCTAAAGGACAGGCGCATGTTACGGCCTGTATAAATAAAGGGGATGTTATGTCGCTGGAACGCTGCCAGACCGCGCTTAAAGAATGGGCTGTGACTGTGGATGCCCTGGCCAAGGGAGACCAGATACTCCTTATGCGCAAAGGCGGGATCCATGAAGAAGGCAAGAACTTCCGGGTGCTTTACCCCCAGTTCCTGCTTTATCCCACCTATGAACACCAGAAGTCCGACTTGCTGAAGCCGTCGCACCAACCTGAGTTGGCCCGAATCTTGACCCAGCCTGCGCCTAAGGACACCATCACGTTCTCTTACTGGGCCAAGATTTTTGAGGTGCTTGAAATCTCCCAGCAAGACCAGGTAGACAGTCTGTCGCCCCATTTCATCTGGACCAATGCTTATGCGCAGTCCCGCCTTTACTGGAAGCCCATGCTGCCCCTTTCGGTAATGTTGCTGCGGGTGTTCCGCATGGAAAAACCAGTAACTGTGCCTCACCTGCCAGAGTACACCGGCTGCCGCTCCTGGGTAGATATCGTTACCAACGTGCCCCTGGGCAAGGTAACGCCGGTGCTGGGCGAGGCGGCATTTCAGCGCCGGGTGGATGAGGTTAAGGGAAGCCTGGGCCTGGCAGTGGGAGCACGGTAACAGCTTCCGCTGGCTCCTGGGACTAGCACCCGGTATTAGACCAAACTACTAGGATGAACGAGGGCCTTATCAACATGAAATACCGCCCCATGCCGCGCACTGATCTGGAACTTTCTGAAATTGGCTTCGGCGTTTGGACCGTGGCCACCTCCTGGTGGGGGAAAATATCTGAAGAGGACCGCGCCAACCTTCTGCTCCAAGCGGTGGAGGCAGGCATCAATTTTTTTGACACCGCCGACACTTACGGCGAAGGCTACGGCGAGGAGATCCTGGCGAAAGTGCTGGGCCACCGCCGACATGAACTGGTCATTGCCACCAAATTTGGCTATGACTTCTACGACAAGCTCACGCCGCGGGTTGGCCACCAGGAGCGGCCCCAGAAATTTGACCCGGACTTTGTCCGCTACGCCTGCGAGCAGAGCCTGCGCCGCCTGCGCTCCGACTACATTGACCTGTACCAGGTGCACAATCCCCGCATAGACACGCTGGAGCGGGACGACCTGTTTGGGACTCTGGAGGACCTGAAGGCGGAGGGCAAGATCCGCTATTATGGCGTGGCCCTGGGGCCTGACATTGGCTGGAAGGAAGAGGGCATGGCTGCCATGCAGGAGCGGCACGTGCACAGCCTGCAAATAATCTACAGCATCCTGGAACAGGAACCTGCCAAGGACTTTTTCCCGGTGGCCCAGAAGGAAAAGGTTGGGCTGCTCTCCCGGGTGCCCCACGCCTCAGAAGTGCTGACGGGCCGCTATATCAAGCCGCCCACTTTCCAGGAAGGCGACCACCGCGCCCACCGCCGGGCTGTATGGCTGGAGGAGGCATTGAAAAAGGTGGAGCAGGTCAAGTTCCTCACGGGCGAAGAAACCGGGCGCACCATGAGCCAGGCAGCCATCCAGTTCTGCCTCACTCAGCCCGCCATCGTATCTGTCCTGCCCAACTTCACCAACTTGCAGGAACTGGAAGACTACACGGCCGCCGTGGACACCCCGCCCCTGACCAAGGCGGAGCAAAAGCGCATGGACGACCTTTGGTCCAACGACTTTTACCTGAAGGAGCCTGCGCACCAGGGGTAACATAGACCGCGCACCAGTTTTTGGCGCACCAAC
Organism: SAR202 cluster bacterium; assembly: GCA_016872385.1. GTDB lineage: Bacteria > Chloroflexota > Dehalococcoidia > Lucifugimonadales > UBA3495 > SHYG01. Next base: position 19,746 of record VGZV01000009.1, on the reverse strand, counting down.
CAAGCGATTTGTCCGCGCCCCACCGGCATAGTCTCCGGTGGGGCGCATTTTGTCCCGCCGTGGATGGGAGTTGCTCAAGTCCCTTTGGCAGTGGCAAAGGCAGTCAGGGCCTCTTTGGAAGAGTACCAGGGCCGGTATCCGGTGGCTTGCTCCAGCTTATCGCTGTTTATGACCATGGGATAGCGGACCAAGTCCGGCCAAGAGGCAATGGAGTCACGCCGCATACCCAACCCCCGGACAATGCGGGCGGCGGGAGCTGCCAGCGCCGATGGCAGGTCCACCAGCTTGCTCTTGATAATCTCGGTCATCTCCCGATAGGAGACCTCACCCACTCCGGCTACATTGAACACGCCGGGCAGCCCCAAGCGGATGATGACAGACATGGCCCGCACCAGGTCATCCTCATGCAAGAACTGGAAAGACGGGTTATGTCCCTTGACCGCTAAAAGCCAGGGCTGGAGAAGCCCGCGGGTGTAGTCATTGTCGGCAGAGGGCCCCAGCACCACGCAAGGCCGCAGAATGGTCACGCGGACGTTGGGGTGCTGCTCGGCAAAGGTCTGGAGCACCTGGTCGCACAAGTACTTGTCGTAGCCGTAGGGGAAATTCTGAAGCGGGCGCAGCGGGGAGTCTTCCGTCAACGGCACGGGGTTGTCCGGGTGCGCCCCGTAAACGGTGTGGGAGCTAAGATAGAGCACGTGGTTGACCTTGACCCGCACACAGGAATTCAGCACTGAGTGCAGGGCCTTCAGGTTGGCCTGGCGGATGTCCCGGACCTCTTTGCGGCTGCGGCCCTGGCGGCTGGTGAACGCCAAGTGCACCAGGGTGGTGACCTGGTGGTGGCCCAGGGCGTCGTCAATGGGGCTGGTCACGTCCCTGGTATAAACCGTTACGTCATGCACCGGCAGCGGCAAGGGATGAATGTCCACTGCCACCAGGCGCTCAAGCTCCTTTTCCTCGCCCAGGTGTTTGAGCAAGCGGGCGCCAATGTAACCGGATGCGCCAGTAACCGCAACAACTTTAGAGGGTTCGGCCATCTTACCCTGCGCTTCGCCGCTGACGAAGCAGCGCCAATTGCCGCTCTATTATATCCGGAGCAAGGGGAGTGGCTGAACCTGAGCCAAAGACCTGGGCCAGCACAAATATCTGAGCCACCCGCTCCACCAGATCACACACCTCCAGAGCTTCCCAGATGCCAGCCCCCACGCCCACTACGCCGTGGTTGCGCAGCAAAGCAGCCTGGTGGCTGCCCAGGGCGCGGCAGGCGGCCCGGCCCAGGTCAGCAGTGCCCGGCATGGTGTACTCCGCCAGGCGGACTGCGCCGCCGATGCTGGAGACCATTTCATCAATGATGGGCGGGATTTCCCGGCCAGCCACCGCAGCCGCCGAAGCATAGCGCGAATGAGTATGCACCACCGCCATCACGTCGGGCCGCTGGCGGTAAATTTCCAGGTGCAAGGGCGTTTCTGACGAGGGCTTCCGGCCTGCCGATAAGGGCTGGCCCGCCAGGTCCACCACCACCAGTTCCTCGGGCTTGAGGCCATAGTAGGAGTTGTGGGTGGGCGTGACCAGCAACTGACCTTCGCTGGCAGGCAGGCGCAGGCTGGCATTGCCGCTAAAGGCTCCCACCAGTCCCCGCTGGTACATTTGCTGGCAGACTTCCCACAAGGCCTGCCGTTGTTCCTGCCAAGGGTCGGTTTTTGTAGTTGTTGCGGCGCGCCGCCGCCGGTTTTGCTGTGTCATGTTACTGCCTGCTTGTCACCCAGAGCTGGCCCCGGCTTATCTTTGCGGGCCAAGCTTTTCCCTACGTCTCAAGAAATTCAACCCGAGTGACTTTACATACCATCCGCCACCGCCTGAGCCACATTGTACCCGCTGCGCACCGCGCTCTCCATAGTGGAGGGCCAGCCAGTATCGGTCCATTCTCCGGCTAGGAACAGGTTGTCCACCGGGGTGCGGCACGCCGGACGCAAGGCCCCGGCGCCAGGCCTGGGCCGGAAGGTGGCCTGCCGCTGTTTGACCACCAGCGCCCGCCGTACCTGGGCATCCCTGGCTCTGGGGAAGGCTTGGGATATGGCGGCCACGAACTGCTGCACTAGCGTCTCCTGGGGTTGGTCAACGTGCTGCCATGCGGCGCTGAGGGAAATGCAGAGATATTGCCCGGTCTGGGATTGCTCATCTTCTGCAGGGGCAAGGTGGGACATAATCCGGCTTTTGTTGAACACCCATTGCAGTGGGCCGTCCACAAAGGCGCATACCACTTCGTCCATCACAGGCCGGTCATACCAGAGATGAACGTTGACGATGGGCGAGAACTCCAGTCCTTGAACGCGCTGGAAAAAGGGCAAGGCCCGCATGTCCTGGGGCAGCAGCTTCAAAAGCATATCAGGCGGCACTGCGCTTATGTAAATATCCCCGGAAATCTTCTCCCCTCCGGCCAGCTCCACACCAGAAATCCGGCCATGCTCGGCCAGGAAGCGCAAAGTCCGGCGGCTCAGCCGCAGCCGGCCACCCAGGCTTTCCAAGTATTTCCGGGCGCAGGCATCTGCTACCTGGCTCAACCCTTCCAGCGCATAGCCCAGGTCGGCATGGTGACGGCCAGCCAGCACTCCCTCTTGAAAAATCATCAGGCCCATGCTGGCGCTGACCTGGCTGGAATCATCATTAAGGGTCGGAGTAATCAGGAAGTCCCACCAGGTCCGGATGGCCCGCTCAGAGTGCCCCTGCTCCTTCAGCCACTGATAAAAGCTTATGTCCTCCAACTCTGGCTGATGCCGGTCCAGATTCCTGGCCCGCAGCAGGGTGGACACTACCCGCCATTTGTCTAGACACGACATGTGGGGGTAGGCCAACAAAGCGGGGAGCAGATGGAAAGGCGCTGGGAGCCGGGCCGCCGCCAGCAGGGAACGCTGGCCATTCATGGAATGGACCGGCACTCTGAGCCTGGGTTGCAGGTAGAAACGCTGAAAAACGCCCAGCCTCTTCAGAAATTCTATGTAGTGGGTACAGCAGCCCAGGAAGATGTGCTGGCCGTTGTCCACCTCTTGTCCAGTCGCCGCATCCGGAAAGGAAAAGACCCGGCCTCCCAGGAAATGGCGCGCCTCTACCAGCGTCACAGGAAAGCCCTGTTCCAACAGACTGGCAGCGGCGGCGATGCCAGCCAGACCGCCGCCAATTACCACTACCTGGGGCTTGGCAGCAATCGGGCGCGCAACCATGTCCTGGCCATTACCCGCAGCTTTTCCCCGGTGCTCAAGCTGACCCGGCGGTGCAGCACGTCGTAACCGGAGGCTTCAATGTGGTCCAGCAGGCGGCGATAGAGCTGGCCCATGACCGCCGGGCACGGCCTGGAACTGGGCGGGAGGTAGTGCAGCAACTGGAACCCGCTGGAAAAGTAGTCCCTGGCCCGCTGAGCTTGGAACTGCATCAGGTTAATAAAGGCGGGATTCACCACACCAGCTTTCAGTTCTTCTTCAGAATAACCAAAGCGCGACAGTTCATCCTGGGGGATGTAAACGCGGCCCAGGGTCAAGTCCTCCGCTACGTCCCTGGCGATGTTGGTTAATTGCATGGCCAGGCCCAGGTCCACTGCCCGCTCTCTAGCTTCAGGTTCCGAGTACCCAAAAATCTGGATGCAGATAAGGCCCACCACAGAAGCCACCTGGTAACAGTAACGCCGCAGCTCCTCAAAGCTCTGGTAATGGTCCTTCACCAGGTCCGCCTGGACACCGGCAATAACCTCGTCAAAGTATTCTTGGGGGATGCCGTACCGGTGGGCCACATCTGCCAGGGCGAGAAAGATCGGACGGCTGTCGTTGGCAGGGTATGGTGCAGAAGAGTGGTCCTTGCCACCGCCGGAATAGGCTAGCGCTAAAGATTCCCGCAGCGTGTCCAGGGCAGCCAACTTTTCGTCCGGAGACCGCACCGCATCAACCGAATCATCACAGAAGCGGCAGAAGGCATAAACGACGCAGATTGCCCGCCGCTGGGCAGCAGGCAGCGTCAGGAAGGCATAGTAAAAGTTGCGGGCCTCCCTGCGCGTGATTTCCCTGCAAGTACGGTAGGCTAACTCCAGTTCTGCGTCTACCACGCCGTCCTCCAAGCATGTCTCGGCCTTTCTACACATAAGGAAATAAGGGCCTGTGTAACACCGCTCGTGGTGAGCCTGTCGAACCATGGGCAAGTTAGCGTCCGCTCTTCCTTCCATCCTTCGACAAGCTCAGGATGAGCGGAAGGTACCTAGGGGGCCTTGTTCCAAAAGTAATGATTTCGCTGTGAGAATACGATTTTCATCCAATTCTTGTCACCCTGAGTCCTTCGGCTGAAGGACGAAGGGTCTACAATTCCAGAAATTTAGATTCTTCGTCCCGATTGCATCGGGACTCAGAATGACATTTGGAACAAGGCCTACCTAGGGAGATTCTCCCACAAGCTCTAAGTAGTCATTCCCATTCCCCTGGCAAAGGCCACGGCCAGGTTGGGCACTGTCAATCCATGCCACCCTGCAGTAGTGTATCAATTAGCCGTTCGTCATTCCGGCGCAATCCGGAATCCAGAGTGCAATATCATTCTGCGGAGCTTCGGGACACCGGCTTTCGCCGGTGTGACGAGCAAAGTTCTTGAGCAAACTGATACATTACCCGCCCCGCAGGGACGCCAGCTTCACCGCCAGCAGGGATGATAAGAAAATAGCCGCCTTGCGCCACCGGGATAGGACAGGCCGTTTCGCCAACACATTGTAGCCTTGAGCCTGGATAGCATCCAGCACCGCCAAACCGCCGCGGGTGAACAGCCGCACGTCAACCCTGGCGGCCCCGGTAATCAGGGGCAGCAAGGCCATACCTTCTTGGAACAGGGTGCGGGTGCGGGCCACTTCAAAAGCCATCAACTGCCTGAAAGCATCATTAACCTGGCCGTCCGCCAGCAGGCCCTCCGGGTAGCCGAAGCGCGTCATGTCCTCCTGGGGCAAGTAAATCCGGCCCTTAAGCTTATCCCGGGACACATCTTGCCAAAAATTGGTCAACTGCAATGCGGTGCAGGTGGCATCGGCCAGCCGCTGGCGCTGGACGTCCCGGTAGCCGAACAGGTACAGAAACAGGTGGCCCACCGGGTTGGCAGAATGGTCGCAGTAATGGAGCAGCTGGTCGTAGGTGGGGTAGCGGGACACCCACTGGTCCATGCGGTTGGCGTCAATCAGCTTGAGGAACGGCTGCGGCGGGATATCAAAGGTGCGGATGGTCTGCCGGAGCGCCACCGTTACTGGGTGGGACGGCGCTCCCGAATAGCAGGTCTCCAGTTCCCGCTGCCACTGATCCAGCAATGCCAGCCGGTGGCTGGCTTCATCAACGCCAACCGGGAGGCCGCCGGCAGATTGCCGGTACTCATCCCCCAAGTCGTCCACCCAACGGCAATAGGCATAAATGGCATAGACGTGGCGGCGTTTTTCCCTGGGCAGGAGCAACGATCCCACCGTAAAATTTTCGTAGTGGGAGCGGGACAATTCCCCGCAATACCGGTAGGCTTCTTCAGGAGTCCAGACGCGCTCCGCCGCCAGGACCTGGTGGCGCGCCACGGCGAATTACTCCCCCACTATTTGCACCATGACTTCCCGGGGACGGGCGCAGTCCAGTTCAATGAAGAAAATGCTCTGGTAGCGGCCAAACTGCATAGCCCCGTCCAACAAGGGGATGGTCTCGCTGGTGCCCAGCATCATGTGCTGCAAGTGGGCATGGCCGTTGGGCGACTCGTCCGGGTTCATATTGACTGTGCGGACATCAAAATTGTTGTGCTGGTACTCACCCTGTCGCGGCAGGATGCGCTCCAGAAAGTCGGCCATGTCCTTCAAAAGCAGCGGCTCATTCTCGTTAATCCGTACCGAAGCTGTGGTGTGCTTGGAATAGACCACCACAAACCCATTGGCGACACAGGATTCCTTGACACAGTTACAGACCCAGTCCGTTATGTCAATAAATTGGGGCGCCGTCTCGGTGTTTAACCTGAGACAAAAAGACTTGGCTTTCATTTTATCTCGCCTGTGGGGCCAGTATAGCTGATTTTTGTCCCCACTGCGCTGCCCTTGGTTCCGGACTCTGCCGGCGCTGCAATGCCAAACGCCGGTAGCGGCCCAGGGCCAGCAGCGGCCAGCAGTTGCGATAGAGATGATAGTTAATCATAAATCCAGCAGACATGTCCAAGTCCTGGTAGCCCCGTTGTCCCGGTTCGGGAATGTTCTTCAGCCGTTCCCCCACTCCATATCCAGGGAACCCGGCGCCGGTGAAGTATGCCTCATCCCAATCGCCGCCAGCAAGCTGGGTATCCACCAGGAACCGCACGCCCCGCCGGGTGGCGGAATGGTCAACCTCGCCCGCCGCCAGCAACGCCAGCAGCGCCCAGGCGGTTTGGGATGGGGTGCTCATGCCCCGTCCGCGCCAGTTGGGATTGACATAAGAGGCGCAACTTTCTCCCCAGCCGCCATTGGCGTTCTGGTGGGCCACCAGCCAGTCCACTGCTTTGCGGACATATGGCTGAGACATATCTTCGCCGATGGCTTCCAGGGCAGGCAATACGGCCCCCAAGCCATAAAGGTGGTTAACGCCCCAGCGGCCAAACCAGGACCCGTCCGGCTCCTGCTCCCGCCGCAGGTAGTCATAAGCCCGGCGCAGGGGAGGCAGGTCGCGAGAGTAGCCGAGCCGCCCGAACATCTCCAGCACGTGGGAGGTGACGTCGGCGCTGGGCGGGTCAAGAAGCTCGCCAAAGTCGCAGAAGGGTATCTTGGATACGTAGCGACGGGTGTTGTCCTTGTCAAAGGACGCCCATCCGCCGTTGCGGCTCTGCATACCCAGCAGCCAGACCACCGCCCGCTCAATGGCCGCCTGGCGTTCCAGCTCATGGGCGCCGGACACCGGGACTTGGGCCAAGGCTATAACTACCTCAGCGGTGTCATCAATATCAGGGTAGAAGTTGTTGTGGAATTCAAAGGGCCAGCCCCCCGGGGGAGTATTTTTCGCCCGCACTTGCCAATCGCCGCCAACCAGCACCTGCTGGCCCAGCAGCCAGGAATTGGACCGCTGGAGCGCCGGGTCTAAACCTGATATGCCGGATTCCACCAGCGCCTCCTGCACCAGGCAGGTATCCCAGACAGGCGAGATGCACCCCTGGAGGCTACAGGCATCTTCGCCCTCCAGGATGTACCCGTTGTCAAAGCCGTGCCAGCCTTTAGCCATGACAGGGTGGTCCGCCGGGAAACCCATGACATGCAGGGCGATGAGGGAATAGACCCAAGGCGGCTGGATGCCGCCCCAGGAACCATCGGCCTCCTGGTGCTCCACTATCCAGTCCACAATCTTCCGCTCCGCCGACTTGCGGAAAGGGTGAAGAGGCTGTTTGTCATACAGGCCCGCCAGGGAGTCCAGGACGCGGAAGAACCTGGCCCAGCCTGGGCCGCCCGCAGGCCGGGGCAGCGAGTATTCAGTATCCTCCCGCGGCGCGGGGTACAGTTCATCAATACAGGCCCACTGGGGGATAGAACAGACCGGGCAGCGGGCCATGACCAGCAACAGGGGCACCAGGGTAGCCCGCGCCCAACTGGAGAACTCATAGATGTTCAGCGGGAACCAGGAAGGCAGGAAAATCATCTCCGGCGGCATATGGGGCAGGCCATCCCACTCCCATTGGCCGAAGAGCGCCAGCCAGAACTTGGTGAAAACGCGGGCCTTGGGCACGCCGCCTTTGGACAGGATGAACTGGCGCGCCCGCGCCAGAGCATCGGAATCCGCAGGCAGGCCCGCCAGCTTCAGGGCAAAGTAACACTCGATGGTGGTGCTCAGGTCGCCGGGGGCATCGTAGTAAAGCGCCCAGGAGCCGTCGCCCCGCTGCCGGTCCAACAGGTAGTTGGTCATTTTACGCCAGCGTTCCCGGTCCACACGGCCCAGGAACCAGGACAGCATGAGATACTCGGCCTCCATGGTGTTATTGGATTCCAGCTCTGCCCACCAATAACCGCCGGGGTGCTGGCTGCGCCGGAAGTATTCTTGGGAAAGCTGGACAGCCTTGTCCACCTGCTTGTCCAGGGGAATTGGCGCTTCAGGGGATACCGGTGGTACTGCAGGACGGCCAACCGGCTTGGCAGGGGAATGGGAAGGCGCAGTTACGGCATCCCGGACAGCTCTCCGGGAAATTGCCAGACGCTCCCCCACCAGGGTAGCCCAGGCGGGCCAGACGACTTTGCGATGGCGCTTGAGTTCCGCCATAGCTATGCTACTTGCCTCGCGTGTACCCGTAATCGGTGAACCAGCGCACCGCCCGTTCCAGGGCAGGTTCCACGGGACTCTGGGGCAGGCCCAGTTGAGTGACAGCCTTTTGGCAAGTTACGTACATGGGTTGCCGGGCTACTTTCAGTCCTTCCAGGGGTATGCGCGGCTCCCTGCGCAACAACTGCCCTTCCACCAGGTTGTCCAGGTATCCCGCAGCCAGCGCCAGCCAGAAGGGGGCCTTGAATTGCGGCGCTCGTTTACCTGTAATCCCCTGGAGCATTGCAAACATCTCTTTTAGCGTTACGTTCCGGCAGCCCAACAAGTACCGCTGGCCGGGCTGCCCCTTTTCCAAGGCCAGAATATGACCCTCCGCCACATCGGCCACATCCACCAGGTTCATGCCGGTGCCCACGTAGGCCGGAATCCGGCCCAGCAAAAAGTCCAGCACCATGCCCCCCGTGGGGGTAGGGCGCACATCCCAGGGGCCTACGGGGGTGGTGGGATTCACCACCACCACGGGCGAACCCTGGGCCGCCTGGGCCAGGGCCAGCTGCTCCGCCTGGTACTTGGACTTTTTATAGTGTCCCACCAGGTAGCGTGGGGTCACCTGGGTGTCCTCATCTCCCAGGCCATGGCTGGGCAGTCCTATGGTCGAGACGGTGCTAGTATAGACCACCCTGGACACCCCGGCCACCCGCGCCGCCTCCAGGACAGTTGCCGTGCCTGCCACGTTGGTGCGGTAGATGCTTCGTGGGTCAGCGGCCCAGAAGGTGTAGGCGGCGGCGCAGTGGAACACCGCCTGGCAGCCTGCCATTGCCTGCCGCACCGAGTCCCCATCCAGGATGTCCCCCGGCACGGTCTCCACTGGAGTCCCGTCAATTGTTAAGGTCCGGCTGCCGGGCCGGACCAGAGCGCGCACCCGATACCCGCGCTCCACCAACAGGCGGGCCAGGTTGCCGCCAATAAACCCGGTGGCGCCAGTAACCAGGACTTGCATATTCCCCGAGGGTTAGTTAATCCGGGCGGAAATCCCCCCAACCCCCCTTTGCGAAAGGGGGGCTAAAGAGGACAAATGCCGCTCAAAGGCAAGTGCAAAGCGCACCAGAGTTGCCGAGGCTATCTGCGACTGGCGAGCTATCCTCAACGCCGCGGGCACGCGCCAGGGCTTGCAGGCCAGCGCCAGGGCCGCCCGGCTGGAAGACCCAACCAGGTCCGGTAAATAGGCAGGCAGCCGCTGGGTGGAATTGTCCAGCACCGCCCGGGCCGACAGAAAGGGCACGCCCGCCTCGGCAGCAGCGCGGGCCAACCAGTAGTCCTCCATGTTCACGGTGGCCGCGCCGTACTGATGCGCCAGCGAACACCGTTCTTCTGGGGCTGTGACCAGGCGCGCCACGGTGACCGAGTCCAGTTGAGACATCCGCTGGTTGGACTGGCGCATTGCCTCCACCGCATCCCGCCACATCCGCAGGTCAGGCTGGGCAAAATCCCGTAGCCCCTCCCGGTAGTAGCGGCTGGACAAAATCAAGTCGCCGGTGCCCACAGCATCGGACAATGCCCCGGCAAAGCCCAGCAGCACCAGGCCGTCCAGCCGGTGGCGCAAGGGTGCAGGCCTGGGCCGCCACGCCGCCAGAAGTTGGCTGACTCGCTGGGCGGCGGCCTGGCCTACACCCACCACGTGCATCTCCAGGGGCACCGAAAGGGGCTGGCGCTGCACGCCCCACCGGGTGGGCCGCAAGGCGCGCCGCAGGCCCGCCAGTTCCTGCTCCAGGGGAGCCACCACCATGAGCATAGCCCAGGCCCGCTTAACCCACGCTGAGGCCGCCCTTGTGGGCAGCCCCGGACTTGATAAGGGTAACCCAGTCCCTGGGGGTGGACACCGCCTGAAAGATGGTGGCGGACTCAAAGCCGCAGTGCATCATGCAGTTGGCGCAGCGGGGGTCTTTGCCCACGCCATATTTCTCCCACAGGCTGTCTTGGAACAACTCGTTGACGTCCTGGGCGTGGCTGTCCGCCAGGGGATAGCAGGGCTTGCGCCAGCCCAGCACCGTGTAGGTGGGGTTGGACCAGGCGGTGCACTGGTACTCCCGGCCGCCCCGCAAAAAGTTCAGGTACAGGGGGTTATTGTAAAAGCGCATTCCCGCGGTCTTGGCCGGGTCCAGCAGGTCCCGGAACACCCGGCGGGATTCGTTGCGCGTCAGGAACAGGTCCTGGTCCGGGGCGTCCTTGAAGTCGTAGCCTGGAGAGATCATGGACCCTTCCACTCCCAGGTTTCCGGCAAACCTGAACATCTCCCGCAGGTCTTCCACATCGCTGTTGCGGAACACCGTAGTGTTGGTGCAGACGCGGTAGCCCTGGCTCAGGGCCAGCTCTATGCCTTTAACTGCCTTCTGGAACACGCCCTGCCGGGCCACCGACTCGTCGTGCCGGGCCTCCATACCGTCCAGGTGCACAACCCAACAAAAATACTTGGAGGGCGGCACCTTGGGCAGCACCCGCTCCAGCAGGAGGGCATTGGTGCAGCAATAGACAAAGTATTTCTGCGCCACCAGTTGGTTGATGATTTCGTCAATTTTGGGATGGATGGTAGGCTCACCGCCGGCGATGGACACGATGGGCGCCCCCGACTCTTTGACCGCCGCCAGAGCCGCGTCCACCGGCATAATGCGGTCAATGACGGGGCGGTACTCCCGGATACGCCCGCAGCCCACGCAGGCCAGGTTGCACATCTCCAGCGGCTCCAGCATAGTGACCAATGGAAACCTGCGCCGCCTTTGCAGCCGGTTCTTTACCATGTACCAGGCCAGGCGGAGGGACAGCTCCACCGGCCGTTTTGCCTTTTTCGCCATGTTCTGCCTCAGAGCTTGCGTTAAAAGTCCGGAAATATGTTCCTCTGCGCCCTTCGACAACCTCAGGGCGAGCGGTTTTTGCCCGCTCATGGTGAGTCCTTCGGCTGAAGGATGAGCTTGTCGAACCATGAGTACATACTTTACACACAGGCTCTCAGAACTCGCGCCGGGCCAGGAAGTCCACCAACTGCTCTGCCTCGGCCCGCGCCCAGGGGGGCAAAGTCATGGCAGACAACTCTTGAAGGGCCCGGCCCGCGTTCTCCAGGGTCAGCTGCTGCGAAGTCTGGGGAGCGCCTGACTCTTCCAGCACTTCCAGCACTTCCGCCACGTCAGCTTCGCTTAACTGTTCCTGTTTGTAGATGTCCAGCATCCGGCGGCGGGCCAGGTCTGCGGCATGTTCCAACCCATAGACCACGGGGAAGGACTTCTTGCGGCGCCGGATGTCGTTGCCCACGGCCTTGCCGGTAGTGCCCTGGTCGCCCCAGATGCCCAGATAATCGTCCCGCACCTGGAACACCCGGCCCAGATAGACCCCAAACCGGGCAAAGGCAGCGGCGGCGGCTGGGTCATCAGCACCCAGGGCGGCGCCTGCCTCCAGGGAACAGCGGATTAGCGCCCCAGTCTTGCAGGCAATCATGTGCAGATAGTCCTGGGTGGTTATAGCCGTGCGGGACTCAAAGTCCAGGTCCAGGCACTGGCCCTCAATCATCTCCAGGTAGCTCTCCGTCAGCCGGTGGGACACGCTGAGGGCGGTTTCCGCTGCCACGCCGTAGCGAGTAGTGGACAGCATGGCCAGGTCGCCCAGGCATTGCATGGCGTTGCCTGCCACCAGGGCTTTGGGTTCACCCCACACGGACCAGGCCGTGGCCTGGTGGCGGCGTTCCAGGTCCCGGTCTTGAATGTCGTCATGGAGGAGGGAGAAGTTGTGAATCAACTCCAGGGCCGCGGCGGCTGGCCCGGCGCGGGAAGGGTCGCCGCCCAGGGCTTCGCAGGCAAAGAGACATAAAGTGGGGCGCAGGGCCTTGCCCTGGGACACCGGCTCCGCGGCTGGAGTGCCGTGGCGGTCAACCCACCCCAGGTGGTAGCGCAGGACGGTGTGCAGTTCAAATCCTGGGGTGCCGGGAACCGCACAGGCAAGCTCCTGCTCTACCCATCGCTTGTAGCGGGAGAAGATGGCGGGGAGGGCAGGGCTGGCAATGCGGCTGGCCGCTACGTTGCCTGTATTGTCGCCGGTCATGTCACCCTTCACAAAGTCTGGGCGCAGGAGAATGGGAACATCAGGACGGAAGGGGAACAACATTGCAGAACCCGGTGGCCGGAATGCTAGCAAAGGCCCCAGGGACTGTCAAGGCCAGCACGGTCGCGCGGCAGGGTCGTTTCATTTTCCAGCAGATGCTGGTCGAGTAGTCCCGACGGTGTTGGGACGTATCGAGACCATGTTACTGTTGATTTCGATACGTCCGATAAAATCGGGACTACTCAATTCAATCAACAATGTATTCCTCCAAGCCCGAGAATGAAACAGCCCTGCGTCGCAAGGAGTAACAGCTTCAGGTAGTGTATCAATTAGCCCTTCGTCATTCCGGCGAAAGCCGGAATCCAGTAGAGAATTGTATCTATTCTGTATCTGGACACCGGCGAAGGCCGGTGTGACGAGTTGAGTCCTTAAGCAAACTGATACACTACTCAGCTTCAGTATAGATTTCGGGCCAGTCCGGTGCGGCAAAAGCAGCAGCTAGTCGCCCCGCTTCTGGTAGTTCCGAGCCAGCAGAGAAAAGTCCTGCCCATCCACCAACCCATCGCCGTTAAAGTCCGCCAGCGGGTTAAATGCCGCGTGCCCGCCTTGCCGCCCAAAGCTGGCGCGCAAGGACTGGATATCAACGGCATCCACCAGGTTGTCGCCGTCCAGGTCGCCTGCCGGAGGATGTCTGAAGTGGACTTCTGCGCCTGGCAGCGCAGGCAGCTTTATACCCGCCGCCAGCACCGCCAACGAGCCGGGACGTTGCACCCGAAGGTCATAGAGTCCCGCAGGCAAAAGCGCTGGGCTGAGGTCATCTATTTGAAAAGCCCCTTCTATGTCAGGGTTCACGCCGTGAAACACTGCCAGAGGCGCAGCGGCAGCACCGCTGCGCCACGTCGGGACCGCTCCGGCAGCCCAGAAAGACAGTTCCAACGGCAGCGCAGGGTGATTGCTTGCACTCGAAGGAGTGCCCACACGTCCAGACAAGGTTGCGGGCGGCACTGCCGGGTCCACCTCCACCACCGCCAGCGGAGCGCCTGGGCCATCCTGCTTCAGCGTAGTCAAGCCCCCCCGATGCCTCCAGGGCCACTACTTGCAGGGCGGCAGGGCCGTTCTTCAAGTTGAAGCCGACCACGCCTTTGCCGATACTCCGCAGAGTTATGCGCCCCAGGACTATCTTACCCTGGTGGGCCAATGGTGCAACCCCAAGAGGCTCCTGCCCCGGCTGGAAGCCCAGCAGAGTGACGGCGTAGTCCAGCCTACCGGACTGGGCATCGTACTGATTTTGCACGGTGAAGTACTGGCCGCCAGCCTCAGCCCCTGGACTCGCCAGGGACTGCAACCCCTCCAGGGCCAGTACTGGGTCTCCCTGCTCCTGCACAGGTTGCCCATTCCCAGGGGGAATGACCAACTCCACGGCTGCGGCGGGGTCAATATCCAGGTGCAGTTCCCAGGCTACCAGGGGCAACACCGGCCGGCCGGAGTCCTGATAGACCAGGTCCAGGCCTACTTCCTGGCCGGGCAGCAATTTCATTTCCTGCTGACAGGGAGTTACCTGGGCGCGGCAGAGGGTCAGGGAAACGGGCGCGGCGTGGACTGGGCGGGAGAGAGGCAGGGCCAGGAACAACGAGGCGAAGGCCAGTCCAAGAGCGGCTGCTCGAATGAGAAATCCTCCCTGCGCCCCCCTTTTTAAAGGGGGGTTGGGGGGATTTTTGCAAAGGGAGGTTGGGAGGATTTCCTGTTGGCCAGCATCCTGCCTTCCGCTCCAGCTCCCCGGGGAATTTAGTGCTTATGTCCTTGGGGGTTAAACTGGTGGTCGTCGCAGGCCACCCACCGGGAGCCGTCCTCAAAGAACTCCTTCTTCCAAATGGGAACGGTCTCTTTCAGCCGGTTAACAATCTCGTGACAGGCCAGGAAAGCCTCTTTGCGGTGGGGCGAAGCCACCGCCACCACCAGGCTAATTTGCCCAATGTCCACCACGCCGGTGCGGTGGGCAATGGCGATGTCTTCCACACCGAACTCGGCTTTGATTTCCTGGCAAATTTCAGCCAGCTTTTTGCAGGCCATGCTTTCGTAGGCCTCGTACTCAAGGCGCACCACCTTTTTGCCCTCGGAGTAGAGGCGGGTGGTCCCCAGGAAAGTTACCACCGCGCCGTTGGTGTCCTTGCAGACCTGGGCGGTGATTTTCTCCGGTTCCAGGGGCAGGTCAGTTATTTCAATCATGCCCGCTTTTATCACGCGCTAACCTCCGCTGACCGGCGGGATAAGGCAAATCTCGTCGCCAGGGCGCAGCTTCTTATCGGAAGAGGCATATTCGGTGTTGACTGCCACCACGATATTGACCCCGGGCGGGGCCAGCCGGGGGAACCGGCGGCGCACCTCCCGGACCAGGTCAGCCACCGTGGCCTCCTCCGGAAGCTGCACCGTGTCCGTGCTCCGGCCGGCCCGTTCCCGGTACAGGGCAAAGAATCTTACGTTCAGCTGCATGGGGTTATTATAGACTACTGAGCAGTATCGCAGCATCAGGCTTATAGCGTGACGTCTCTTGCTTCGACAAATCAGTTGGGGCGAGGCCAGCCTCACCCCTAACAATGTGGGACGCAGCAAGCAGCGCCCCTGCGCCGCCCCCGCTATCCGTATACTGGCAGCAGCATGTTTCTGTCCACGGCCCAATATCGTAAAATAGCGAGGCACACGGCAGCCCAGTTATAACACCGGGAGTTGTTTATGCCCATTATTGACCACCACCAGGCCCCGGAAGTGCCCTGGCGACCCGGCTACCGCAAGTGGGACATTGCCGGAGCCGCCCAGGGCGTGACCAGCACCTTCAACATCAGCACCGCCCGGACCGGGGCGGGAGCGCCCATACACACTCACAACGTGGACGAGATTATCGTAGTTATGGAGGGCGCCCTGGAGGTGAGCATCGCCGGAGAGACCTACACCGTGGGGAAGGACCACACGGTGGTAGTGCCGCCCGGCGTAGCCCACGGCTTCAAAATTGTCAGCGCCCAGGATGCCCGCATCATGGTATTCTTTCCGGCCCTGGATCCCTACTCGGAAAAGCACACGCACTACATGGAAGGGAGCAGGCCCCCTTCAGTTAAAGCATGACCACTCCTGCCCCTGACAAGAACCTGTTCCACCAGGGCGACCTGGCCTTGCTTATTGACCGCAAGGCACGCCGGTACATGCTTACCCTGGCCCCTGACCAGATATTTCACAGCCACCTGGGGCGGCTGCCTCACAATCTGCTGCTGGAGCACAGCGTGGGCGGCTGGTACCGCACCGACCGGGGCCACACCCTGCTGGCAGTACGGCCTACCCTGGGCGACGTGGTGCGGGAGATGCCGCGCGGCCCGCAGATTATCTACCCCAAGGACCTGGGCAACATCATAACCCTGGCGGACATTTTCCCCGGCGCCACAGTGGTGGAGGGCGGCCTGGGTTCCGGCTCGCTGACGGCGGCGCTGCTGCGGGCCGTGGGCCCGGCGGGCCGGGTTATCACCTACGAAATTGAGGAGTCGGTGGCGCCTCGCGCCGTCAAGAACATCCAGCGATTGGTGGCCGATGCCTCCAACCACACAGTTAAAATTGGCGACATCTACCAAGGCATTGCCGAGAAACAGGTGGACCGCATCGTGCTGGACGTGCCGGAGCCGTGGCAGGTGGCAGCCCACGCCGGAGACGCCCTGGTCATGGGCGGCATCCTACTCAGCTTTTTGCCTACCATCCTCCAGGTGCACCAGTTGGTCTTGGCCTTGCAAAAGGACGGGCGGTTCCAACTCATCGAGACGGTGGAGACGCTGCTGCGTTCCTGGCAAGTCACCGAGCGCAGCGTGCGGCCCGCCCACCGCATGGTGGCCCACAGCGGGTTTCTGGTCACGGCGGTGCGCTGCCAGCCACGGGTTATTGGCACTGCCTCCAATCCGCTGCCCGCACCCGTCCTTCGACAAGCTCAGGACGAGCGGCCTGGTTCAGCTCATGGCGAACAGTTTGGCTCCGCTCATGGTGAGCCTGTCGAACCAAGAGCGGAAGCGGATTTGGAGGAGGACTCTGATGGACGTGATGGATAGGGACCAGACGCTGGAGTTCATCCGCCGCCACGTGAAGACCGACATGCTGATGAAGCATCTGTTCACCGTGGAGGCGGCTATGCGCGGGTACGCCCGCAAACACGGCGAGGATGAGCACCGCTGGGGCATTGCCGGGCTGCTGCACGACTTTGACTGGGAGATTTGCCCCACCCCAGAGTCCCATCCCACCTTTGGGGCGGACTTGCTGCGGCAGCACGGCTACCCTGAGGACATTGTCCGGGCAGTACTGACCCACGGCGACCACACCGGCATCCCCCGCCAATCGTTAATGGAGCACACCCTGTACGCCGTGGACGAGCTTTCCGGCTTCATCCGCGCCGTGGCCCTGGTGCGGCCCTCCAGGAACCTGGACGAGGTGACGCCCCAGTCGGTGCGGCGCAAGATGAAGGACAAAGCCTTTGCCCGGGACGTGAACCGGGAGGATATCATCAAAGGCGCGGCGGAGCTGGGGCTGGACTTGGATGCTCACATTGCCTTTGTGGTGGAAAGCATGAAGCCCGTGGCGGAGCAGATTGACCTGCGCACGGGGACTGGGTGAGGGAGAATTCCCCATATCATAAATATATGCGTCATCAGTTTGATAAAACACAAATGATTCATGTACTTGAAGACTTCCTGCGCCTATTTGGTGAATATACTAATGCAGTTCACCAAAAGAATGAGCTTGAAAAGGCACACAGGCGTGGTGAGTTACAAAGGGTTACAGACCCTCCAACAAGCCAATCCGAGTTATCCCAATTGCCAAACCCAACCGAGTTTCTTGAGGAATTACGGCCTTGCCCAAAAAGTATGGATTTCGATAGTCAGTAACGTTTTGCATACAATTATTGTCACCCTGAGTCCCGATTGCATCGGGACTCAGAATGACATTTTGGGTAAAGCCGAGGAATTACGCAAGCGATGTGCAGACCTTCTCAATGCTCCAGGTAATTACGACAGAGTAGTTAGGGAAGCAACCACGATTCTTGAGAGTCGTATCCGGAGCCGCCCGCCCATTGAAGTTTTAGCCAAAGCAATTCCTAACTCCTCTGAACGACAAGGGGAGAATCTGGTAAATAAGCTAACGAATCCGGACAATCCTATGCTTTCGATAAGCAGTGACAAGGCGGTAAGAATTGCCTTCCGAAACATGCTTGTGGGAGTAGTCTCATACCTCAGAAATCCTTACCACCACCGGTTGGACGACACAACTGAATGGTCCTGGACGTGGTCTACGGTGGGGCTGATAGATAAACTGCTGACAGACATAGGTAATTGTGTATTAAACACGAACTGATGTCAAAGTCTTTATGCCGCCTGAGTCCATCCCCCGCCGGCCAGCCGCAAATGCCGGGGCGTCAACATCGGCACAGGCAGGTCCTCAACCAACTCCCGCGCGGTGTCTGCCGGAGTAAATCCCCACAGTTCCGGCTGCCCCACGTTCTTGCCCTGAACTAGCGCCTTGAAGCCCCCCAGGCCGCCAGGTCCGGCCAAGGCCGCCAGCCCGGCCTGGCTGGCCCGCAACTCCTGCCGGGGCAAGCCCAGCGAGGCAAGGCGGCGCTGGAAATCCCCCAGCCCCAGGTTTTCCAGGAACTGGCCCTGGGTGGTGAAGCCCAGCGGCTGCAAACCGGCTCGGCGTCCGGCATTGACTACCGAGGTGAAGTCCACCTGGGCGGTGATGTCCTGATGCCCAATGCGCCGCAGGGGAGCGTCGGTCTGGACGTGCTGGTAGTAAGTCACCAGCGTGCCCCGGGGCCGCCGCTCCGCGGAATAAAGCTCTTGCGCCGGATGCCCGTAGTCAATGGTCAGCACAAACCCGGCGTCCAGAGCGGCGGCGCCCTGGCTAGCCCAGTCCTCCAGCCCCAGGTTGATTTCAGCAATCTGGCCCTCAGCCAGCGCGATGCCTAACTCGGACAGCCGGGTTGCCAGGCGGGAGGTGGAAGGCTCGCCAGCAATAATTGCCAGAGCGTCACCTTGCAGGGTTACATAATTTTCCCGCAGCTTGCCTTGCTGGCAGGTCACCTGGTGCACCGGAAAGGCATCCAGCAACTCGTTGGATAAGATGCAACCCTTGAGATGACGCAGGGGGATGCCATCAGAAGTAAGGCGAGTAACTGACGGAAAGCCCTGGACATTGATCAGGACACTGTCCTGCCCATTGTCCATCCGACGGTCCAGGCAGACGTAGCGCAGACTGCGGCCAAAGGCGGCAGGCAGTTGCTGCGCAGCGGCGAGGATGTCCCGGCAAAGCTGGCCGCCGCCTGCGCCCGGCTCCGCCACGGTGAAGGGGTTGGGCCGGTCCAGCAGCAGCCACATCTGGTAAAGCTGCACCGCCAGCAGCGCGCCAAAAGCGGGATGGACTAACGGGCTGGTGTAGTAGTCGCCGGAGGGGCCAATGGGGTTGCGGGACAGGTAGTAGCCGCCCCGAGGCCAGAACAGGGCCACGTCCATGAACTCAGCGAGGGTGATGGCCCCCTGGGACTGGATGCGGCGGCAAATTTCAGCTTCGGGAGTCATGGTAGCCGTCAATGGGACGCCGCCTTACATCCGCCTCAGAAGTTCGTCGTACTCTGCGTGTGACCCAATCCAGAACCAGAGTAACTCCCCTTCTTGCTCCACCGCCAAAGCTCGGTAATGTAGCCCCACGCGGATTGACCAGAATCGCCCCATTTTCTTGAACTGCAAAGAGGGGTGCCGCGGCTCTTGCCTCAGCAATCCGTAGCATCGGTCTGCCAAGCGTTGGATTTCAACGGGTAGCTGATGCTAGCTACGCCAGAAACGTGGCGTTGCTCTGTGCCTCACAGGGGGTTGGTGCGGCCCTGGCTGAAGTCTTGGAGCGCTTCGTCAGCTAAGATATCCAGACGCCCAGAAGCCACATCTCGTTCCAGTTGCTCATCCCAGACCTGCCAGTCAAACTCAGCGAACCAGGTGCGGAAGACAGCCAGGTCGTCGGAGGAGAGTTGGGCTACCGCTTCCTTGATTTCCTCAATAGTAGTCATGCCTACAGCTCCACAGCTTATGCCACCGTGTACGCTGGTGCAAGGGTGTTGTTGTGCCTGAACTGGGCCCAGATGATGGGGCCTTGCTCCCCGATGCGAGGGCGGATTTCAGCTTCGGGGGGTTATGGAGTCAGGTTCCAGTGAGGGGAGAGATTGTTAGAACGGGGATTATATACTTGACGCCAGGACTATGCCTGCTTCAGAGAATCAAGTCGTAGCTAGCCATGCATGAAGTATGGCTTTGCCCAAAATGTCATTCTGAGTCCCGATTGCATCGGGACGAAGAATCTAAAATCCTGGCATTTTAGACCCTTCGTCCTTCAGCCGAAGGACTCA